>JAWOIO010000124.1:0-4533 GCA_046484625.1 Acidimicrobiia bacterium
CTTCGTGCTCGAAGGGGAGGGGCGAGCAGCCGAGCGCGCGGCGGCCGTGATGCGCGCCCTCGAAGAGCTCGGCTGCGACGCGACGCTCGTCCCGACGAGCCATCCCGTCGTGGACATCGTTCGCTTCCAGCGCCTCACGTGCGACCTCGCCGAGGCGCGCGGGATCGACCCGGATCTGATCCGCTGGGACGAGGAGCCCTGGGATCGCGCTCGGAAGGCGTCCGGTTAGGGCCGGTCCTCGAGCTGGTGCACGAAGCGGAGCGCCGGCGTCAGCTTCCCGGTGCGGCACGTGCCGACGAGTCCCTACCGGCCATGCCAGGCGGCGAGCAGGGCGGCCTCGCGCTGGGGGGTGAGTCCGACGCCGTCGGCCGGCTCCGCGCCCTCGAGCGCGCCGAGAACCGTCTCCTCCCCTGGCCGGAAGCGGAGGCCCGCCTCGACGGCCCGCCTCACATCGACGCGATCGGCGTATGCCGAATCCGGGCCCGTGAGCCACAGCGGCAGCTCCATCCACTCACCGACCCCGTTCTCGACGAGGAATGCGTCGTCCACCCACGTGATCTCGGCATCGCTTCGCGTGATCGAGCGGCACGTCTCGAGCAGCTCGCCCCACGGCGTTCCCGCGTTGGTCGCGTTGAACATCCCGGCCGTCGCGCCTTCGCAGAGCGCGACCATCCAGCCGGCCAGGTCGCGCACGTCGATGAACTGGGTGAGATCTTCGGGCGGGCCGGGGGCGAGCACCTCTCCACCGCGCGCGATGCGGTGCGGCCAGTACGTGAAGCGCCCGGTCGGGTCGTACGGCCCGACGATGAGACCCGGGCGGACGATGAGGGCTCGCTCGCCGAAGACGGCGCGCACTTCGTTCTCGGAGAGCGCCTTGAGCGCGCCGTAGCTCTCGTTCGTCATCTCGTCCCGGGCGAGGTCGCCCAGCTCGGCCACGGGGCTCGACTCGTCGACAGGCGAGCTGAAGTCCGCGTACGCGGAGATGCTCGACACGAAGCAGTAGAGACCGGACGAGGCCAGCGCCTCGGCCGACGCGCGCACGACGTCGGGCAGGAAGCCGCACGTGTCGATCACCGCGTCCCACCTCCTGCCCTGGAGCGCCGAGAGATCGGACGCGCGATCCCCGCGGAGTCGCTCGACCTCCGGGTAGAGGTCGGCGTTCGTCTGCCCGCGGTTGAAGAACGTGAGCTCGTGCCCGCGGTCGAGCGTCGCGTCGGCGAGCGCACGTCCCAGAAACCGCGGCCCGCCGAGGACGAGCAGCTTCACGCGAGCTCTGCGATACCGGCCAGCAGCCGGGCGACCTCGTCCTCGGTGTTGTAGTGGACGATTCCGGCGCGGACGGCGCCGTCGGCGAGGCCGAGATGCTTCATCGTCTCGACGGCGTAGTAGTTCCCGTGCCACACCGCGAGGTCGCGCTCCGCCAGGAGCACGGCGACCTCCTCGGGCGACCTCTCGGGCACGTTGAAGCAGAAGGTCGGGACGCGGCCATCCATCGTCGGGAGCCCGTACAGCTCGACGGTCTCCGGGAGCCCTGCAAGGAAGCGAGTGCCGAGCGCTCGCTCGTGCGCAAGGATCGCATCCCAGCCGATCGAGTCGACGTAGTCGACCGTGGCCACGAATCCCGCGAGCAGCTCGTGCTGCGAGGTGCCGAGCTCGAATCGGTGGCCGACCGGGTCGTCGGCCGCTGGCCGCACCTTGTACGGCCGCCAGGAAGCGAGCAGGTCGCGCTTGCCGAAGGCCATGCCCATGTGCGGCCCGAAGAACTTGTACGGCGAGCAGATCAGGACGTCGACGTCCCAGGCGGCCACGTCGATCGGCCCATGCGGGGCGTAGTGCACCGCATCCGCCCACGCGAGCGCGCCCGCGCCGTGCGCGAGCTCGACGATACGCCGGACGTCTGGTGCTGTGCCGACGGAGTTTGCCGCGACGGGGAACGCGACCACTCGCGTTCGCTCGGAGAGGAGGCTCGCGAGGTGGTCGTAGTCGAGCGCGAGCTCGTCGGTGACCCCCGCGACGTGGACGACGATCCCGATGTCGTGAGCGATCTCGAGCCACGGCGACACGTTCGCGTCGTGGTCGAGGGCAGTGACGACGACCTCGTCTCCGGGTCGCAAGGTTCGTGCGAACGCGCGGGTGAGCAGGAAGTTGAGGGCGGTCATGCTCGGGCCGAAGGCCACTTCCTCCGGTGCACAGCCGAGGAACGAGGCAGCGCGCTCGTGTGCGAGGTCGACGAGGTCGACGGTCCTCCGTGACGTCTCGTACGGAGCTCCGATGTTCGCGTTGTCACGCCGAAGGTACTCCGCGATCGCGTTGATCACCTCGTCCGGGCACTGTGTCCCGCCGGGGCCGTCGAAGAAGGCGAGCAGGCGGTCGAGGGCCGAGAAGCGCGCTCGGACCGCGCCGACGTCGAGCGCGACCGTGCTCACGAGATCTCTTCTCCGTTGATCGTCCAGTGATAGGCGGGCCTCACCGAGAGCGAGTTCCCGACGAAGCAGCCGGCCTCGGCCTTCTCGACCAGGCTCGGGAGCTCCTCCGGCGACGGCGCCGGTGCGAGCTGGACGTCGAACGAGGCTTCGATCTCGACGAACGCATAGCGCCCGTCCTCATCGCGCTTCGTGACGACTCCGTGTGCGCTTCCGGAGCCGACGATGTTCGCGCCGGCTCGCCGGGCCGCGTAGTCCATGCTCGCGAGGGTGCAGCGGACGAGACCGGCAAGCACGTAGTGCTCTGCCCACCACTCCGCCTCGCGGGGGAGTGGACTGCCACCGAGCCCGCTCCTTGCGTTGCGGTCACGATCGACGGTGACGTCGAACTCGTGGACGCGCGCCGTGACCGCCATGTGCCGCAGACTACCCCCGCCGTCCGGGGCGTTGCCTAGGGTGCGGCCCGTGGAGGAGCGGCTCCGGACGCTCAGCGAAGCCGAGTGCTACGAGCGCTGCTACGGGTGGCGGTGGACGGGCGACTCCGTGAAGGTGCTCCGTCGCGACCCCGACCCCCGCGACGACCCTTCCGACGTGGGTGAGCGCCTGCGCTCCCTGCTCGAGCTGCGGCTCGACGCACGCGAGCCCGAAGCCGCCTGACCGAGTCGGCGGTTCCGGACGTGCTGGCGCCGGGAGTGCGCGTCGTCTTGAGGAGTATTCATCTGTTTCCAACCGGCCCAGCCCGGTCGGGATCTCGGGCTCCTCCGCGGCCCCGAGCGTCGTGGCGAGCTACCTGCGGATCGAGGAGCGCGAGCTAGAGGCGGGCGGGCGGAAATGACGGACGCCGCTCTTCCTGGCGCCGACGTAGTGCGGCTACATAGAAACACGAAAGGATCGACGGGTACGATTGCCGATCCACCGGGCCTACCCCATGGCTCGCTACCTGATCCGGGGGATGCTCTGGCGACGCTGACGAACTGGGTTCTCAGCCACAAGCGACTGACCGTCGGCGTCTGGCTCGTCCTCACGGTCGTCGCGTTCGTGGCGATCCAGCCAGCGGGGAGCGCTCTCTCGCAGGAGTTCAGCGTGCCGGGGGAAGAGGGGTACGAGACGAACCGTGAAATCGCCGCGATCTACGGCAGCGGCGGTGACGTCGCACCCCTCGTGCCGGTCGTGAGGCTTCCGGAAGGCATGACCGTCGACTCACCCGGGGTCAACCAGGAGCTCGGGGCGGCGCTTGCGAAGGTTCAAGCCGCGCTACCGGGGGCGAGCACTGCCTCATATGCCTCGACTCGCGATCGGGCGTTCGTCTCCGACGACGGCCGCACCACCTTCGCGCTCGTCTACATCCCGGCCAAAGGTGGAGTCGACCAAGGGCTACCCGAGGCCCGGCTGGCCGAAGCCGCACTGGCCGGCGTCACTGTCGGAGGCTCGCCGGTCGAGGTGACGGGGCTCGACGCGCTGCGCGCCGTCGGCGGCGAAAACGAAGGCACCGGCACCGGGGTTCTAATCGGAACGTTGCTGGCAGCCCTGGGCGCGCTCCTCGTTCTGATCTTCGTCTTCCGCTCCTTCACGGCGATCGTGCCGCTGCTGATGGCACTCGTCGCGATCCCGACCACCTTCCTGCTGATCTGGCCGGTCGCGAGCGTCACCGATGTCTCGGTGATCGTGCAGTTTCTCGTCGCGCTCATCGGGCTCGGCATCGCGATCGACTACGCACTTGTCGTCGTCGTCCGCTGGCGCGAGGAGCGCCAGCAGCCCGACCTGACGAACGACGAGGCTGTGCGGAACGCGATGCAGCGTGCGGGTTCGGCTGTCGTCTTCAGTGGCACGACCGTGGCGATCTCGCTGCTCGCGCTTCTTGCCGTGCCGTTCCCGGCGCTGCGAAGCATCGGACTCGCTGGGCTGCTGATCGCGCTCGTCAGCGTCGCCGTGGCGATCACGCTCCTGCCGGTCCTGCTCGCTACGATCGGCCCGAGGCTCGACCGGCCCCGTAACCGACGCGATGCGCGCGCCAGTCGCGGCTGGTCGGCCTGGGCTCGCCTCATCGTGCGCTACCGCTGGGTCGCAGCCGCGGCGTCCACCGCCGTACTGGTCGCCCTCGTGGTCGCGG
>JAWOIO010000188.1:0-4318 GCA_046484625.1 Acidimicrobiia bacterium
CCCGGGCTCGACCATGAGGCGCGGCGCGTCGGCGAGACCCACCGCGGTCCAGGACTCGGCGACGGCGGTGGGTCTCGCCGACGCGCCGCGCCTCATGGGCGAGCCCGGGCGCTCCATCGCCGCCCCGGCCGCGCTCACGCTCTTCCGCGTGGGCACGGTCAAGGAGATCCCGGGGATCGGCACGTACGTCGCGGTCGACGGGGGGATGAGCGACAACCCCCGCCCCGTGCTCTACGGCGCCGGGTACGAGGCGTACCTGCCCGGGCGGGTCGCCGACGCGCGGCCCCTCGCCTGCTCGATCGTGGGCAAGCACTGCGAGCAGGGCGACATCATCGTCGCCGACGCCCGGCTCCCGGCGGGAGTCGCCGTGGGGGACCTGCTCGCCATGCCGGCCACCGGCGCCTACGGCTACTCGATGGCCTCCAACTACAACAAGGTGCCGCGGCCCGCCGTGGTGTTCGTGCGTGGCGGCACGCCCCGGGTCGTCGTGCGTCGGGAGACGTTCGAAGATCTCGTCCGACTCGATGCCGAGTAGGCCAGACTGGTGGGCGTGACCGCCTCTCCTCGCGCCGGAGCCGTCCGGCTCGGGATCCTCGGCTGCGGGAACGTGGGCGCGGCGCTCGTCGATCTCGTGGCCGAGCACGCCGACCTCCTCGAGGCCCGCGTCGGCGCGAGGGTCGAGGTCGCGCGGGTGGCGGTTCGAGACCTGGCGAAGACGCGGGACGTGAAGGTCGCCCCCGAGTGCTTCACCGACGACCCCGCAGCGGTGGTCACCGACGACGACGTCGATCTCGTCGTCGAGGTCATCGGAGGGATCGAGCCCGCGCGGACCCTGATCACGCAGGCGTTGGGCGCAGGCAAGCCGGTCGTCACCGGGAACAAGGAGCTCATCGCCCGGCACGGTCCCGAGCTGTTCGCCGTCGCGGCCGAGGCGGGCGTCGACCTGCTGTTCGAGGCGAGCGTCGCCGGCGGGATCCCGCTCATCCGACCGCTGCGCGAGTCCCTCGCCGGTGACCGGATCCACCGAGTGCTCGGCATCGTCAACGGCACCACCAACTTCATCCTGACCCGGATGACCGAGGCCGGATCGTCGTTCGCCGACGCGCTCGCCGAGGCGCAGCGGCTCGGGTACGCCGAAGCCGACCCGACGGCCGACGTCGAGGGGCACGATGCCGCGGCCAAGGCCGCGATCATCGCCACGATCGCGTTCGGTGCCATCGTCGGTCCCGACGACGTGTACTGCGAGGGCATCGCACAGGTGAGCGCCGACGACATCGAGTCGGCGAAGACGCTCGGCTACGTGGTGAAGCTGCTCGCGGTCGCCGAGGAGATCGAAGGCGCGATCGCCGTGCGCGTGCACCCTGCGATGGTTCCGCTCCATCATCCGCTGGCATCGGTGCGCGACGCGTTCAACGCGGTGTTCATCGAGGCCGAGGCCGTCGGTGAGCTGATGTTCTACGGGCGGGGCGCCGGCGGGGGCCCGACCGCGTCGGCCGTGCTCGGCGACGTCGTCGACGCCACTCGGAACCTCGTGTCGGGTGCGAAGGGGGCGACGGTGGGCGGCCTGGTCGCGCGGCCGATCCGCCCCGTCGACGAGACGGAGTCCCCGTTCTACGTGCTCATGGAGGTCGCCGACCGGCCGGGGGTGCTCGCCGCGATCGCCGGGGCGTTCGGCGACCACCAGGTCTCGATCAAGTCGATGGAGCAGCGCGGCATCGGCGACGAAGCCCGGCTCATCTTCATCACGCACCGGGCCCGTGAGGCCGACCTCCGAGCGACGCTCGACGCCGTGCGTGGCGTCGAGCACGTCCACCGCGTGGGCTCGGTCCTCCGGGTGGTCGGGGAGGACGATTGAGCGCCGTGTCCGCTCCCTGGCCCGGGCTCATCGAGGCGTACCGGGCCCACCTCCCGGTGACCGACGCGACGCCGGTCATCACGTTGCTGGAGGGGAACACGCCGTTGCTCGACGCGCCGCGGCTCGCGGCGCGCGCGGGTGTCGGCCGGGTCCTGCTCAAGGTCGAGGGCGCCAACCCGACCGGCTCGTTCAAGGACCGCGGGATGACGGTCGCGGTCTCGAAGGCGGTGGAGTCCGGGGCCAAGGCAGTCATCTGTGCCTCCACCGGGAACACGTCGGCATCGGCGGCGGCCTACGCGGCGCGTGCAGGGATCATCTGCGCCGTCGTGCTCCCCGCCGGGCAGATCGCGCTCGGCAAGCTCGCGCAGGCATTGATCCACGGCGCCCGGGTCGTCCCGATCACAGCGACGTTCGACGCCGCGCTCGACATCGTCCGTGAGCTGGGCGAGCGGTCGGGGATCGAGGTCGTGAACTCCGTCAACCCCGCGCGCATCGAGGGTCAGAAGACCGCGGCGTTCGAGATCGTCGACGCGCTCGGCGACGCCCCCACGGTCCACAGCATCCCGGTCGGCAACGCGGGGAACATCACCGCGTACTGGAAGGGCTACCGCGAGTACGCGGACGCGGGGCGGGCAACCCGCACGCCGCGGATGCTCGGCTGGCAGGCCGCGGGCGCGGCCCCCATCGTGCGCGGCGAGCCGGTGCTGCACCCCGAGACGATCGCCACCGCGATCCAGATCGGCAACCCCGCCTCCTGGGCGCAGGCCGTCGCCGCGCGCGACGAGTCCGGAGGCCACATCGGCGACGTGACCGACGCCGACATCCTCGAGGCCTACCGCCTCGTCGCCGCCGTCGAGGGCGTCTTCGTCGAACCGGCATCGGCGGCCTCGGTCGCGGGACTGTTGCGCGCGTCCGACGACGAGCTCGTCGGTGCCGACGACGTCGTCGTGTGCACGGTCACCGGGCACGGTCTGAAGGACCCCGAACGGGCGATCGACCAGGTCGAGCTCGCCGAGCCGAGCGCGGCGACGGCCGCCGCAGTGTCCGCCGCGATCGGCCTCTGACCGGGACGGCCCGGTCCGCACCCGCCGTCGACGACAGAGAGGGGACCGACGTGGAGCACTCCGTCGCACTCGTGACCGGCGCCTCGGCCGGCATCGGCACCGCGCTCGCGACCGGGCTCGCCGCCCGTGGCCACGATCTCGTGCTCGTGGCCCGCCGCGTCGAGCGTCTGGAGCAGATCGCCGTTGACCTCCGAGCGGCACACGACGTGCAGGTGGAGGTCCTCCCCGCCGACCTCGAGTCCGAGTCCGGCGTCGCCACGGTGGAGGCCCGCCTCGGTCGGGACGATGCTCCGATCGAGCTGCTGGTGAACAACGCGGGGTTCGGGACCAGTGGACGGTTCCACGAGCTGCCGGTCGCCGGCGAGGAGGCCGAGATCCGCCTCAACGTGCTCGCGCTCGTGCGCCTCACCCACGCCGCGCTGGTCCCGATGGTCGAGCGCGGCCACGGCGGGGTGATCAACGTCTCGTCCGTCGCCGCGTACCAGCCGACCCCCGACGGTGCGACCTACGGCGCGACGAAGGCGTTCGTGTCGAGCTTCACGAACGCGATCCACGAGGAGCTGCGCGGGACCGGCGTGAAGGCGATGGTGCTCGCGCCGGGCTTCACCCACACCGAGTTCCACGAGCGGGCCATGGTCGACATCGATGCAGGCATGCCCGAGTTCCTCTGGCAGTCCGCGGAGGAGGTCGCGGAGGCAGGCCTCAAGGCCTACGAGCGGGGCCGGGCGGTGTGCGTCCCCGGCGCGCACAACCGGGTCGCCACGGTGTTCTCGGGCACCCTGCCGGCCGGGATCACCCGCCGGGTCGCGGCACTGGTGACCCGCCGCTCGCACTGACGGGTGGTTCGGTGACCGGAAGTTCGGCCATGGCAACGGCGGTCGCTCGGGCCGCACCCATGATCGGCGACATGCCCGTTGCGATGCCGTGGCGGTGCTCGCCGGAGGGATCGCCGAGGGACGCAGCCACGACGAAGCGACCCTCGGCCGTGGTCTCGACGGTCCGGACCCACGCCAGGATCCACCCTTCGTAGGTCGGGTCGAGCTGGCTCGTGCCGACCAGGACCGCCTCGGCGGCTCCCGCGAGCCCGCGCGAGAGGGGTGCTCGTCCGACCGCGCGCGTGCCGCCGACTGCGAGGTGGACCTCGATCTCGCCGTCCTCCGGGACGCTGCGGACCGCGAGGAGCGTCGGCGACAGGGGCGGGGCCTCGGATGGCGCCGGCAGCTCCTGAGGCGCCGGGGCGGGTTCGGGGCTGCGGCGCACGCCCTGCGCCGATGTCGGGTGCCACGCGAGTGCGTCGGCGCTCCAGGTGGCGTCGGCGAAGCGCTCCGCGATCGTCTCGCTGAGCACCGGTGTCGCTCGTCGCCCTGCCTCCACGATCGCGTGGGGTCGAGTCGGCCGA
>JAWOIO010000072.1:0-29385 GCA_046484625.1 Acidimicrobiia bacterium
GCCGGCACCTGGACCAGCAGGCGGCCGCTCGTCGGATCGACCGCGTAGGTGTCGAAGAAGTTCTGCACGACCCCGGTCGTGATCTGCTCCGTGCGGGCGATCCCCACCCGGTGGACGAATCCCGTGTGCGAGCGGCCCGCCGTCAGGTGATCGGTGCCGAGGAGGCGGCCCGCCTCTCCCAGCTGCTGGCACTGCTGGGCGATCCGATCCGCGTCCGCATCCTCTATGCGCTCGACCTCGTCGAGGAGCTGTGCGTCGGCGACGTCGCGCTCGCCCTCGACATCAACGAGGACGCCGCGAGCTACGGCCTCCGGATCCTGCGGACCGCAGGGCTGGTGCAGACCCGCAAGGACGGCCGGGTCGTCTACTACCGGCTCGCCGAGAGCTTCCCCGAGCCGCTCCTCGAGCACTGCCTCGTGGAGCTGATCGAGATCAGCAAGGTTGCTCACACCACGTCGAAGACCCGCAAGAAGGGGAGCGCGCGATGACCGCCACGACCGAGCACGAGCACACCGGAGTCCCCACCCACGAAGCCGCCGACGGTGATGGGCACGCGCACGGCGGTCACCACGACCACGTCGCGATGTTCCGACGGCTGTTCTGGTGGAACCTGCTGCTGGCCGTCCCGGTCGTGGGCTTCTCCACGATGTTCGGCGACCTCTTCGGCTACGAGATCCCCGACGGCACCGCCTGGATCCCCCCGGTGCTCGGCACCGTCGTGTTCGTGTTCGGGGGCTGGCCGTTCCTGAGCGGCGCGGCACGCGAGCTGCGGACCCGTCGTCCCGGGATGATGCTGCTGATCGGTCTGGCGATCACCGTCGCGTACGTCGCGAGCCTCGCCACCAGCCTGGGCATCGGCGACCTCGACCTCGACTTCTGGTGGGAGCTGGCGCTGCTCGTCGTCATCATGTTGCTGGGCCACTGGCTCGAGATGAAGGCGATCGGGCAGGCCCAGGGTGCGTTGCATGTGCTCGCCGCGCTCCTTCCCGACGAAGCCGAGCGGGTGGCGCCGAGTGGCGACGTGGAGGTCGTCGGCCTCGCCGATCTCGCGGTTGGCGATGTCGTGCTGGTCCGGTCCGGCGCACGAGTGCCGGCGGACGGCGTGGTCATCGAGGGCGAGGCCGAGGTGGACGAGTCGATGGTCACCGGGGAGTCGCGCCCCGTGGCGAAGGGCGTGGACGACCGGGTGGTCGCCGGCACCGTCGCTACGGACTCCGCGATCCGCGTCCGGGTCGAGGCCGTCGGTGCCGACACGGCGCTGGCCGGCATCCAGCGTCTCGTGGAGGAGGCCCAGGCCTCGAGCTCCCGGGCCCAGGCGCTTGCGGACCGTGCGGCGGCGC
This sequence comes from Acidimicrobiia bacterium, assembly GCA_046484625.1. Classification (GTDB taxonomy): domain Bacteria; phylum Actinomycetota; class Acidimicrobiia; order IMCC26256; family PALSA-555; genus DASUAO01. The sequence continues at coordinate 1,341 of JAWOIO010000072.1, forward strand.
TCCTCTTCTATGTCGCCACCGGGTCCGGCGTGCTGACGTTCGCGATCTGGCTGCTGCTCGGCGATGCCGACGCGGCGATCGAGCGGACGGTGACCGTCCTCGTCATCGCGTGCCCGCACGCACTGGGGCTCGCGATCCCGCTCGTCATCGCGCTCTCGACCGCGGTCGCGGCACGAGGCGGGATCCTGGTGAAGGACCGCCTGGCGCTCGAGCGGACGCGGCTGGTGGACGCGGTGCTCTTCGACAAGACGGGGACGCTGACCAAGGGCGAGCACGCGGTCACTGGTCTTGCGGCGATCTCCGGCACGAGTGCCGATGCCGAAGACGCGCTGCTCGCACTGGCGGCCGCGGTCGAGTCCGACAGCGAGCACCCGCTCGCCCGGGCGATCGTCGAGGCCGCGCGCTCGCGTGGTCCCGTGCCGAACGCGTCCGGCTTCCGCTCCATCACCGGACGGGGCGTCGAGGCGGAGGTCGAGGGGAGCCAGGTGGCCGTCGGTGGTCCGGTCTTGCTGCGGGAACGCAGCCTCGACGAGCCCAGCGCGCTCCGGGCTCGGATCGGGGAGTGGACCACACGCGGTGCCGCCGTCCTGTACGTCGTGCGCGACGACGAGATCGTCGGTGCCCTCGCGCTCGAGGACGAGATCCGACCCGAGGCCCGTGCTGCCGTCGACGAACTGCACCGCCGCGGCCTCCGCGTCGTCATGATCACCGGCGATGCCCGCCAGGTCGCCGACAGCGTCGGCGCCGACCTGGGCATCGACGAGGTCTTCGCCGAGGTGCTCCCCGAGGACAAGGAGCGCGCCGTGGCGGAGCTTCAGGCCCGAGGGTTGCGGGTCGCGATGGTGGGCGACGGCGTGAACGACGCGCCCGCGCTCGCTCGAGCCGATGTCGGCGTCGCGATCGGCGCGGGCACCGACGTGGCGATCGAGTCTGCCGGCGTGGTGCTCGCCTCGTCCGACCCCCGCGCCGTGCTCGGTGTGATCGAGCTCTCGGGTGCCAGCTACCGCAAGATGGTGCAGAACCTCGTCTGGGGTGCGGGCTACAACGTCTTCGCCATCCCGCTGGCCGCCGGGGTCCTCGCTCCGGTGGGGTTCACGCTCTCGCCGGCGATCGGGGCGGTGCTCATGAGCCTCTCCACGATCGTCGTGGCGCTCAACGCCCAGCTGCTCCGCCGGGTCGACCTGCGGCCGGATCGAGGCGAGGAAGCGACCGTGCTCGCCGGCGTCTGAGTCGGCGCTCCACCACGCGGGTCACCGATCTCGCCCACGTCTACGCTCGCTCGGTGGTTGCCGGGATCGGGACGACGGGTCACGTTCGGGCCGATCTCGCACGAACCGACGAGGAGCCCCCGCTGTGAGCACCGACGTACCGCGGATCGACGGCCTGAGCCACACGATCATCCACCCCGGCGCGGCCAACGACGTTCCCTGGATCCCGGTGCGCAGCCAACGCAACGCCGACGGCACCGAGTCCCACGTCTGGGAGCGTTGGGTGGCCTTCTCGGTCGACCCTCTCTACCTGGCGCTCTTCGCGAAGTGGGACCCGGGCATGATCGTGCGCCGCCACGGTCATCACAGTCCGCACACGTTGACAGTGCTAGCCGGCGAGATCATGTGCGGCGACGAGCTGTGCGGTGTGGGGACGCACATCGAGCTGCCCTACGGCGCCGCGTTCGGCCCCTTCGTCGCCGGCCCCGACGGGGTCGAGATGTACGAGGTGATGATGGGCGACCCGCGCTCGTGGAGCGACGAGCCCGAGGTGATGCAGCGGATCCTGGCGGAACGCGGGGTGGAGCAGCTGCCCGACCCGCCGATCGAGCTCCCGGCGGGCCTGGAAGATCTCCGCGCCGTGTTCAGTGCCGGATCTGGTCGCGAGACGACGGGACAGTGACGGTCCCGAAGGCATCTCCGGACAGGTGCGCCGCGAGGTCGTGGGCGCTTCGAGCGAGGTTCCGCAAGGCGGCTCGACACACGATGGCGTAGGGGAACCCCCACGCCGGGACCTCGAAGACGACGCGCGTGTGGTGGTCGTCGACGGGTTCGATCCGGTGCCCGGTGGCGGCGAAGCCGGCCACCCGCCAGTGCCAGGTCCGCCCGGGCTCCACCGCGGTGACGGTGAAGGGGAGCCACGCTCCCAGCGGTGTTCGGACCCGGCCGCGCGTCCCGGGGCGGATCTCGTCGTCGCTGCATTCGACGGCCCGCACGGAGGGTCCCCACTCGGGCCAGCGGTCGGGTCTCGCGAGCAACGCCCACATCGTCGACGCCGGTGCGGCGATGACCCGGTCGACGTCCATCTCACGCGCCGAACGCGTCCGCGGCGACCTCGCGTTCGCCCGCTCGGATGGCCGTGATGATGCGGCGGGCGACGGCATCGGGCGCGAGGCCCGGCCGAAGCGGTGGCGCGACGCCTGCGATCGGACGGCTCGCGAGGCCGGTCTCGGTGTGGGGTGGGCGGGCGTCGATCACGTTGACACCGGCCTGGCGCAGCTCGCGCGTCAGCGCCTTGTCCGCCGCGGTGAGGGCGGCCTTGGACGCGGCGTAGGCGACCATGCCGGGAAGCGGTTGCTCGGCGACGACGGCGCTGACGTTGGCGATGAAGCCACGGGACTCCGTGAGCGCGGGGAGCGCGGCGCGGATGAGCCAGAGGGGCCCGAGGACGTTGGTGAGGAACAGCTCCTCGATGACCACGTCGTCGGTCTCGCCCAAGGGCCCGAACGCGACGATCCCTGCCGCGTTCACCAGGCCGTCGAGTCGATCGTTCGCGGCCAGGGCGGTGTCGACGATCGACTTCCCGGCGTGCGCGTCCCGAAGGTCGGCCGCGACCAGCGTCGCGTCGATCGCGAGCGCTTCGAGGGTGCCCCGATCGCGGGCGCTCAGGGTAAGACGGGCGCCGAGTGCGGCGAGCTGGCCGGCGATCTCCCGCCCGATGCCACCAGTGGCGCCGGTGACCACGATCGACGCGCCCTCGAGCGCACGCTCGGCCACGTCAGCGTCCCGCGCCGAGCGGTTCGGCTGCGCGCGGCATCCGGCCGAGCCGTCGCGGGGCGGCTGCTCGGACCGAGACCGCGGGTGCCCAGTGCGCGACCGGGGTGCCGGCGACCGTGAAGCCGGCCGCCTCGACGAGGCCGGTGTCGCAGTCGAGGACCCGTGCGTGATGGAGCGGCCAGGGCTCGTGGTCGATGCGAGCGACGCGCGTGACCCGGGTGCCCGCGTACAGGCGCCACCGAGCGCTCAGGAAGACGGCGAGATCGTCGTCGGCAGGTGTGTCGAGCCGCTCGACCGTGAGCGTCCCCGAGGCGCGGTCAGGCCAGCGTCGGGCGATCGCCCAGGCATCGTCGCGGCTCGGGTCGCGCTGGATGTCGGCGACGCAGTAGGGCAGGCCGTACAGGGTGCGCGCGACCAGGACCGGGAGGAACGACTCGGCGTCGAGCGAGCAGAACCACACGCCGGGTCCGTCGGGGCCGATCACGTAGGTCCGGACGTTCACCTCCGCGAAGTCGCTCGTCGTGGGGATCGGTGGGAGGTGCTTGATCCGCAGCGACCGCATCTGGAACGCGACCAGCGACACCCACGCGGACCCGTCGTGGTGATCAGGGACGAGCGAGTCCGGCAGGAGCGCGGCGACGGCGTCGGCGGGCACCGGCCAGTGGGCGAATGCCACGTCCTCCCAGCGCTGGCGCATGAACGGTCGGGCGATCGGATGGGGGCAGGCGCGGGGCTGCAGGCCGGGGGTCACGGATGAGACAACAAGTTAGAACGCGTTCTATTTCCGAGGGGGGCGAAACTCCTAGAGGGTCCCGGCATCGAGCCGGCGCAGGACCTCGCCGGCTCGGAGGCGCACGGCCTCGCCGTCGGTCAGCTTCTGCGCCGCCCGGACCTGGACCACCGTCCGGGCATTGCGGGCCAGGCGGTCGGCGTGGCGGAGCAGGAAGTCCCAGTACAGGGTGGTGAACGGGCAGGCGGTGTCGCCGACCCGCCGCTTGCGGTCGTAGGCGCAGCCCTTGCAGTAGTCGCTCATCCGGTCGATGTAGGCGCCGCCGGCGGCGTAGGGCTTCGTCGACATCCGGCCGCCATCGGCGTACAGCGCCATGCCGACCACGTTCGGCACCATCACCCATTCGGCGCCGTCGACGAAGCGCTCCCACATCCAGTCCGTCACCTGGCGCGGGCTCACACCGGCCAGGAGCGAGAGGTTGCCGAGCACCATGAGCCGTTGGATGTGGTGCAGCCAACCCCGCTGCTCGAGGTCCTGCACGCAGGAGGCGACGCATCGCATGTTCGTGGCCCCGGGGATGGTGAACGCCGGTGGGAGGTCGCGCTGCGCGGCGAGCGCGTTCTCGTCCCGGTAGTCCGGCATCCAAAGCCAGTAGAGGCCCCACACGTACTCACGCCAGCCGATCACCTGACGGATGAAGCCCTCCGCCGACGCGATCGGCACCCGGCCGTCGCGATAGGCGCGCTCGACGGCGTCGCAGACCTCGCCCGGCAGCAGCAGGCCGTTGTTCAGGTAGGGGGACAGCATCGAGTGGGCGAGGTGCCAGTTGTCGGAGAGCATCGCGTCCTCGTGGGGGCCGAACATCGGCAACACGTCGGTCACGAAGTGGGTCAGGCGGCGCAGCGCACCCGCACGAGACGTGGCCCAGGTGCCGACGGGCGCCTCGCCCGACACGCTGCTCGGCAGGTCGGCGAGCACGGCCCGATCGAGGTCGTCGAGCACCTCGACGGGTGGCGCCGGCCACGGTCGGTCGGTGCCGCGTGGCGGGGGCTCGCGGTTCTCCGCGTCGTAGTTCCACCGCCCACCGGCTGGTTCGTCGCCGTCCATGAGGTACCCGAGTCGCGTCCGCTGGTGCCGATAGAAGTCCTCGAGGCGCAGCGCCTTGCGAGTGTCGGCCCACTCGGCGAACTCGGCGTGATGACAGAGGAACTGGTCCGATCGCACCGTCCCGACGCCGAGGCTTGCGAGCAGCTCGCGCGCGCGGCGACTGTTCGGTTCCGTCACGACGACGCGGTCAGGGGAGAACTGCTCGATGTGGCCACGGAAGCCCGCGTTGAACGTACCGGCGACTCGGTAGTCGACCACGAACCCTTCGGCGCGCAGCGCATCGGCGAACCGGCGCATCGAGGTCAGGAGGAAGTGGGCGCGCTGCACGTGCCAATGCCGACCACCGACCTTGGCGCGGGACTCGACGAGCAGCACCCGATGCGTTGACGGGGTGGCGTCGGCGAGCGCACCGATGGCCCGGTGCAGCTGATCGCCGAGCACCCAGACGGTCTCCATCAGCCGGCACCACGCGCGCCGGCTCGGAGGGTGCAGTCCATCCAGTCAACGTAACTGCTGCATCGATTCGGGAATGCCAGCCCACCCCGGATCGGTTGCAGAAGCCAACGTCGATGATCCGAAAGGGTGAGCACAGATGGCTGGTCTGGCAATCGACATCGGCATCGAAGAGGCCGACCGCGACGAGATCACCGAGGGCCTGTCCCGGCTGCTCGCCGACAGCTACACCCTCTATCTGAAGACGCACAACTACCACTGGAACGTGACCGGGCCGATGTTCCAGACGCTGCACCTCATGTTCGAGACGCAGTACAACGAACTCGCGCTCGCGGTCGACCTGATCGCCGAGCGCATCCGGGCCCTCGGGGCACCGGCACCCGCCACCTACCGCGAGTTCCTCGAGTTGTCCTCGGTCCCCGAGGACGACGACCGCCCGGACGCCACCGAGATGATCCGGCGGCTGATGATCGGCCAGGAGACGGTCGCCCGCACGGCGCGCTCGGTCTTCCCGATCGTCGAGAAGGCGCACGACGAACCCACCGCCGATCTGCTCACCCAACGACTCCAGATCCACGAGAAGACGGCCTGGATGCTCCGCAGTCTGTTGGACTGATCCCGACCGTGAGGATCCTCCAGGCGGGCCCGACGGGGCTGGCCGACGAGGCCGAGCGCGTGGCGGTCTCCTGTGCGCTGGTCGTCTTGGGCGCTACCGGTGACCTCGCGAAGCGCAAGCTGTACCCGGCGCTCGCGGCGCTTGCGGCGCGCGGCCAGCTTCCGCGCCGCCTCGTCGTCATCGGTGTCGCACGCACGCCGATGAGCGAAGAAGAGTTCGCCGCTCGTATGCCAGGTCTTTCCGAGCGAGGGGTCGTCTTTCGCTATGTCGCCGGATCGTTCGACGACGCCGGCACGTTCGCCGCGCTCGCCGAACTGCTGGAGTCGTGTGATTCCGGGCTCGAGACCGGCGGGAACCGGCTGTACTACCTCTCGACGGTTCCTGCGCTCTTCGGAACGATCGCCGCCGGTCTCGGGGCTGCGGGCCTCGCCGAGGAACCGGGCGGCACGTTCCGGCGCGTCGTCATCGAGAAGCCGTTCGGACGCGATCTCGCCAGCGCTCAAGCGCTGGACGAATCGCTGCACGCGGTCTTTCGGGAACACCAGATCTTCCGGATTGATCACTATCTCGCCAAGGAGACGGTTCAGAACATCCTCGCGATGCGCTTCGCGAACGCGATCTTCGAGCCGTTGTGGAACCGTCGATACGTCGATCACGTGGAGATCACCGTCGCCGAGTCCCTCGGCGTCGAGCACCGCGGCGCATACTTCGAGCACGCTGGCGCGCTGCGCGACATCGCGCAGAATCATCTGCTCCAGGTGTTGGCGCTCACCGCGATGGAAGCGCCGGTCAGCTTCGAGGCCGATGCGATTCGTGACGAGAAGGTCAAGTTGCTTCGATCGATTCGCCCGATCGACCCGCTCGGTGCCGAGGCACCTGTCGTTCGCGGGCAGTATGCCGCCGGGCACGTCCATGGCCGCGCCGCGCGGGCCTACCGCGACGAGCGTGGCGTCGCCCCCACGAGCACGACGGAGACCTTTCTCGCCCTTCGCCTCGAGATCGACAACTGGCGGTGGGCGGGCGTGCCGTTCTACATCCGCACCGGGAAACGGCTCGAGCGTCGTGTGACCGAGGTCGCGGTTCGATACAAGCGGGTGCCGTTCCTGCCCCTCCCGCCAAGCGCGGTTGGGTCCATCGAGCCCAACGCCACCGTGTTGCGGATCCAGCCCGACGAGGGCATTGAGGTCGCGTTCGGAGCCAAGGTGCCCGGCTCGCCCTTTCGCGTGAGGACCGTGAAGCTCGACTTCTCCTACCCGGACTCCTTCGCTGAGCCATCGCCGGAACCGTACGAGCGAGTGCTGCTCGACGCGCTCCTCGGCGATTCGACGCTGTTCATCCGCTCCGACGAGGTCGAGCACTCCTGGCGGATCGTGACGCCGCTCCTCGAAGCGTTCGCCGACAATGCAGTTCCACTCGCGATCTATCCCGCAGGAACGTGGGGACCTGCGGAAGCCGATGTGATGATGCACGGCGATCACGGCTGGCGCGTTCCCTCGTAGTCGGCCTGCGAGAATGGGCGCATGAAGCCGTCGTCAGCCGTCGAGATCCGCTCGGGTTCGTGGGACCTCCCCGCCATCGAGGAGTTCCTGCATTCGGCCGTGATCCCCATCCGCCTCGCGACGCAGGGGACAGAGGGGCCCCTGGTGCAGTCCCTCTGGTTCCTCTTCCACGACTCGGCGCTGTGGTGCTGCACCCAACAGGACTCGGTGGTGGCGAAGCGACTCCGCCGCGATCCCCGGTGTGGCTTCGAGATCGCCGGTGATCACCCGCCGTACCGCGGCGTGCGCGGCCGGGGCGTGGCAACACTCGAATCCGGGCCCGCGCCCGACCTGCTCGAGCGGCTCATCGGCCGGTACCTCCCGGACGGCGAGTCGCCGCTGGCCGCGTGGCTGCGGTCGCGTGTCTCGGATGAGGTCGCCGTCCGCATCGGTGCGCTCACCGTGTCGTCGTGGGACTACTCCGCTCGGATGGAGGGCGCATAGGACTCGAGGGCGCGCGTTCCCCGACCTGTTCCGATCGCTCATGAGCCGTGACGGCATGTCGGTACGAGGACGTGATCAGCTCGCGCAGGACGGGGGATTTCTTCCGATCCAGGGAATGTTCTCTGACGCGGTGGGTTTAGTACTTAATGGCAACCCGCACTGTCATGTCAGCAACGGCCCCGGCGGATCCCCGTCCGGCGCTCACAGGAGGTTCACCCCAATGGCGCACTACCGCCCACTTCGCATCCTGGGTGCAGCGACGCTCAGCGTTGCCGTCGGAGTCTCGGCGCTCGGGAGCACGGCGCTCGCCTCGTCGAGTGCAAGCAGCCCCGCCGCCGTACAGGCCGAGAAGAAGCCGAAGACGGTCATCGTCGTCGCCAAGAGCAGCGACGACTTCTCGACCCTCGTGACGGCAGTCGGCGCGGCCCGCCTCGTCAAGACGCTGAAGGGCAAGGGTCCGTTCACGGTGTTCGCGCCGACCAACGAAGCCTTCGCCGCGGTCCCCGAGGCCGACCTGAACGCGCTCCTGGACGACCCGGAAGCGCTCGCCAACGTCCTCACGTACCACGTGATCCCGAGTCGCATCCTCGCGAAGGACCTGCAGCCCGGCGCCCAGACGGTCACCACCGTCCAGGGGGAAGACATCACGGTCACCGTCGCGGACGACGGCACGGCGACGATCACCGACGCCAACGGCAACGTGGCCAACATCACGGCCACCGACCTGAAGGCCCGCAACGGCGTCGTGCACGTGATCGACAGCGTGCTCCTGCCGGCGGCCTAGGAATCACCGCAGTGGCCGCTCGACCCCTGCAGCGGCCACACGCGGCTCCGCAGTGGGAGGGGACCCGACCCCCCTTGGGTTCCCTCCCACTCGCACGCGCGCTCGACCGACCCGAGCACGTGCACCTGCGCGGCACGCACGATGGCTCGTAACGTGCAGAACGCCATGAAGCAGCGAGAGCCCGTCAGCCTCACCACCGCGGCGGAGCAGCTCGGGGTCCACTACATGACCGCCTACCGCTACGTACGAACGGGCCGGCTCCCCGCCACCAAGGACGGGGCGCAGTGGCGGGTCGACCCCGACGACATCGACCGGCTCCGCAACGGTCCGTCGATCCCCAGCCGCCGTGGCTCACGCGAGCAGGCCCGCCAGCGTCTCGAACGCCGCATGATCGCCGGCGACACCGTCGGGTCGTGGACCGTGATCGAGCAGATCCTGGCATCCGGTGCCACCCCGGCGGAGATCCATCTCGACGTGCTCGTCCCGGCGTTGCGCGAGGTCGGTGTGCGCTGGGCCAACGGGGAGCTCTCGGTGGCCGACGAGCACCGCGCGTCGGCCACGGCCCAGCGTCTCCTCGGGCGGCTCGGCCCGCGTTTCGCGCATCACGGGCGCACCCGCGGGACGATCGTGATCGGAGCCCCGGCCGGCGACGCTCACGCACTGCCTTCCGCGATCATGTCCGACCTCCTCCGAGACCGGCGCTTCGCCGTGATCGATCTCGGCGCCGACGCGCCGCCCGACTCCTTCGTCGACGCGGCGAGCGAGGCGGACCGCCTCCGCGCCGTGTGCATCGGCGCGTCGGGAGCCGGTCGCGACGACGCGATCGTGGAGACAGTTGCCGCGCTGCGGGACCGCGGGCTGGACGTGCCGGTCCTCGTCGGCGGTGGCGCCATCCGCGATGCCCGGCATGCGCGGCAGCTCGGAGCCGACGGATGGACCGGGGCCGACGCCCGATCCGCGATCGAGACCATCGAGGCGATCGCGACGCGCCCGCGCACGTCTCACTGATTTCCGGCGGCCGTCCCGGCGATCAGTCGGTCTGCGTCGTCAATCAGTGGGTCAGGCCGTACCGTCACCAGCGTTATGGGCCTCACGTTGACCTAGAGCGAGAGGTGCAACCGCAGGGCCTCGTCGAGCGCGGCCATCGCCGCCGAGGGGACGACTCCCACCGTCGGACCTACTCGCTCGACCGCAACCGAACGGATCTGCTCGGCCTGCGCCTTCGAGTCGACGCGGAGTCCGGTCTCCGCGGCATCCAACAGCACCTGGAACGGGTACACGTGCGCGACGTTCGAGGTCACCGGCACGACCGTCACCACTCCGCGCCCGAGGCGCGCCGCGGTGGAGTTGGCGCCATCGTTGCTCACGATGACCGCCGGGCGTCGCTTGTCCGCCTCGGCTCCCCGGACCGGTTCGAGATCGATCAGACGGATCTCACCGCGACGCATCGGTCAGTCCGTCGCCCACCACGGCATCCCAGTCGGTCGCGGCGCCAGCTTCGTCCCACTCGCGCCAGGCGCCTTCGTACGAGGTGCCCAGCTCCGAGGCGCGAAGGAGTCGAACCGCCTTGTGGACGGCCGCCGAGCGCGACCCGATGCCAGCGGACCGGGCGTAGGCGTCGAGGAACTCGACGTCCTCATCGGGAAGGCTGACGCTGAGCTTCATACTCGGATGCTACTTCTGGTAGTACGAAAGTAGCAACAGACGGAGTCGACTTGGGTTCCACTCGTGCGCGTGCCCGATGAGCGCGGATCTGCAGCGGTCACCGGGTGGAGCATCAAGATGTACAGAGGTGATGTTAAGATGCTTACCATGCGGACGACGGTGCGGATCGATGACGATCTCTATGCCGCAGTGAAGGAGCGCGCTGCCCGCTCGGGGCGCACGGTCGCCGAGGTCATCGAGGACGCGCTGCGCTACGCGATGACCGCTCGGGATGCCGGCCCCGCCGGCGGGTTCGCTCCCTTGCCGATCTTCGGCGGGTCGGGCGTGCTTCCGGGGATCGACCTCGCGAGCAACGCCGGGCTGCGCGACGCGATGGAGGAGGACCTCGAGCTCGATGCGCGGCGTTGACGTCAACGTCCTCGTGTACGCGCACCGCCCCGAGGCCGCCCGACACGCGGAGTATCTCGAGTGGCTCGACGCGGCGCGCCGCGACGACGAGCCACTCGGCCTCAGCGACGTCGTGCTCTCGGGCTTCGTCCGGATCGTCACCCACCCGAGGGTGTTTCGCGATCCGACACCGCTCGACGTCGCGCTCGAGTTCGCGGCCGCGCTGCGTTCGGCGCCGGCCGCGGTCGGGGTCGCACCCGGCCCGCGCCATTGGCCGATCTTCGAGCAGCTCTGCCGGACGACCGAAGCCCGGGGTAACGCCGTGCCCGACGCCTATCTCGCGGCGCTCGCGATCGAGCAAGGCACGACCTGGTACACGTGCGACCGGTCGTTCGCCCGGTTCCCCGGGCTGCGGTGGGAGCACCCCCTCGACGGGTAGTGCCGATCAGGCATCGGCGGGCTCGATCGCGTACGTCACCGTTCCGGTCGGTAGCTCGCTCACCCCGCCCCCTCCACGCCCCGCGTCCCCGGCCGGAATCTTGGCACGACCAGCGCTGCGGAGGTCAGGCCTCGCGGCGCGAGGTCACGGCGCCCAGAAGCGATCAATGAGGGCCAGTGTTCGCCTCGAAGTCGGCGAGGATCGACTCCATCGTGACGTTCGAGATCAGGTTGCCTTCCCCGTCGACGATCTCGTACAGCTGTCCCGTCGGCGAGTGGGCACCGAAGAAGACGAGCGCGCCGTCGTCACCGCCGCGTTCGAGGTGGGGCTTCGCCTCGTCGCTGGTGAGCGCGTAGTCACCGGCTCGGCGGACCCGGTGGTCGCCGAGCGAGCCGTCGGCCTCGACGTCCCACAGGTGTTGTTCGCCCTCGAGCACGATCACCGTGGTCGTCGCGGTGTGGCGATGGAGCGGGCAGTGCCCCCCGTCGCCTTCCCACCGCACGACCATGTCGAGGGTGCCGGCCTCGAGGTCGTGGCCGAGGATCGTGTAGTCGTGGTGGATCTTGACCGGCGAAGCCGGGTCGCCGGTGACCTCACGCCACGTGTAGCGCGACGGGTCGAACGTGCCGTTGATCACTGTGTGGGCTCCTTGGTTCGGACGTCGAGACCTGCCGCGGTTCCATCGGACCGCCACGACTCGAGGATCTCGGCGTACTCGGTGGGGCCGCCGAAGTAGAAGCCGCCCTGGCGCGTGCGGGCGTCGGCCTGGCCTTCGGCGTTGTAGTAGCCGGGAGTGCAGTACTTGACCGAGTCGGCCGTGCGCGCGCCCCGTGCCACGATCTGGTCGACCCACGCCTGCTCGGCCTCGGCGGAGGCCTCCACCTCGACCGCGGCGCGCTCGAGCGCCCACGCGATCACCCAGGCGACGTGGCGGGCCTGGGCCTCGAGGAGGTACGGGAAGTTCACCGTGAACCCCGACTGGACCTCTAGAACTCGGGGCCGGTCAGGCCGAGCCTCGGGTCAGTCGATCGCGAACCATGCCCGGACTTGGGCTTCGTGGTCGAGGTACCGATCGCCGGAGACGTCGACGACGACCTTGTCGATGGTGCCGCCGGTGAACGGGAACGGCGACGTGTACTCGGGGCTGACCGGCGAGGAGCTGTCGCGTCCGACGCAGATGCCGTCGCCGGTCAGGCAGAACGCTCCGGGTTGGGTGACGATGGCGCTGCTGCCCACGGCGCGGTCGTCGACGTAGAGCGTCAACGTGCCGGCGGTGCCGGGCATTGCCGGGTCGGTGTTCGCGCCGTCGGCGACGAACTCGGCGGTGCAGACGTGCGGTCCGGGGGCCAGCTGCTCGGTGGCGACGACGTCCTGGAGGGTCGTGCCGATCCAGTTGAAGGTGTAGCGCAGCACGCCGTCCTTGACGTAGAGGCTGTGCCCACCGGGGATACCACCGGCCGCCCAGACCACCCCTTCGACCGTGGAGTCGTCGACGGTGAGCCCGGCGGCGATGGTGTAGGAGCGGCCAGGGATCTGCGGGCCGGCTGCTTCGGGTACGTCCGCGCAGTTCGGGTAGAAGATGTAGTGGTCCCGTGGCGGGGAGGCGTGGGGTCGTTCGGCGAGGACCTGTTCGATCGCGGAGCGGTCGTCGACAGGCAGTCCGTTGTACTGCCCGGCGTAGAAGAACCACAGGCCCTTGAGCATCTCGAGGCGTTCCGGGTGATCCGCAGCGACGTTGGTGCTCTGGGAGCGGTCGGTGTCCAGGTGGTAGAGCTCCCATTCGTCGTGCTCGAAGTTCCCCCAGCCCGACAGCGGTGGGTGCACCGTGTTCGCGATCCAGCCCTCGTGGTAGATCGAGCGTTGGCCGAGCATCGAGTAGAACTGCGACGTCCGCCCGGGTGCGTCGGGGTCGGTGAGCGCTTCGGCGAAGCTCTCACCTTCGATGGGCAGCTGCGGATAGCCCTTGAGCACCTCGGGCGGCTCGATGCCGAGCAGGTCGTAGAGCGTCGGCACGATGTCGACCGCGTGCAGGTACTGCTGGCGCGGGGTGGTGTCCGCGGGGATCTTGGCGGGCCAGGACACGATGCACATGTCGGCGACGCCGCCCTCGGCGCCGGCCCAGCGCTTCCAGTAGGGGAACGGTGTGTCGAACGCCCACGCCCAGCCGGTGTTGTAGTGGTTGTTCGACGCCGGGGTGCCCAGCTCGTCGATGTGAGCAAGGGTCTGCTCGGCGGTGTCGGGCACGCCGTTGAAGAACCGCCATTCGTTGAACGAGCCGTTCGGGCCGCCCTCGCCGCTGCCGCCGTTGTCGGAGACGACCACGATGATGGTGTTGTCGAGCCTCCCGGATTCCTCGAGGTAGTCGAGCACCCGGCCCAGCCGGTCGTCGTGGTAGGAGACGTAGCCGGCGAAGATCTCTGCCATCCGGGTGAACAGGCGCTTCTCGTCGTCGGTCAGCGTGTCCCACGGCCGCACCGTGTCAAGCATCGGCCAGGGCTGGCCGTCGGGACCGGTCCGGTCGGGGCCGCCGTGCGGGTTGATCGACGAGAGCTCGGTGCCCTCGGGCAGCAGGCCGAGCTCGATCTCGCGGGCGAGGATGCCGGCGCGGATGGCTTCGTACCCTTCGTCGAAGACGCCCTTGTACTTGTCGGCCCACTCGAGCGGCACCAGGTGGGGCGCGTGGCCGGCCTGGGGTGCGAGGTACATGAAGAAGGGCTTGTCGGGGTCGATGACGTTGGCGTCGCGGATAAACTCGACGGCCTTGTCGGCGATGTCGTCGGCGAGGTGGTAGCCGTCTGCGGGCAGGCCCGGTGGCTCGATCGGGTGGTTGTCATGGACGAGGTCAGGGAAGTAGCAGTTCGTCTCGCCGCCCAACCAGCCGTAGAACCGCTCGAAGCCGCGCCCCAGGGGCCAGCGTCCTTTGTAGGCGGCGAGGTTGCACTCCTCACCCGGCGTGAGGTGCCACTTGCCGACGCAGTAGGTGTTGTAGCCGTGTTCGGTCAGGACCTCGGAGATGAAGCCCGACTCGAACGGGATGCGGGTCGAGATCCCCGGGAAGCCCGACGCGAACTCGGCGATGGTGGCCATGCCGTTGGTGGTGGCGTTGCGGCCGGTGAGCAGTGACGCACGTGTGGGCGAGCACAGGGCCGTGGTGTGGAAGTTCGCGAACTTGACGCCCCGCTCCGCGATGCGGGCCATGTTCGGGCACTGGACGGGTCCGCCGAAGGTGTCCATCGTGGCGTAGCCGAGGTCGTCCCATGCGATGAACAACACGTTCGGCGCGCCGTCGGGCGCCTTCGGCGCCAGGTATGGCGCCCAGTCCGGCTCCGAGTCGCGGATGTCGAGCGCGATCTTGCCGTTGAACTTGCCTGGCATGGATTCACTCCGGGGTTCGGGTCGTGGGCCTGCACCGTCGACGAACCAGAGGAGTATTGCACGCGCGACGCTGGCTCAGTCCATAATGCCCAAGGCCACTGTCGGACGAACGAGTCAGCAGGAGAGGGACCGCGACGTGAGACGACCTGCGAGATCCGGAGCGTCCACGCGGCCTGACCGATGACGGTCGGCGCCATCGCGCTCGTCGGTCTGTTGGTGTTCGCCTGGGCGGCGACGTCCGGCGCGTTGGCACGCCGGAACGTGACCGGGCCGTTCGTGTTCGCAGTCGCCGGGTACGTGCTGGCCAACCCCTCCTGGGGGCCCGTGACCGTCGATGTCGACACGTCCTCGATCCATGCCATCGCCGAGGTCACCTTGGCGCTGTTGTTGTTCACCGACGCGGCCCGGGTCAACGTGCGGGAGCTGAAGGCCGAACCGGGGTTGCCGGTCCGGCTGCTCGGTATCGGGCTTCCGCTCTCGGTGGCGGCCGGTGCGGCGGTCGCCGCCCTGGTGTTCGACCTGCCGTGGGGGCTCGCCCTGTTCCTGGGCGCGGCGTTGGCACCCACCGACGCGGCGTTGAGCGTGCAGGTCATCAACGACGAGCGCATTCCGATGCGTCTCCGACGGTCGCTCAACGTGGAGAGCGGCCTCAACGACGGCATCGTGACCCCGATCGTCACGGTCGCCATCGCGGTGGCGGCCAGCCAGCTCGGTCAGACGAGCGAGAGCGTGTCGATCGAGTTCGGGTCCGCGCTGCGCGAGCTCGGGGTCGGTGTCGTCGTCGGTCTCGTGCTCGGAGCCGTGGGGGCGCTGGTCCTGAACCGGGTGTCGCAGCAGGGGTGGATCGCCCCCGGGGGCCGTCGCATGGCCGCCCTCGCACTGGCCCTGAGCGCGCTGGCGGTGACGCTCGCGCTCGAGGGCAACGGGTTCATCGCCGCGTTCGTGGCGGGCATCGCGTTCGGGGCGCTGGCCGACCGTGAGGCGTTCGATGTCGAACAGACCAACGAGCTACCCGAGCTCGGCGGCGAGCTGCTCGCGCTCGTGGTGTGGTTCCTGTTCGGCGCATCCCTGTTGCCGATCGCGTTCGAGCACTTCGACGCGTCCGTCGCGGTGTACGCGCTGCTCAGCCTCACCGTCGTGCGGATGCTGCCGGTCGCGTTGAGCATGCTCGGCGGCGGGCTCGACCGGCCCACCACGCTGTTTCTCGCCTGGTTCGGACCGCGGGGGCTGGCGTCGGTGGTGTTCGCGCTGCTGGCGATCGAAGAGCTCGGCGAGACCGACCCCTCCGTCAACGTCGCGATCGCCGCGGTGACGCTGACCGTGGCCGCGAGCATCCTGTTGCACGGACTCAGCACCGGGCCCGGCGGTCGGCGCTACGTCGAGAGCGAACAGGCCCGCGACACGACTGGGCCTCGCGCCCGACACTCGGTCTTCACCCGCCATCATCACGGCGGCAGTGCCAGGTGACGAGATGACCGACGACAGGGCCGACGAGCTCGACCGACTGGCGGCTGTCGCGCGCGCACCGCGTACCGCCGGCATCGCCGGCATCGTGTTCTCGGTGCTGTTCATCGCCGCCATCAGCTTGTTTCGTAGCGCCATCCCCGTCGACCCCGACGACGTCGGTAGCTGGTTGACCTCCAGCGCGCAGCGAACCCGGGTCGAGATCGCGCTCGCGCTGCTTCCGTTCGCCGGCCTTGCCTTCTTGTGGTTCATCGGCGTCATCCGCGACCACCTCGGCGACCGGGAGGACCGGTTCTTCGCGACCGTCTTCCTCGGAAGCGGCCTGCTGTTCGTGGCGATGCTGTTCATCAGCGGAGCGATCATGGCGACCCTCGTCGGGGTCACCGCAGACGGATCGATCGACGTGGACGTCTGGCGGTTCGGCCGGCGGCTCCTCTTCACCGTCATGACCACCTACGGACTGCGGATGGCCGCGGTGTTCACCTTCGCCACGACGACACTCGCCCGCCGCGTCGGGGTGTTGCCCCGATGGCTGCAGATCGTCGGCTACCTGAGCGCCCTGGCACTGCTGCTCTCCGCGGCCTCCGTCGACTGGCTCGAGATGCTGTTCCCGCTGTGGGTCCTGCTCGTGAGCATCCACATCCTGTCGGCGGGGAAGCGGGCCCTCGGCCCGCCACGCCCTGCGTCGCAGCCATGAGGAGGCATCAGTGACCCGAGATCCGGGCGCGGGTGGGGCTCCGGAGGAGAGTGCGGGGGTTTCGCGGCTCTCGTTGTTGCTGGCAATGGCGATGTTCGTGCTGGTGGTCGACACGTCGTTGATGAATGTGTCGATCTCGGCGGTGGTGCTCATCGCCGTGGTGCTCGCAGGCATGGGGCGCATCCGCGACGTGGAGTACACCGGCCCTCGTCACATCGACGTGGTGGGTGCGGTGCTGTCCGTCATCGGCATGGGTGGCGTCGTGCTCGGCATCCTCACTTCCGGATCGGCATCAGCCAACAGATGATGCAACAGATCACGCTCGGCGGAGCGATGATCGCACTACCCCTGTTCTTGCAAATGACGCTGGAGTACGACGCGATGCAGGCAGGGTTGTCGCTCGCACCACTGTCGCTCAGCATGTTCGGTGTCGCGCTGCTGGCCGGGAAGAGGGCGGGGAAGCGCCGGGCCGCCGACATCGTGCTGATGGGCTTCACGCTGAGCGCGATCGGGATCGCCCTGATCATCCCGATCATGCCCCGGACCGACTCGGGCTGGGCGCTTGTCGTCCCGCTGCTCGTCACCGGGTCCGGGCTCGGCCTCCTCGTCTCGCAGCTCAACAACTACACGCTGTCGCCCATCGAGGAGGAGCGGGTCAGCGAGGCCGCCGGGGTGAACTCCGCGGCGGGCTCGTTCGGGCTGTCGTTCGGCCTCGCGATGGCCGGCGGCCTCATGCTCGCAATGCTTGCGTTCAGCTTCACGAACATGACCGATGACAGCGCGGTCATCCCGCCTCCGCAACAGGATCAGATCTCGACCACGCTCGAGGACAACGCCGAGGTGGTGAGCAACACCCAACTGGAAGCGCTCATCGCTGACGAGCCCAAAGACGTGCAGGTCGAGATCCTCCGCATCCACACGGACGCGCGGGACCTCTCGCTGCAGGTCGCGCTCCTTGTCCCCGTCCTCGCGAGCCTGATCGGCCTGGCCAACGGCTTCCGTATGCGCCGTCTCCCCGACATCGAGCCCGCAGCCGACCTCGGGGGACTCGATCTTGCGTGAACGGAACGGCGGCTCCTTCGCGGATCGCTGAAGCCGGCGACGTGTCCACGATCGGTCTCGCGCTCGCGCACTTCTTCGCCTTCCGCATGTCGAGTCGCCTCGTTCGGGGCAGCTCGTTTCACCGACATGATCTCGATCTGGCGGTGGCACAGATCGGCGGAGCCGTGTCGGTGGCGCTGCTCTGAACGATCCCCGTCGTGTTGCTGCCAACGGATTCCGAAGTCGACGCGGTCAGGATCCTGCTCGCGATGCTTCTCGGCATCGCTGGTTGCGCATCGGGGCGGACCAGTGGCGCGTCGCGGCCGCGATCGATCGTCATGGGGGTGTTCGCGCTCTTGCTCGGTTTGACGGTGGCGCTGGTCAAGAGCCTGCTGCTCGGCCACTGAGCGATCCGCGCGGACTGCTCGAACGAGCTCGCGCCGAGTCGGTTCGGCCCGCTGGACGCGCAGGTCAGCCGCGCGACGGCCTCATCGGCGAGCTCGTCGGGGGTCTGAGATCCGGGAGTACACATGACGCAAGCCGGTCGCCCGGTCCCCGTTGAGTATTTCCCGAGTGGGTTGTCGACGATCTCAACGCGTGGCACAATCGTAGCCATGACGACTGATTCGCTGCGGAACGTGAAGGACCGGTTCTCCGAATTCGTCGACCGCGTCGACCGCGAACACGAGCGCATCGTCGTCACCCGCAACGGTCGGCCTGCCGCCGTGCTGGTCAGCCCCGACGATCTTGCCAGTCTCGAAGAGACCCTTGAACTGCTCGGCGACCATGACGCGATCAAGGAGCTCGTCGAAGCCGAGGCCGCGGTCGCCGCCGGCGACGTGGTCCGAGGCGTCGAGGCTGTACGAGCATTGCGGCCATCGTCACGGCCGTGACCGAGGACGGCTACGAACTCATCGTCGCCGGTCCAGCTGCACGTGCGATCGCTGAGACTCTGCCCGAAGCGGTCAGCGTCGCCGTCATTGACTTCATCACCGGATCACTGATCGACAATCCCCGTCGCGTCGGCCGCGAACTCCGAAAGGAACTCGCTGGCATCCACAGCGCCCGCCGCGGGAGCTACCGCGTCCTCTATCGAATCGACGAGAGCAACCGAACCGTCACGGTGCTTCGGATCGACCACCGAGGCGACGTCTATCGAACCACGTGAGGCCTGGCGGTACGCCCCACCTCTACGTGCGGGGCTGTCCGAGTACTCCGTGTACCTGGCTGTGGCACCTTTGTTCACTCCCGTTCACCCGCGGGAGGACGGGGATACGCTCCGATATGGCCTCATCCAGCTCCTCCCCGAACATCCTCTTGATCATGACCGACCAGGAGCGCTACCCGCCTCCGTACGAAGGCGAGGCGGTGGCGAAGTTCCGCAAGGAGCAGTTCCCGGCGCGGGAGTCCTTGCGGGACGGTGGGCTGGAGTTCCATCGCCATTACGCGGGGTCGACGGCGTGCACGCCCAGTCGAGCGACCCTGTTCACCGGGCAGTACCCGTCCCTGCACGGTGTCTCGCAGACCGACGGCCTCGCGAAGCACCACGACGACCCGTCCATGATGTGGTTGGACCCGGACGCGGTGCCGACCCTGGGCGACTACTTCCGGGCCGGCGGGTATCAGACGC
This sequence comes from Acidimicrobiia bacterium, assembly GCA_046484625.1. Lineage (GTDB taxonomy): Bacteria > Actinomycetota > Acidimicrobiia > IMCC26256 > PALSA-555 > DASUAO01. The sequence continues at coordinate 20,695 of JAWOIO010000072.1, forward strand.
ACTACCGGGGGAAGTGGCACGTCTCGCTCGCCGACCTCCTGATCCCCGGCACCCACGAGGGTCTCATGGCGTCCGACGAGGACGGCAATCCGATCCCCGCGGTGGTCGACGCGTACCGCAAGGCCGATCGGCTCGACCCGTTCGGCTTCTCAGGCTGGGTCGGCCGTGAGCCCCACGGCGCGACCCGAGCCGAGTGCGGACTGGTGCGCGACGGTGTGTTCGCGGACCAGGTCATTGAGCTGTTCGACGAGCTCGCCCAGGCACGCGACGACGGACCATGGCTCGCCGTCTCGTCGTTCGTGAACCCGCACGACATCGCGGCGTTCGGGGTCATGGCGGATGAGGTGTGGAAGCTCCCCCCTCCGGACGACTCGGTGCCGGAAATCCCCGAGGCGCCTTCGCAGTCGGACTCGTTCGCGGGTCGCCCGAAATGCCAAGAGCAGTGGACGGAACTCTGGGGTCAGATCATCTATCCGCAGCCCGTCAACGTCGACTACCGCCGCCTCTACTACTCGCTGCACAAGCTCGTCGATGCGGCGGTCGCGCGTATCCTCGCGGCCCTCGACGCGTCGGGTATGGCCGACGACACCATCGTGGTGTTCACCTCGGATCACGGCGAGATGCTCGGTGCGCACGGCGGGATGCAGCAGAAGTGGTGCAGCGCCTACGACGAGGCGATTCGCGTGCCGCTGGTCATCAAGGGCCCCGGCGTGTCTACCAATGGCGTCGGCGTCGATACGCCCACCAGCCACGTCGACCTGATCCCCACCCTGCTCGGCCTCGCGGGTATCGACGCGGATCGTGCCGCGGCCGGCGCCGCCGAGCATCACAGCGAGGCCCAGCCACTCTCGGGTCGTGACCTGAGCGGGCTGATCGCCGGGTCCGCACCTCCCGACTCCATCGAGTCGCCGGTGTACTTCATGACCGAGGACGACGTCTCCCGCGGGCTCACGACCACGAACATCATCTCCGGGGAGCCGTACGTCTCAGCCGTCGCCCCCTGCTTCATCGAGTCGACGATCGCGACCCTGCCGACGGCCACCGATGGCACGGGGGAGCTCTGGAAGCTCAACCACTACTACGAGCGACTCGACGAGTGGAACGAGGCCCGCGGTATCCCGACGAACCCGTTCGCCCCGACGGCAGCCGAGGCCGTCTTCGAGCTCCACAACCTCACCGCCGACCCAGAGGAGCGCACGAACCTCGCCAACGACACCAAGGCGAAGAACGCGCTCAGCACGATGCAGAAGGTCCTCGACACCCAACGCGACGCCAAGCGACGCCTGCCCGCGCTCCGCAACCCGGGCTGAGAAGCGCAGCTCTCTCCCGTTCGAGTCGTCGCGGGACTCAGTCCCAGAAGTCCCCCTCGTCGCGGTCCGCGGCCTCGACCGGCTCGGGAGCGGGCCGCTCGCCGCCGGCGGGTCGCCGCCGCAGCCGCACCCTCCGTTCGGTGCGGCCACCCGAGACGAACTCCACCGCGAGCCACGTGGTCAGCGGCACGGCCGAGACCAGCCCGATGCTCCCGACCAGGGTTCGGATGATCTCGGTCGCGACGATCTCACTGTTGGCGATCGTTCCCAGCGATTGGTCGGCCAGCACGAAGAGCAGCAGGAGCGGAAGAGCGGCGCCGGCATACGCGAGGGCGAGCGTGTTCACGGTCGACGCCACGTGGTCGCGACCGACGCGCAGACCCCTTCGGTAGAGGTCCCATCGAGGTAGGTCGGGGTTCGCGGTTCGAATCTCCCATACCGTGGAGGCTTGGGTGACCGTCACGTCGTCGAGGGCGCCCAGGGCGCCGAGGACCATGCCGGCGAGCACGATCCCTCCCAGGTCGAGGTTCTGCGTGCCGACCAGGACGAGGATCGCCTCTTCGCTCGTGAAGCCCGTGAGCTGCGCGAGCTCGGTGAACAGCGTCGCCAGGCCGACGGTGAGCGCGAGTGCCGAGAGCGTGCCGAGGAGGGCCACAGCCGTCATCATCCGGAACCCGTGCGCGAGGTAGAGGGCCAGGAACGCGATGGCGCTCGAGCCGACGACGGCGATGGCTTCGGGACTCTCGCCCTGCACGAGGGCGGGGAGCACGAACTCGAGCAGCACGACGAAGCTCGCGCCCAGTCCCACGAGCGCCATGGCGCCCCGTAGCCGCCCGAGCGCGATGACCGCGACGACGAACACCACCGTGAGCCAGAGGAGCACGGGCCGGCGTTGCCGGTCGGAGAACTGGTACCGGAAGTCCGGGTCGGCGCGCGGGTCGTACGAGAGCACGATCTGGTCGCCGACCTCGAACTGTGGTGACGTGGCCGAGTCCGGGATCTCGATGCTCCGCACGGATCCGTCGTCGGGACCCGCCGAGAGTCGGAAGCGGATGCGTTCGCACGGGACGCCGTCAGCTCGGCTGGTTCCGGCGCAGGGCTTGGGCGTGACCGCCGTCACCTCGGCTGCGTAGACGTCGCTGACCAGTCCGAGCTGCTCGTCGCTCCGCTTGATGTCGCCGCTCGGCCAGAGCACCACGATCCCGACGATCGTCGCGACCGCCAAGGCGACGACGATGCCGATCAGCGCCCGCTTCCGACCTGCCGTCGTCTCGATCGGTGCGTCGTGCGAATGGCCGTGCGTCATCCTCGGAGTGTGTCCGCCCGCGCGGCCCGGGAGGTGGCAATCCACAGAGTTGGTGCCTGCAGGGCTGCCGGTACGAGGGATATCGCTCGGGACCGCGATCCCCGTCGCTGCCGGTCAGCTCAACAACCTCAGCCTGCTCGGCCCTGCCGACAGCTGAGACCCGTTGCGCGGGTCTTCGCCTGGTCGGCGATCGACCGAGCGTGCGGTGAGGGTGATCAGGTCGAGTTGGACGCCACCAGCGCAGCGGTCGCCGCGATGACGGCCAGGAACGTGATGACCTCGGCGGTCACGATCCGCCGGAGCCGGTGGGCCGCGGTCCGAGATCTGCGTCGTGAACGCTCGAGCGCGGGGATGAGGACCTTCTGGTTGTACGCGCCGAGGCCGACGAGGACCCCCACGAGCGCCACCTTCACGATGAGCACGCGGCCGAACTCGGTGGAGAACAGGGCGCCGACATCGCCGAGAATCGCGATTCCCAGCGCGAGGCCCGTGACCGCGACGGCAGCGACCGCACCCACGGCCGCAACCGAGAAACGGGTCGCGAGCAGGGCCGCCTCGAGCTCGACACCACGGCGATGCCGACGCCACAGGGTGGCGGCGAGCATCGCGACTCCGGCGACCCACAGGCTTCCGGCGGTCACGTGGACCAGTGCCGAGGCGACGACCAGCCAGCGGGGCTCGGTCGACGCGGTGTGTCCGATGAACGCGAACGAGGCAACGAGCGCGGCCGCACCGGCCAACGCGACCGGCGATGCCTCGACCCGAACTCGGTGATGCGCGACGCGCGGGGTCGGTCGCGTGCGGGTCGCGACACCGCCGCGCGAGGACACGACCTCCTGCTCGAGCGTCATCTCGGCGTCGCGTTCGACGGGCCGGAACGCACGCTGGTCCTGCTCCGCGGCTCCGATCGCGTCGAGGCGCATGCGCATCCCGACGAGCACCAACGCTGCGCCGAGCACCCGGAGGAGCACGCCGGTCCCGAACCCACCCCCGAGCAGCTCGCCGTACACGTCGGGTGCGGCGATGGCGTCGGTCGAGCCGCCGTCGAGGATCACGGCCTGGAGTGGCAGCTCGAGCAACGTTCCGGCGAAGACGAGGAGTGCCGCGCGGCGCACCAGGAAGATCAGGCGCCGGCCCTCGGCGTGCGAGCCGATGTGCACGAACGCCAGATAGAGGATCCCGCCCACCGCGAGGAGGAGCCCACCGAACGCGAAGAAGCGTGCGATGCCGGCGAGGCGCTCGGTGCCGGTGGTGTCGGGCGGCTCGAGCGCGTGTTGGAGCCCGGCGGACGTCGTGTGGCCTGCCCCGGACCCGCCGCCGGGGTGCACGGTCTCGTCGGCGGTCTCGGTCTCGCCCGCCGTGTCCCCGGCGACGGGGGCGGGGGCCTTGACCGTGAACGAGATGGTCCCGACCATCGGGTGCGCGTCCCCGGCGCGAGCCGACCACTTCAGGCCGTACGTGCCTTCGGCGAGGGGCGCGTGCGGCACGACCTCGAGCGTCCTCGTCTCGCCCGCGGGGAGGATCCGCATGATCCGGAGGGTCTCGCCGTCACCATCGAGGAGCGCGAACTGGTCCTCGACCGCCGTCACCGGGTTCAGGAACTCCAGGGCGATCCCCTCGAGCGGGCCGGTGATCGTCGCCCCGTTCTCCGGGTTGCTGCCGGTCAGCTCCACGTGGGCGCTCGCAGGCGTGGCACCGATCGCAACGGCTCCGGTGGCGAGCACGAGCACGGCGAGCAGGCGCGCTCGCCAGCGCCGCGGGAAGCGGCGAACGGTGTGAGAGCGGTCGTGGTCGGCCATGATGAGAGTCCTCGGGTGCGGCAGGCGACGCCTACTCGACGACGATCGTGCCCTTCATTCCGGCGGCCCGATGGCCCTTGACCGAGCACCAGACCTTGTAGGTGCCTGGCTCGTCGATCCGGAGCCCACCCTCGGCAGTCGTCTTGCGCTTGGCGTCGACCACGTGCCCCGCACCCTTCACGACGAAGTCGTGGAACAGGTCGGTCGACGTCATCACGATGGTGACATCTTCGCCCGGCGCGATCGTGATCTTGTTCGGTGTGAAGCGGAACCTTCCGGCGGTGACCTCGATCTCACGGGCCCCGTCGACTGTCGGCGCGTCGCCGCCCGAGTGGCCTCCGCCGCCGTGTTGCGGTTTGTGCCCGTGCATGGGGACGCCGGTCGGGCTCGCGGCGTTCGCGACGCTCGGGACGATGGTCGTGGACGCGATCAGCGCGACCGCGACGAACAGCTGCTTCATGGTGATCTCCTCGTGTGAGCTGGTACAGGGGGGAATCGCTCAGCTCTGGAGATATCAGCAGCGCAGGGCGACCGTCGCGAGGCGTGGATCAGGTGGTCGACGCAGCAGGGAACGCGGCGAGGGTTCGAGGCGACCGCCGTCGTCGCGGCGGGCGATCTGCACCAGGAGGGTGAGGGCCCGACGCAGGAAGAAGAGGAGGGCGCCACCCATGATGAGCCACAGGCATGCCTCCCCGACCGCGTGGAGGGCGCCATGCCCGCCGTCGGTGCTGCTGGTCGCGTGGCCCGCACCGGTGCTCGTGCCCTCGCCGGCGTCCATCGAGACGACGGCGTCGTGACCGTGATGCGTTGCGGAGCCGCTCTCCGGGCTGCTGGCCAGCCCGTGCATGGTCAGGAGGCCGAGCGCGAGCAGCACGACGACGCCGCGTCGGAGTCCTGTCGCCCACCCGGGGATCGAGGGGGCTGCCTGGTCGATGGACATTGCCGCAATGATATGTGCTGGGCCTCCGCGTCACGCTCGCGCCGCTGTGATCAGCGAATACGCGCCCCCGCCAGGATTCGAACCGGGGGACACGGTGGAGGAAGCCGCTGCGGATCGTCCGTGCAGTCCCACTACGTCCGTGATGTGTTGTCCTGTCCCGTGGATCGTACGTCTGGTCCCAATGAGTCCGTCCAGCAGAGGGGGTTCCTGCAAGATCACCAATGCGTTCATCAGGACACTTCTTTGGCTGCGACCTGCAGCTTCTGGGGTCTGGTCCGCACGGGGTGCGTCTCGTACATGCGGACCGCGACGACGGCGCCTGATGTGGCGGTGATCGCGGCGACGAACCAGATCGCGGCTTCGAGGCCGAAGGCGTCGGCGACGATCCCGGCGACGAGCGCTCCGATCGCGAAGCCGGCGTCGCGCCACAGCCGGTACGTGCCGACCGCGGAGGCGCGCCAGGTGGGGTGGGCGACGTCGCCGACCGCGGCGATCAGGGTGGGGTAGACCATCGCGGTGCCGGCGCCGAGCAGGGCGGCACCCACGGCCCAGGGTGCGAAGCCGCGGGTGGCGGCGATGATGCCGATCGCGATGGCTTGGGTCCACATACCTGATGCGATGAGCCATTTGCGGCCGATCCGATCCGAGAGCGCGCCGGTGTAGAGCTGGCCGAGACCCCAGACTGCGGGGTAGATCGCAGCGAGGATCCCGATGCGTGCGATGGAGAGCCCGGCGGTGGCGGCGAAGAAGAGGGGGAAGATGCCCCAGGCGAGTCCGTCGTTGAGGTTGTTGATCATCCCGGCTTGGCTGCACGCTGACAGTGCTCGTTCTTTGAAGCTGGTGAGGACGAACACCTGACCGCTGCTGAGCTCGCCGTGGAGATGCTCGGCTGATCGGAAGCTCTTCGCTTCGTGTTTGGCGTGGCCGTGGGTCTCGCGGACGAAGAGGGTGGACAACCCGAGGCCGAGCGCGGCGTAGGCGAGTCCCAGGAAGAACGGTTCGGGGCGCAGGCCGTATTCGCTGGCAATGAGCCCGGTCGCGAGCGCGGTGATCGCGACTGCTCCGTAGCCGGCGGCTTCGTTGAGACCCATCGCGAAGCCGCGCCGTTCGGGGCCGACGAGGTCGATCTTCATGATGACGGTCGTCGACCAGGTGAGGCCCTGGTTCACGCCGAGGAGCACGTTGGCGAAGATGATCCATCCCCATGACGGCGCCCACATCAGCAGCAACGGCACCGGTAGGCCGATCAGCCAGCCGGCGACGAGGACTGGCTTGCGCCCGATGCGGTCGGAGAGGGTGCCGGCGAAGAAGTTGGTCGCGGCTTTCACTGCGCCGAACGCGACGATGAACGTGAGTCCGGCGGTGACTGCGGTGAGACCGAAGACCTGCTTCCCGAGGAGGGGGAGCACGGTGCGTTCTTGGCCGATCATGCCCCCGACGAGTGCGTTGACCGCGACGAGGAGGGAGAACTGGGCGAGGTTCTGACGCAGCCCGAGGCGAATCGGGCGCGGGTCGCTCTTGGTGCTGGCCTGAGGTGCGCTCACGCGTCGACCGTGAGCGCACGTCCGGTCGTCTCGGCCCAGTCGTTCGGGCCCCCGTCGAGCACGGTGACCTCATGGCCGGCGCGGGCGAGGATGCTTGCCCCGGTCATGGCCCGTTCACCGTGTCCGCACATGACGGTGATCGACCCGGATGGAAGCGCGTCCGCGCTCGCGAGTGCGCCGAGCTCGACGTGGAGGGCTTCGGGGACGTGTCCGGCGAGGAACTCGTTGGATTGTCGGACGTCGAGCACAGTTCCCGAGACATCAGCAGGGCTGACGACGGTGATGCTCGCGGTCTGGAGGCCTGCGGCAGTCCAGGTCGTGATCCCGCCGTCGAGCTCGCCGGCAAGGTCCTCGATCCCGACGTCGAGTGCTTGGCGTACGAGCTCCTCCCGGTCCTGGTCCTCGTCGAGGACGAACACGACCGGGCGGTCGGGGTCGATGAGCCATCCGAGCCAGCTCGCGAACACCGGTCGCAGCTCGATCGCGAGCGCACCGGGGATGTGCGCCGCGCCGAACGGGCGCATCTGTCGCGCGTCGACGAGCTGTGCGCCGGCGTCGAGAGCCGCCTGCAACGCCGCGAGGTCCAAGAGGGGGAGATCGGGGACCGCCCCGTAGAGGTGGGGGCCGCGACGGTTGACGTCTGGTAAGCGAGCGAAGTAGGCGGGGAAGGAACCGAAACCGGCGAGGAGCTGGGTGACGAACGCGTCTTCGTCGGGGATCTGGAGGAGCGGGTTCGTCGCTCGTTCGTGTCCGATCGTCGTGGTGCGCGCGCCGGCACCGGGCGCGGAGCAGAACGATCCGGCGCCATGGGTCGGATAGACGTCAACGGTGTCGGGGAGCGTGAGGAGTCGCTCGTGCAGGGAGCGGTAGAGCTGGCGGGCGAGCCCTTCGGTGGGACCTGGGCCGAGCAGGTCCGTGCGTCCGACCGTTCCGACCATCAGTGAGCCGCCGCTGAACAACGCCACCGCTTCGCCGCCGTCGCGCAGCACGTAGGAGAGGTGGTCGGGGGTGTGCCCGGGCGTGGCGATCGCCTCGAGCGTGTACCGGCCGACCTCGATGATGTCGCCGTCGCGCACCGGGCGATGCGGCCCCTCCAGGTGTCCGGCCGCGGGCGCGAGGAACACCGCGCCGTGCGCGGCGAGTTCGGGGCTGCCCGAGACGTAGTCGGCGTGACTGTGTGTGTCGGCGGTGAACGCGATCCGTTTGCCACGCCGGGCCGCCTCCTCGCGCTGCCCGGTGGGGAAGCGCCCCGGGTCGATCACCAGTGCGGTGCCATCCCCGAGATCGACGAAGGAAGAGGTGTGTCCGAGTCCCTCGTCGACGACGCTGACGACGTCCACCCCGGCCTCCCCGAGCTCTAGTCTCAACTAATCGTTTGAGTATTTGACAAGATAGCAGTTCGGGGGGACGATCTGCCCATGAGCGATCGGGTGGCCAAGGACGCGTTGTTCGATGCCTTCGCCGAGGTCGCCAAGGCGCTGGCGAGCGGGCGGCGAGCCGAGATCGTCGACCTGCTGGCGCAGGGCGAACGATCCGTCGACGACATCGCCGGCGAGCTCGGACAGAGCGTGGCGAACACCTCGCACCACCTCCGCGTCTTGGCCCGGGCGGGATTGGTCCGCACCCGCCGAGACGGCACCCGCATCTTCTACGAGCTCGCGAGCGACCAGGTCGCCGGCCTGTGGACCGCGATGCGCGACGTGGCCGCCGGGCACGTGGCGGCGATCGAACGCCTCGCGGCGGCGTACCTCGGCGATCGAGAGGGCCTCGACGCGATCAGCCGCGAAGAGCT
>JAWOIO010000222.1:0-5856 GCA_046484625.1 Acidimicrobiia bacterium
CGGATCCGACGCACTCTGACCAGCTCCAGAATAGCCAAAAATGTGACGATAATCTGGTAATGAGAGGGCTGCTCGGGAAAAAGCTGCATCACCTCCACCATTTCCTGCACCGCCAAAAGCAAGCAAATTTCCTCGATCCTCTGGGAATCCCTCGAGCGTTCCACGGTCCGTCTTGACCGTCGACGGCGACGACGGCCGGCAGGAACGCATAACCACGCATGATCGACGTCAGGTCGATCGGCACCAATGTCTCGAAGACGACCTCCTGGGGGGCGCGAACGGACGCTCGGACGGTGACCCGGATGCCCTGCATCCGCACATCCTACGTGCATCGCCCACGACCTGCGCGGCGTCCTCTCCCGGCGCGGGACCACGACATCGGCGAGGAACGCGGGCACGATGAGTACCTGAACGACGGCCGGCGGGCTCATGTTCGTCTCCGGCGCGGCGCCAACGGAGCCAGTAACCGGCCGCATCGTGACGCGGTTTCCCGTCGAACCGCCTGCTGCCGAGTTCGCACGTGGGCTGTGAAGCGAGGACCGTACTCCAAGAACCGCTTGGGGCGGTTGAGCCGTCTCAGGCGTGATGGAGCAATGTCAAGCTTCTCGACTCCCGTGTCCCGGAGGAAGTGGTCCCAGTTGCTCCGGTAGAGGAGGAGGGTCGTGGGTCGCGCCCCCAGGTACTCCTTGTCGGCGATGAAGTCCTCGAACGCCTCACGGATGGAAGTATCGTGCGCCATCGCGCACCCCTCTCCGTGGTCTGGCGAGTCCCCGCTGACTACCAAGAAGCTGGAGGCCGATATACACCTGGTGGGTCGTGTAGGACCCGGACCTACAACCCGCTCCGCGGCCGCCACTACCGAGCGATCGACGGTAGTGACGTCCTGGACGGGTCTAGCGGTGACCGCTACGCACATCCCGACGTCAGGAACTCGCGTGACCGGCCCGTGCATACCGGGACAATCGACCCGGTTCGAGTCCGTTTAGGGGGTGAGACTGGCAACCCATCCCTCCGAAGCACCGTGGTCGGAGGGCGCCCCCTGAGTTCGACTCGAAGGGAGCCGCCATGTGGCATGAGAAGATCGAACGTAGAACCACCCTGTCGTCTCTGCAGCGTCGCCGATGGGACCCGTGGCTTCCGGTGGCCTCTCTCCTCCTCGCCCTCGCTGGCTTCGCCGTGGGGAGCTCGGACGCAACGTGTCGTGCCCACGATGATCTGCACCGGATCTTGGCAGCTCGCGAGCGGATCGCAGACCATGGGCAGCTCGCCTGGCCGGGCTGGACGGACCCACCCCCCGTCTTGCTGCGTAGCGGCGACGTCGACTGCCTGTTCGCCCATCCTCGGCCACCCGACGGCTTCGAGATCGACGGGAGCGGCGTGACCCGGCGCCGAGGGCATCTCCTGCCGCAGCCGGCTGCCACTGCCTGGTCGGTGAACGGTGTTTGGTCCGTGGCCGTTCCTGCACGCGAGGAGCTGCAGACGTTCGTGGATGCGCACGTAGGACCGGACGTGATCATGCTGGACGCCGCCGTTTATGAACGAGTGATCGTGCACGAGGCGTTCCACGCCCATCAGATGACGGTGTTGGGTGGACCGGAGGGCGTGCCGGAGTTTGGCCGGCGGGCGGATGGGGACGGCGCTACCGCTGCAGGGGCCGCCGGCGCTCCCCAACGTGACACGAGCGACGTTGACAACCGACCATCACTCGAGACGCTGCAGGGAGCGGAAGGGATCGACGCCGCACTTCGGGCCCAAGGGCGCGAGCTTGTGAGCGCGGTGACGGCGCGAACGGCTGGCGAAGCGGCTGCTGCCGCGGCGCGGTTCCTGGATCTCCGCAGTGCATGGCGGGCGGTCGCGCCGCCAGGAACCGATGCGCTCGAGCAACAACTCGAGTGGTTGGAGGGCACCGCACGTTACGTGGACGTTCTACTCGCGGCCTACCCTCCGGCGCATCCCGGTGTCGCGGCCGACGAGGCGTGGGAGGACCTCCTCGCGCAGCTGCAAGACCTTCCGGCGATCCCGACGGGGCCGCGTGACCGCTACGCCGCTCTCGGGGCCGGGCAGGCCTTCGTTCTGGATCGCCTCTACCCCACCTGGAAGAGCCGCGCGCTACCGGGAGGCGAGTCCTTGGAAGCCCTCCTGCAGGAAGCCGTCGATGGCAGGGCCGGCGTTCCGCGCCGCCTGTCGGACCTGCCGCTACGAACCGTCCGGATCGGTGGCGAGCGTTGGCGGGTCATCGTGGCCCAGGACGAGACGGGCTGGACGCGTGGGCTTCAGGGCGTGACATCCCTCGGGGGCGTCGATGGATTGCTGTTCGTCTTCCCCGAAGAGGTTCGGGCCCCGTTTTGGATGCGAGGGGCGAGCATCCCGCTCGACGTCGCGTTTTTCGACCGTGAAGGTACGTGGCTGGCCGGATACGCGATGGCCACGTGCCAGGCAGACGCCGACCCCTGTCCGACGTATCGGCCGGACTCGCCATACCAGTACGCCCTGGAGACCACCCCAGGACGGTTTGATCTGCAGATGGAAGGTGTCGTGCTGGAGCGGCGCGGGTGGTGAGCCGACATGACGAGCGCGTTACCGCAAGTCACTCACCACGAGTACGAGCGCGCCGACACCATCCGCTAGAGGAGGGACACCCCATGAACCGGTACCGTCACCAGATTGCGTCGCTCTTCGCGACGCTCCTGCTCATGTCCTTTGTCGTCTCGGCGCAGCCCGTGTCGGAGGACATGACGTTCTCAAGCGGCGACCTCGTCCTCGCGGGTACGCTGACGCTTCCCGCGGGATCGGGTCCCCATCCCGTCGTCATCACGATCTCGGGCAGCGGTCCGCAGACTCGTGCGGGCGAAGTGCCCGGTGTGCCCGGATACGGGCTATTCGCCGAGCTTGCGCCGTTCCTTGCCGAGCGCGGCGTCGGCGTGCTGAGATTCGACGATCGAGGCGTCGGCGGTTCCGACGGGGACAACTCCACCGCGACGAGCGGCGACCTTGCGGGCGACGCGGAGGCGGCCGTGAAGTACCTTCAGTCGCGGCCGGAGGTCGACGCGCTCTGGATTGGATTGCTGGGCCACAGCGAAGGCGGCATGATCGCGCCCATGATCGCGGCACGGCACCCGGGCATCGCTTTCGTCATCGCCCTCGCACCACCCGTGGCGGAGGCGCTCGAGGGCCTCGTGCGCCAGGAGCGGTTGATGCTCGAGACCGAGGGCCTGCCCCAGGACCTGGTGGAGGCTCAGGTCGCCATGACCCGCGAAGCCCTGGAGCTGACGCGGGCGGGGGCGTGGGAGGAACTCGATGCCCTCTTGCGGGCAACGATCGCACGGCAACTCGCCGCGCTCCCCGAGGAGCAGCGCGCGGCCTTCGGGGATCCCGAGGAAGCGACCGAGATGCTGCTGGCGCAGACGATGACGCAGTACCAGGGCTGGATGCACTTCTTCCTATCGCATGATTCGCGGGCGGACTGGGAGCGCCTGCGCGTGCCGGCGTTGGTGGTTTTCGGCGAGAGGGACGTGCAGGTCGACCCGATCTTCCACCGGCAAGCGCTCGAGGAGGTGGCGGACGCGAGCCTCGTCGCCATCGAAACGCTCCCCTCCGCGAACCATCTGTTCCAACACGCGACGACGGGTGGCGTGACCGAATATGCGGAGCTGCCGCCCCAGCTGACACCGAGTCTCTTCGAGACGCTCGAGGTTTGGCTCCGCGCCAACCTCCCTAGCGATGAATGACGATCCGCCAATCGTCCACTGGCCGCGTTCGCGGGCTGGACGGAGGAGTGAAGGCTCCCGGAGTCGGTGGTCGCGACGGCGCCCCGTGGCAACGGTCGTTCTGGAAGCCGCCCGGAGGTCGGGTGCCGTGACGCGAGGCGTGATCCGCACGCGTGAGCTGGCCAAACGCTACGGGGACACCGTCGCCCTGGCCGGGATGGACCTCGAGGTGCCGCGCAACTCGATCTTTGGGTTCCTCGGCCCCAACGGTGCGGGGAAGAGCACGGCCATGAAGCTGCTGCTCGGTCTCGCCCGGCCGTCGAGCGGGAGCGGCACGGTCTTCGGGCTCGACATCGAGCGCCAGAGCGTCGCGATCCGCGAGCGCGTCGGCTACCTCGCGCAGGAGCCGAGGTTCTACGGCCACATGACGGCCCGAGAAACCCTCCGGTTCGTCCTGCGCTTCTTTGGTCGTCGTCCCGATGCAGACGTCGACCAGCGCATCGCGGAAGCCTTGGCGCTCGTGGGACTCGTCGACAAGGCGGACCGGCCCGTACGGGGCTTCTCGGGCGGCGAGCGACAGCGTTTGGGGATCGCCCAGGCGTGGATCCACGATCCGGATCTCCTGATCCTCGACGAGCCCGCCGCGTCGCTCGATCCCATGGGTCGCAGCGACGTGCTGGCCATCCTCGCTCGGCTGCGGGAGCGGGCGACCGTCTTCTACTCCACGCACATCCTCGACGACGTGCAGCGGGTGAGTGACACGGTCGCGATCCTCGACAGAGGGCGCATCGTCGCGCAGGCACCCATCGAGCACCTCCTCGCCGGTGACGAGGGTACGACCTTCGAGGTGACCCTGACGGGCGCGCTCGCGGGACTGCGAGCCCAGGTGGAGGAACTTCCGTGGGTGACGACGGTCGTGACGATGCCCACCGACGGGGACACGCGATGGCGCGTCGCGGTGAGCGACGAAGACCTGGCGGAGGAACTTCTGCTGCGACGACTGCTGAGCGAGCCGGGTGTGAGGGTACGCGCGTTCCGGCGCAGCGCGGTGAGGCTGGAGGACGTCTTCCTCGACCTCGTGAGGGGAGGCCCCGATGATGGACACCCGAGCGGCTGAGAATGGGCGAGGGGACCGCGCCGCCGGCCTGCGGGGGTTCGCCAACCTCGTCCGCAAGGAGGCGAGCGCCTGGACGGGTACGCGGTCAGGTTGGCTCCAGCCGCTCGTTTGGATGGCGGTGCTCATCGGCCCCCTGGTCCTGCCGCTGTACCTGATGCGCGACGTATTCGAGGCCGAGACGAACGGTGTCCTTGCGACGGGCTTGGAGATGTTCTTTGGACTCGCAGCGCTGGCGCCGTCGCTTGGCGCGGTGATCCTGATGCAGGGCAGCGTCGTCAGCGAGCGGCAACTCGGCACCGCTGCCTGGGTCCTCTCCAAGCCGGTCGGACGTGCCGCGTTCCTCCTCGCCAAGCTCGTCGCCCACGGTGCCGCGCTCTTGGTCGCCGCGCTCGTGCTGCCGGGGCTCGTTGCCTACGCGCTTCTCTCGATCGAGAACGGGGCTCCGCTGCCGGCGCTATCGTTCGCCGCGGCCCTGGGCGTGGCGGCCCTGCACGTCACGTTCTACCTCGTCCTCACCCTCGCCCTCGGCGCCGTCACCGACGTCCGCGCAGTCGTGCTGGCCGTGCCACTGGTCCTGATGCTCGGTGGTGACGTCATCCTCGGCCTCGCGCCTCGGCTCGCGGAGGTCTCGCCTTGGCTCTTGAGCCGGTTCACGATCGTGGTGGCGAACGGCGAGGCGCTGCCGACCTACCTGCCGCTCGTCGCGACGGTCCTGTGGTCCGCGGCGTTCACGGCGATCGCCATCTGGCGATTCGGAAGGGAGGACCTGTGACGCGTTGGAGCACCGTGGGAGGGTCGAGACCCATGGCCAATCGCCTCGCGGTCCAAACAAGGGCTTCTGCCGTACGGCAAGGCGATCGACGCCTAGCTGCACAGCACCCCCGCTCGAGGCCCGGTCGAGGATCACCTGAGAAGCCCGAGGCGGACGACCGCCGCTGTGGTCCTCACCTCACTAGGTAGCGCAGCGGAGGTCAAGGTAGCGCTGCAAGGCCTGGGGAGATCGCTGGCCCCTCGCCCGGTAGCAGCGGAGTA
>JAWOIO010000173.1:0-2725 GCA_046484625.1 Acidimicrobiia bacterium
TCCCGAGGTAGCGCTCCCGGCGCCAGAGGCCGGCGTGGCGGCGCTCTTCGATCACGAGTGTTGATCGGGCAGGGTCCGCATCCAGTCGATGGTTGCCCGGAGGCCTTCCCGGAGGGGTGTCGGTGTGACGTCGGGGAAGAGGGAGCGCAGGACCGCGTTGTCGGCTTGGGAGTCGCGCACATCGCCGATCCGCGGTTCCACGTGATGACGGGCGATCTCGTGGCCCAGGGCGGCCTCGATGAGCTCGATGAGCTCGAGGACCGAGGTGCGCGAGCCGAAGGCGAGGTTCACCGGGGTCGTCGAGACGACGCGGCCCACGGCCGCGCCACGGAGGATCCGAGTCACGGTGCCGACGTAGGTGAAGTCCCTGGTCTGCAAGCCGTCACCGTGGATCGTCAGTGGTGCACCGGCGATCGCCGCGGCGACGAACGCGGGCACGGCGGCCGCGTAGGCATGCCCCGCCCGCTGGAGCGGGCCGTAGACGTTGAAGAAGCGGAGGGCGAGCACCTCGAGCCCGTAGGAGGCTCCGTACGCCAACGCGTAGGACTCGGCCGCGAGCTTGCCGGCCGCGTACGGGCTGAGCGGCTGTGCGACCTGATCCTCACGCTTGGGGAGGAGCAGGTTCGCCCCGTACACCGACGACGAGGAGGCCACGATCACGTGCGCCATCGTGCGACGGGCGGCCTCCAGGACGTTCACGGTTCCGGTGACGTTCGCGCGGTGGCTGGCGACCGGATCGGCGATCGACCGGGCAACGCTGGGGATCGCGCCGAGGTGCACGATCGACTCGGCTCCGCGGCACGCCTGGGCGAGGGCGCGCTCGTCGAGGATCGATGCTTCGACGAAGGTCACCTTGGCGTGTTCGGGCACGTTCGACCGGTCGCCGGTGCTCAGATCGTCGAACACGACGATCTGGTCCACGCGCTCGTCGGACACCAGGTCCGCAACGAGATTGGCGCCGATGAACCCGGCGCCGCCCGTGACGACGACTCGCATGGCCGCTAGAGCCGCTCGACTGCGGCCTGCGCACCAGTCGGCATGCACGCCCGGGTGTCGAAGACCCGTCGGGCGTGGCGGGCGACGAGATCGAGGTCGAACGTGGAGTGATTGGTGAGGACCAGCACGAGGTCTGCGTCCTCGAGGATCTCGGCGGTGAGGTCCGAGAGCGGGACGCTGACCTGCGCGAGCGAAGGGTCGACGTGCGGGTCGACGGCGATCACGTCGGCGCCGAGCCGGCCGAGCTCGGCGATGATCGGCGTGCTGGGAGACTCCCGGACGTCACCGGTATCCGGCTTGTACGCGAGGCCGAGCACGACGATCGTGGAGCCCTTGATCGCGATCCCGTCGGCGTTGAGCTGATCCTGGACCCTCCGCACGACGTGGGGAGCCATGTGCGCGTTGACCTCGTTGGCGAGCTCCACGAACCGGAACGGTGTGCCGAGGTCGCGCTCGACCTTCCACGAGAGGTACGAGGGATCGACAGGGAGGCAGTGACCCCCGACGCCGGGGCCGGGCCGGAACGCCATGAAGCCGAACGGCTTCGTCGCGGCCGCGTCGATCGCGGCGTCGAGATCCACGCCGAGGTCGTGGGCGAAGACCGCCAGCTCGTTGACGAGGGCGATGTTCACATGACGGAACGTGTTCTCGAGGAGCTTGGTCAGCTCGGCCTCTTCGGGTCGGTCGAGACAGACGAGGGTCTCGACGAAGCTGCCGTAGAACGCTCGGCCGGCTGCGAGAGCGGCGTCGTCCATGCCCGCGAGGACCTTGGGTGTGCTCGCAAGGGTGAACGTCCGGCTCCCGGGATCGATGCGCTCGGGTGAGTAGGCGGTGAGGAAGTCGGTGCCGCAGGTGAGCCCCGATGCCGACTCGAGGATCGGGACGAGCAGCTCCCGGGTGGTCCCCGGGTACGTCGTCGACTCGAGCACCACGAGTGCACCGGGTTGCAGCGCGCGGCCTGCCCAGTCGCCCGCCTCCTCGATGGCGCGCAGATCCGGTCGGCCCTCCCGTAGCGGGGTGGGCACGGCGATCACCGCCACGTCGAACGGGGGGATGTCCTCCACGCTCGACACGACCCGATAGCCGCGGTCGAGCATGCGTTGGAGCAGGTCGTCCGGGACGTCGTCGACGTAGGACGAGCCCTTGGCGAGGGCGGCCGCCCGGGCCGCGTCGGGTTCCACGCCCACCACCTCGAACCCGGCGTCACTCGCGTGCAGGGCGAGGAGCAAGCCGACGTAGCCCTGGCCGAACACCACGACGGTCGCGTCGCGAGCGCTGATGCGGTCGAGCAGCGGCAGTGCGTCACTCATGGTTCGCCGATCGAGGGAGGTGGGATGTGCGCAGCGCACATTCTTGTCGCGAACCGGGTCGAAGGGGAGCGTGTGACGCGAGCGGTGGGGCCGCGCGCGACCCCACTCGGCTCCGCGTCGATACGACGCGGAGAGCGCTGCGCTCGCCGGGGGTGTGGGTTCGGGGTCGGGTCAGACGCCGAGCGTCTGTGCGGTGGGGGGTGTTGAATTCTTTGTGTGAGGTGTCCCGACCGACAATGAGAGGACACCTTCCATGACGACCCCAGAGAGTGAGATTGACGCGGTGAACGAGCCGGTGATCGATGACGCGACGTTGGAGCGGTTGATGGCCCAGGTCGACCGGGAAGGCCTCGAGCTCCTCGGGCCCGATGGGGTCTTGACCGAGTTGACGTCTCGGATCATGAACCGCGCGCTCGAGG
>JAWOIO010000102.1:0-3149 GCA_046484625.1 Acidimicrobiia bacterium
CGCGACCACCCGGGCGATCGACCACCTCGTCGTGAGCATGCACCACGTCGAGGGCGACCGCTGCCTCGCGGCGCACCTCGTCGAGGCCTCGTTGTCACGTCCCGAGATCGGCCGAGCCGCGGTGGGACCCGAACCCGCCCCCGCGTCGACGTCCACCGTCGGCCCGGACCGCGCGGCGTGGATCGATGCCCGGACGCGTGCGGTGGCCGCCGGTCGGCGCGCCCCCACGATCGCGGCGACCGCGGTCGCGCGCCGGGAGGTGCCAGGGCGCGCGGCCGATGTCGGCCCCGGCGAGGCGGCCGGCCCCAGCGAGGCGGCCGGCCCCAACGAGGAGGACGAGTCGCCGCCGTGGCGGCGGGGACGTGCGGGGACGGCGATCGGGCGCGCGGTCCATGCGGTGCTCCAATCGGTCGACCTCGCGACGGGTGAGGGGCTCGACGCGACCGCCCGCGCCCAGGCGCTCGCGGAAGGCGTTCCCGACCGCGAGGACGAGATCCGGGCGCTCGCGGCATCGGCGCTCGACGCCCCCCTTGTCCGCGAGGCGGTCGCGGGGGGATGGCCCCGTTGGCGCGAGGTCCCGGTCGCCGCACCCATCGACGGCGTCCTGGTCGAGGGGTTCATCGACCTCCTGGTCGAGACGCCGGACGGCCTCGTGGTCGTCGACTGGAAGACCGACGCCGTCCGCACCGACGCCGAGGTCGACACCGCCCTCGCTCGCTATCGCCTCCAGGGAGCCACGTATGCGCTCGCGCTCGAGGCAGTCCTCGGACGCGCAGTCACACGGTGCACCTTCGTGTTCGTCGGACCCGACGGAGCGCGTCAACGCGAGGTCGACGACCTGCCCGGCGCGGTCGCCGAGGTGCGTTCTCTGATCAGTGCTCCGGGCTGAGCACCACACCGTGCACCTCGTCCGCGGTCGGGCCCGCGGGCATGGCGCGCGTCGGCGGCGTATCGTCACACAACCGCAACGGATCGGGCCGGTGCCCACCACATCGGTCGGCCACGCTGCTGCCAGATGGCGATGCAGGAGACTCCCCCACCCGCGCACGACGACCCTGTTCACCTCGACCATGCCCAGCTTCACCCAGCCCAGCTCGACCATGGAGGACACGTGACCGGCGGCACCGAGGCATCACCGGTCCGCCTGCGGCTCGCGCTCGTGGGGCCGCCCGGGTCGGGGAAGGGCACCCAGGCCCGCCTGCTCGCCGAGCGCTACGGGCTCGAGCCGGTCTCCACCGGACAGCTCCTCCGGGACCTCGCGAAGCGCCACACCCCTGTCGCGCGGGTCGTGCGCGGCCTGCTCGCAGCCGGGCGCCTCGTCCCGAACCGGATCGTCCTCGAGGTCGTTCGCCGGCGCCTCGCGGAGCTCGAGGACCGGGGCCGAGGGTGGATCATGGATGGGTTCCCCCGGACCACCCCACAGGCACGCGCCTTCGGCGCGATGCTCCAGGACCACGCACTCGATGCCGTCATCGAGCTGCACGTCCCGCCGGAGGTCGTCGCGGAACGGCTCCGTGCGCGCGGTCGCCACGACGACGAGCGCGCGACGATCGATCGACGGATGCGTTCCTACGAGCGCGAGACCAAGCCGATGATCGAGCACATGCAGCAGACCCGCGCCGTGATCCGAGTCGACGGCGACCGGCCGATCGATACGGTGCATGCCGAGATCGCGGCTCGCGTCACCTCGGGCAACGGGGTGGCGGGAGGGCGGTCGACGATCTGACGCGCGACGACCTGTCAGCCGCCGTTGCCGTTGCCGGAGTTGGACCCCGACTGACCCGGAGCCGTGCCCGGCTGACCCGGCGCCGCAGGCGCAGTGCCGGTTCCGTCATCGCCTTGCTCGTCGGAGGAACCACCGGACCCGTCCACGAGGCAATCCGGACAGATTCTCGAAGGCCGCGGTAGGGTCGCTCGTGACCAGAGCCGAGACACCATGACCTCCGACGACGAGCGCATCGCGCTCTTCCTCGACTACGAGAACCTGGCGATCGGGGCCCGCGAGGCCCTGGGCGGCAACGGCTTCGACTTCCGCCCGATCGCCGATGCCCTGGCCGAGCGGGGCCGCGTCGTCGTCCGCCGGGCCTACGCCGACTGGTCCTACTTCGAGGACGACCGGCGAGTGCTGACCCGCAACCACGTCGAGCTCATCGAAATCCCCCAGCGGATGGGGGCCGTGCGCAAGAACGCGGCCGACATCAAGATGGCCGTAGACGCCATCGAGCTGTGCTTCGAGCGTGGGTACATCACCACCTTCGTCCTGGGCACCGGTGACAGCGACTTCACGCCCCTCGTCCACAAGCTGCGCGAGCTCAACCGCCGGGTGATCGGCATCGGCGTAGAGGCATCCACCTCCGCGCTCCTGCCGCCCGCCTGTGACGAGTTCCTCTTCTACGAACGGCTGGAGGGCGTCGAGGGCGCGAAGCCCCGGCGGCCGGCAAAGCGCAGCGGCCGACGGCCGACCAAGTCGACGTCGGCGAAGAAGGCCGACGAGCCCGACGTCGACGACGTGGTCGAGACCCCGACGTTCGACCCGTCGGACCTCGGAGCGCTCGTCACCCGGACGCTCGCCGGCCTGGAGCGGACCACCAGCGGCCCCGTCCTCGCATCACTCCTCAAGCGCACGATCTTGCGCAAGGATCCGACGTTCAACGAGGCCAACTACGGGTTCCGCGGCTTCGGCGAGCTCATGCGCCATCTCGCCGACCGCGGCGTGGTGGCACTGCGGGAGGGAAGCGCGCAGGGCGACCCCGAGGTGACGTTCCCGACCGGCGCGGGCGACCAGGAGGCCGCGTTCGAGCTCCTCCGCTCGACGGTCGAGCGCCTCACCGAGAAGAGCGGTCCGCCCCACCTCTCGGGCCTCAAGACCCAGCTGCGCAAGCGCCAAGCCGACTTCTCCGAGAAGCAGTTCGGGTACGGCGGGTTCCTGCAGTTCTGCAAGGCGGCCCAAGCGCGGGGCGTGGTCGAGCTCGAGGTCGACGAGGACGCCGACGACTACCTCGTGCGCGCCGCGGCGCCGTCCTCTGGCTGAGGCACGGCGCGGGGCTGAGGCACGGCGCGGGGCTGAGGTAGAGCGCTCTGCTCGAGCCACGCGTTTCGGCGTCAGCAGCCCCCGCTCACGCGGGGCTGCTGACGCACGAACGTCGTGG
>JAWOIO010000078.1:0-11314 GCA_046484625.1 Acidimicrobiia bacterium
CTTCGCTGCGACCTGGGCCGCCTCGCCGCCGCTCAGGAGGGCGAACGCGCCGCCGGCGAGGGCCAGCACGACAGCGGTCGCGGCGCCGACAGTCCGAATGCGGCGCCGTCGCGCGAGCGCTCTCCGCTCGTGCCGACCGAGCGGCGGCCTGTCGCCGCTCGCGGCTGGACGTTGCCGCGCGGCAGGCTTGCGCTGCGCGGCAGGTCTCCGCTCGTTCCGACCCGGGGGTCGACCTTGCTCCGCCATCTGGCCCAAACCCTACTGGATGGTCGCGCGCGATTCCTGCCGGGGCCTGCTCAGCTCGACGCCGGGGCCGTGGCCTCGACGTCGGCAGCGAGCAGCATGAGACGCAGGTCGAGCAGGAGGTCGGTGATCTCGGCCGCGGAGACGAGGTCACGACCCCGGTAGCGGTCGAGGGCCTCATCGATGCGAGTGGTGAGTGCCGTCTGGTCCATGCTCCCCGTTCCCTCCCGTGATCGTCGCCGTTGGTCTTGGGTCCAACGTAGTCGCGGCGCCCGGTATGCCCGGGGCGCCATCCGGCTCGCCGGCTACGCGGCGCCGGCCTCGTCGAGGCCCTGCTCGAGCGTGTTCCAGGCCAGGGTGGCGCACTTGATCCGGACCGGGAACTTCACGACGCCCTGGAGTGCCTCGAGGTCCCCGAGGCGAACCTCGGCGACCTCGACGCCGGCGTCGTCGTCCGCCGCGCCGCCCTCGAGCTGGGACTCGTGGATCGACATCAGGGACTTGAACGCGTGGATGATCCGCCGGGCCTCGTCGACGGGCTTGCCCTTGACGGCCGCGCTCATCATCGACGTCGACGCCTGGCTGATCGAGCAGCCCTGCCCGGCCGTGCGAACGTCGGTCACCACGCCGTCGTCGACCACGAGGTAGAGGACGACCTCGTCGCCGCAGAGGGGGTTGAAGCCCTCGACCCGGTGGGCCGGGGGGACCGGGAGCTCGCCGCGGTTCCGCGGCGCGCGGTAGTGGTCGAGGATGATCTCGCGATAGAGGTCTTCGAGGCCTGCCATCCCTGCTTCCTCTCTCCCCGTCCGGTCCTAGATCCCGAAGAACTTCTCGGCCGTGGCGAGTGCCTCGACCAGGGCGTCGACGTCGGACTCGTCGTTGTACACGTAGAACGATGCGCGGGTCGTCGCGGGGACCCCGAGCGACCGCATGAGCGGCTTCGCGCAGTGGTGCCCGGCCCGGACGCAGACACCGGCCTCGTCGACGACCTGCGACACATCGTGTGCGTGGATCCCCTCGAACAGGAAGGAGAGGACGCCGCCGCGCACGTCGAGATCGGTCGGTCCGTAGATCGTCAGGCGGTCGCCGAAGCGCTGCGCGAGGGCGTCGAGCGCGTACTCGGTGAGCGCCCGCTCGTGCGCCCGGATCGCGGGCAGCCCCAGGGCTTCGAGGTAGTCGACGGCGGCGCCGAGGCCGATCGCCTCGACGATCGGCGGGGTGCCCGCCTCGAACTTCCACGGGACGTCGTTGGTCGTGAAGCCGGTCGTGGTGACGTCACGGATCATCTCGCCACCACCCAGGAACGGCGGCATCGCTTCGAGGAGCTCGGCGCGGGCCCACAGGCCTCCGATGCCGCTCGGCCCGAGCATCTTGTGGCCGGTGAAGCCCACGAAGTCGGCGTCCCAGGCCGTCACGTCGACGGTGAGGTGGGGGACGGCCTGCGCCGCGTCGACCAGGACGAGCGCACCCGCGGCGTGGGCCGCTGTGACCAGGCCCTCGACGTCGTTGATCGTGCCCAGCACGTTGGACACCGCGGTCACTGCGAGCAGCTTGGCGCCGTCGAGGAGGCGGTCGAGGTCGCCGAGGTCGAGGCGGTGGTCGGCGGTGAGCGGGATCCACCGCAGCTCGATGCCGATCTCGCTCGCGAGCATGTGCCACGGGATGATGTTGGCGTGGTGCTCCATCTCCGTGAGGACGACGACATCACCGGCCCGGAGGTTGGCGCGGCCCCACGAGTGCGCGACGAGGTTGATCGCCTCGGTCACGTTCTTGGTGAACACGATCTCCGACGTCGACGGCGCGTGCAGCAGTCGCGCGACCTTGGCGCGGCTCGCCTCGAACGCCGCGGTCGCCTCCTCGGCGATCGTGTAGACGCCCCGATGCACGTTCGCGTACGACTCGCGGTAGCAGCGTTCCATCGCGTCGAGGACCTGCACGGGCTTCTGGGACGACGATGCCGAGTCGAGGTACACCAGCGCCTGCCCGTTGACCTCGCGCGCCAGG
This sequence comes from Acidimicrobiia bacterium, assembly GCA_046484625.1. Lineage (GTDB taxonomy): Bacteria > Actinomycetota > Acidimicrobiia > IMCC26256 > PALSA-555 > DASUAO01. The sequence goes on from JAWOIO010000078.1 coordinate 2,248, forward strand.
ATCGGGAAGTCGCGCTTGATCCGGGCGACGTCGAGCGTGCTCATGCCGCCGCCCGGAACGCGTCGAAGCCGTCGGCCTCGAGCTTCGCGGCGAGCTCCGAACCGCCCGTCGCCACGATCCGGCCGTCGAGCAGGATGTGGACGCGGTCGGGGACCAGGTGCTCGAGGATGCGCCGGTAGTGCGTGATCAACAGGATGCCGAGCGTCGGACGAACGCTGCGGACCTGCGCGATCCCGTCGGCGACGACACGGAGCGCGTCGATGTCGAGGCCGGAGTCGGTCTCGTCGAGGATCGCGACGTCGGGTTCGAGCAGCGCCATCTGGAGGATCTCGTTGCGCTTCTTCTCGCCGCCGGAGAAGCCCTCGTTGAGATACCGGGAGACGAACCGCTCGTCCATCCCGAGCTTGGCCGTCCATTCGAGGAGTGCCATGCGGACCTCGAGCACCGAGAGGTCCTCGATGCCCTTGCGCGCACCCATCGCCTGGCGGAGGAAGTTGAGCACGCTGACGCCGGGGATCTCCTCGGGGTGCTGGAACCCGAGGAACAGGCCGCGCGCGGCACGGTCGGCCGTCGACAGGCCCGTGACGTCCTCGCCCTGGAGGAGGATGCGGCCCGAGGTGACCACGTAGGTCGGGTCGCCGAGGAGCGTCCGGGCGAGCGTCGACTTCCCGGAGCCGTTCGGTCCCATGAGCGTGTGGACCTCGCCGGCGCCGACCGCGACGGTGACGCCGCGCAGGATCGGGGTGCCGTCGACCGACACGTGGAGGTCGTCGATCTGGAGGCTGGGGATCTCGAGGCTGGGGATCTCGAGGCCGGGGTCGTCGAGGCCGGGGCTGGTGCTCACGCCCCCAAGTGTATTGACACTATCTGCGTAGTGGAAACTCGGGGCCCCGACGAAGCGGCCACCCACGGCGGGTCGCTCAGGCGGGTCGCGACAGGCTCAGGGCGAAGTCGCCCGCGGGATCGGTCCACCAGTGCTCCAGGCGCAAGCCCGCATCGGCCATCCCCGACTCCACGCGGGCCCGGGTGAACTTGGCGCTGATCTCGGTGCGCATCTCCTCACCGGCCGCGAACTCCACGTCGAGAGCGAGTGCACCCACCCGGACACGGGTCGCCGCGGGAGTGCGCAGAAGCATCTCGATCCACTCGTGCCGCTCGTCGAAGCGGGCGACGTGCTCGAAGCGGTCCGGGTCGAAGTCGGCGTCGAGACGCGTGTTCACCACCTGCAGCACGTTCTTGTTGAACGCGGCCGTGACACCCGCGGCGTCGTCGTAGGCGGCGACGAGACGACCACGGTCCTTCACGAGGTCGGTGCCGAGGAGGAACCAGTCCTCGGGTCCCAGCCCTGCGGCGATCGCGCCGAGGAACCGGGCGCGGTCGTCGGGGAGGAAGTTGCCGATCGTCCCGCCGAGGAAGGCCACCACGCGTCGGCCGCCGTCGGGGATCCGGTCGAGGTGCCGCTCGAAGTCGCCGACGACGGCGTGCACCGGCACGGCGTACTCGTCGGCGATCGCCTGCGCCGCGTCCCGCAGCGTCTGCTCGCTGACGTCGAAGGGCACGAACCGACGGAGCGTCCCCGCGCCCGCGAGCGCGTCGAGCAGCAGTCGGGTCTTCTCCGAGGTCCCGGAGCCGAGCTCGACGAGCGTGTCGGCTCCCGTGGCCGCCGCGATGTCGCCTGCGTGCGCGTCGAGGATGCTGCGCTCGGCGCGCGTGGGGTAGTACTCGGGCAGCCGGGTGATCTGGTCGAAGAGGTCGGAGCCGCGGTCGTCGTAGAACCACTTCGGGGGGAGCTCCTTCGGCGTCGCGGTCAGCCCCGCACGGACGTCGGCGGCCAGCGCCGCGTCGATCTCGTCGTCGCTCAGGTGCACGTCGACTCGCACGGCCGGTGGGGCGGTGGTCACCGGACTCCGATCTCGAGCGTCGTGGAGCGCCAGCCCTGCTGGTCGCCGCTGACGACGGTGCGGTCAGGGAGGCGGTCCCAGTCGTCGCCGTCGTCGAACGGTTCCGACGCCAACGTCAGGCCGTCGTCGACCCGTGCGTGCAGCGTGTGGCCCCACACCGTCGCCGCGACCTGCTCGGCGTCGGCGAGCACCATGTTGAGCTCACCGGCGCTCCGGGGAGCGACCGCGCCGACGACGTCCGCGAGGGCCTCGGCGGCAGTCGCGCCGGCGTCGACCGCATCGAGGGCCAGTGCGAACAGCACCTCGGAGTCGGCGCTCCCCTCGATGCCCTGCGCCCGGGTCGCGGAGACCCGGGACCGCAGCACGGCGCCGAAGCCGTCGTGCCAGCCGAGGACGATCCCGTTCAGCGAGAAGAGCCACCGACCGTCGGTGAAGGGGGCGTTCCCCGACACCTCGACCGGGAGCCCGGGTGATGCCAGCCGCGCGGCTGCGACGAACGCACCCGAGCGCGTGGACCCGGCGAGGGGCGGGAGGTCGGGGTCGTCCCAGATCGCGGTCGTGCTGCGGTGCCGTTGCAGCCCGCCGTCCGCGTCGTACCAGCCGATCCCGTAGCCGTGCGGGTTGTCGTCGATCCCGGGTTGGAAGCGGGGGGCCCGGGCCTGCCCGGCGAGCGCGGTCGGGGTCGAGAAGACGAGCGCATCGAGCGCGATCGGTGGGCCCAGGTACGCGACGTGCCGGCACACGGGGCGGTCAGCTCCCGTCGGTCGCGCAGCGGAAGCCGGAGAAGATCTGACGTCGGATCGGGAAGTCCCAGTTCCGGAACGTCGGCCGACGGGCGACGTCGGGGGTCGACCACGATCCGCCGCGCAGCACCCGGTAGTCGGGGCCGAAGAACACCTCGGAGTACTCGCGGTAGGGGAACGACCGGAAGCCCGGGTATCCGTCGAAGGTCGACGCGGTCCACTCCCACACCTGGCCGGCGCCGGGGAGTCCCTCTGGCGCGCGCGCAGCAGCTTCCCACTCGAGCTCGGTCGGCAACCGCTTGCCGACCCAGCGCGCGTACGCGTCGGCTTCGTGCCAGCAGACGTGCTGGACCGGCTCGTCGGCGGGCAGGTCCTCGTCCCGGCCGAAGTGGCGACGCGTCCAGTCGCGGCCGTGTCCGTGCCAACCGAGCGGGGCGCGCGTGTCGGTCTCGGTGCGCCACTCCCAACCGGCGGCGTCCCAGAGTCGCGTGTCGTCGTATCCGCCGTCGGCGATGAACGCCGCGAACTCGCTGTTCGTGACCGGGCGGGCGTCGATCCGGTAGGGGGCGAGCGCGATCTCGTGCTCGGGTCGTTCGTTGTCGTACGCCCACTGGCCACCGGCCCCGGCGGCTGTGAGTGCGGCGCCCGGCTCGGTCGAGCCGGTGCCGATGTGGCCGGTGCCGATGTGGGCGGTGCCGGGCCCGGCGATCGAGCCCGTGATCGTGCCGGCCGCACCGGCGACCGAGGCGGGGCGCCACCGGTCGCGCGGCAGGTCGAGCGACGCGGTCAGCTCGGGATCCATCAGGTTGATCGTCGCGAGCATCGTCTCGTCGTGCTGGTGCTCGTGCTGGACGACCATCCCGTAGACGAAGCCGCCGGCGAGGAGCGGATCGTGCGCGGGCGACGCGGCGTCGAGGTCGAGCCGATCGAGGTGCTCGAGCACGCGGTTGCGCACGTCCTGCACGAAGGCGCGCGCCTCTTCGGGGCCCAGGATCGGGAGGGAGACCCGCTCGCGCCGCGGGTGCAGGAACGCGTCGTAGAGGTCGTCGAACCGGGGGTCGGTGGGCGGCGCCTCCGTGAGCGCCCGGAGCAGCCAGAGCTCCTCGTAGTGGCCGATGTGGGCGAGGTCCCAGACCAGCGGGGACATCAGCGGGGAGATCTGCCGGCGGAGGGTCTCGTCGTCGAAGTGCCCGAGGAGCTCGAGGGTCCGGCGTCGAGCGGTGTCGAGATGCTCCGCGATGTCCGCGGTCAGGCCCACGGATCCCCCACGCCGGACAGCGGCCGGTTGTCGGGTTCGGGCATCGGGTCGAGTCCGGCCGCCCATTCGTCGAGGCGGTCGTCGGCGGGACCGCGCCCGCGGCGGACGTAGTCGTCGACGAATCGCTCGGTTGCCGCGATGGTGGTGGGATCGGCGACGCCGGCGCGCATGGCGTCGAGCGCGACGTCGAAGCACGCACGCGCCGCCGCGCCCAGGACGGGATCAGAGAGCCCGTCGCGCGCGGCCGTGGCCCAGCGGTCGCGGACCCCGCGCAGATCGGGTTCGAGGACCGCAGCCGCGTCGCGGTCCTGGATCAGCACCGCGCTCACCGCCGTCGCGACCCGCCACCACGGGTCGGGGACCGAGTCGAGCATGCGGAGCTCGAGCCAGCCGCGGGGCCGGATCGGGGGGAACAGGGTCGTGAGGTGGTACTCGAGGTCGTCGATGGTCGGCCACCCCAGCGCATGGCCGCGCTCGATCCAGTCGCCGAAGGTGAACGGCTCGAGCACGGGCACGTAGTCGTCGGGCGAGGTCCGCACGAGCATCACGCGTGCCTCCATCGCGTACTCGGCCCAGGAGTCACGACCGGTCACATGTCCGTTGACGACCCCGGTGCGGCACGGGTCGACGTCGTCCCAGACCGCGAGGCGCGTGGACCGGAAGCCCGTCGGGCCGTCGGGTCCGATCGGCGAGTTCGCGAACGCCGCCGCGAGCACCGGCCCGACGGCGTGCGCAGCGCGCCACCGCGTCTCGACCTCGTCGCCTGCCCCGAGGTCGAGGTTCACCTGGAGTGCCGCGGTGCTGCGCATCATCGTGCGACCCGCGGTGCCGTGGCTGTCGAAGTACGCCTCCATGGCGTCGTAGCGCGGGGTGAGCACGGCACGGGCGCGGCGGGGACCGGGCTCGAGCCCGACCGCGACCAGCGAGATGCCGGCATCGGCGAGGACCACGCCGAGCGACGCGGCGTCGCGCGCGGTGACCTCACACGCGGCGAGCAGGGGGAGTGGCGGTGAGCTCAGCTCGACCTGGCCTCCGGGCTCGAACGTGAGCCGGCTGCCGCCGGGGAGGGGTGGGCCGGCCGCAGCGGCGGCCGTGGTGGCCTCGAGCGAGGCCGGGACGGAGGGGTCGTCGGCGTGGACGGCGAGCCACTCGAGCTCGATGCCGACCTGACGGCGGGGGGAGTCGACCGTGGGGGGCCGGTCGAACCCGAGTCCGGCGGCGGCGGCGCGGGCCGTGTCGCCGGAGAGGGTGGGGGTGGTGGAGGGCACGGGCTACCGATGGCCGAATCGGGCGGAGACCCAGTCGTGGTCGCGGATCGAGCCGAGCTGCAGGTGGTGGAGCAGTGCGTGGTGCATCGCTGCGGTACCCCCGTTCCTCGCCGTGGCGGCGTGCTGCATCGCCGTTGTCGTCATGGTCCGTTGGTGGCGCTGCGGGCGGATGTGTTACGTCCGAGGGTACGCCCCCCGGGGCCCCGGGCGACCCCACGTACCCGACCATGCACCCGGGCCGGCGCTCAGTGGGGCCGAGCAGCGACCGCTTCGTGCAGGATCGACGGCGTGGGGTCGGCGCCGGGGGTCCGCAGGCTCGGCCGCGACGATCGGCGGGCGGTCGAGGTGGGGCGGGCGGCCTGGAGCACGGTGACGAGCGCCGCCGCCAGGGCGGGCGCGTCCGACGGTGCCACGAGCGTGCCGGCACCCGGGTCGGCAGCATCGACGATCTCGCGGATCCCGCCCGCGTCGCTGGCGACCACCGGTGCCCCGGACGCGAGCGCTTCGACCGCGACGAGGCCGTAGGGCTCCGGTTCGGTGGACGGGACGGCGACGGCATCGCTGTCGGCGAGCAGGTCGGCGATGTCGTCGCGGGGGCCGGTCCAGTGCACTCCGGGCAGCCCCGCGGCGCGGCGTCCCAGCTCCGCGGCGAAGGCCTCCTTCCCCTGGACGATTCCTCCTGCGACGACGAGGCGCGCATCCCCGACGGCGGTCACGACGGCGGGCCACGCGTCGAGCAGGACGTCGATGCCCTTCCAGGTGTCGATCCGACCCGCGGCCGCGACGAGCGGGGCGTCGTCGGGGATCCCGAGCTGCCCCCGGAAGCGCCCGGCACGGGTCGGGGTGAACACGGCGGGGTCGACGGACTCGTGGACGACGACGACGTTTTCGGCATCGAGCTGGGCGGCGACGGCGTGGGAGACCGCGATCACGACCGTGGCGCGGCGGGCGAGCCGCCGCTCGAGCCGGAGCGCCGCGGCCGACTGCACGACGATCTCGCGGGCGTGCCAGGCGTGCGGCCGGCGGATGAGGGCCGCCACGGCCCAGCCGTACCAGGAGTGCAGCGAGTTCGTGTGGACGAGGTCGACGTCGAGTCGCCGAGCCAGTCGGACGAGGCGGACCACCGAGACGGGCCAGGCGAGCGCGTACCGCGCCCAGGCGCCGAGTGCGTGGCTCGTGGAGATCCGACGCATCGGGACGGCGTGCACGGTCGCGCCCGCGGCCTCGAGCTCGGCCCGCAGGGGCGGCTCCTGAGGCACCGCGACATGGCATTCGAACTCGTCCGATGGCAGGCTGGCGAGCAACCGAACGAGCGCCTGGTCCGACCCTCCGCGTTCGGCGACGGGTTGAATGGAAAGCAGCCGGATCATGCGTGTCGCCCTCAACCTCGAGCAGCTGCTCCAGCATCCCCCGGGTGGGATCGGGCGCTACACGGCCGAGCTCGCGAGGCTACTGCCTCGGCCTCCGGGTGAGGACGAGGCGATCGAGCTCCTGCCGTTCGTCGCGTTCCACCGGCGGGGCGCGATCGACCGTGCGGTCGCGAACTTCGGCCTCGTCGGGATCGACCCGATTCGCTTCCCGCTTCCGCGGCCCGTGCTCTACGACGCCTGGCACCTGCTCGGGCGTCCGTCGCTGCGGTCGATGCACGCGGCGCTGGGGGACGTCGATGTGGTGCACGCCCCCTCCGTCGCGGTGCCGCCTCGGGGTGAGGCTGCACTCGTCGTGACGGTCCATGACGCGGCGACCGAGCTCCTCCCCGAGACCTTCCCGCGACGTGGCTTGGTCTTCCACCGGCGCGGGATGCGGGCCGCCCACCGGCGCGCGGATCTGGTGATCGTCTCGACGGTGGCAGCGGCCGAGGAGGTCGTGGACCACAGCGAGCTGACGATGGAGCAGATCCGCATCGTCCCGCACGGGACCTCACAGGCCGTCGCCGGTTCGGGCCTGGTCCGGGCGACCCTTGCAAACGTCGGGTTGGGCGACCAGCCCTACGTGCTCTGGGTCGGAACCCGCGAGCCGCGCAAGAACCTCACCGCGCTGCTCGACGCGTTCGGGGCCGTGGTGCGGACCCACGACCTCCCACACCAGCTCGCGATCGTGGGTCCGAAGGGCTGGCTGCATGCCGACGGCGACGAGCGGAGACGCGCGGAGGCCCTCGGCGACCGGGTGCAGTTCCTCGGACCGGTGCGGGCCGACCGACTCGTCGCCCTGTACCGGGGCGCGGATCTTCTGGCGTTCCCGAGCTTGCACGAGGGCTTCGGGCTCCCGGTCGTGGAGGCGATGGCCCAGGAGACCGCGGTCGTCTGCGCGGACATCCCTGTCCTGCGCGAGGTGGGAGGGGGCGCGGCGCACTACGTGGATCCCACGGATCACGACGCGCTGGGTGAGGCGCTGGTCGAGCTCCTCCGCGACGACGGGGCTCGTGCCGCACTCGCCCGGGCCGGGAAGAACCGGGCCGCGACCTTCGCACCCGAACGGTTCGTCGAGAACACACTCGCGGTGTATCGCGAGGCGATCGAGCTCCGCCGGTCCTCGTGACCGGCGGATCGGCGACCGGCTACCAGCCGCGTTCCACCCACTCGTCGAGCTGTGGGCGTTCGTGACCGATGGTCGTGTCGAGCCCGTGGCCGGGGAGCACGAGCGTGTCGGCCGGCAGCGTGAAGAGGCCCCGGTCGATCGACACGATGATCTCGTCGAAGCTGGCCCCGGGCGTGCGGGTGTGTCCCGGTCCGCCCGGGAAGAGCGTGTCGCCGGTGAACAGCAGCGGCGTGCCTTCCAGGACGAACGACGTGGAGCCCGGCGTGTGGCCGGGCGTGTGCACGGACCGCATGCGGAGCTCGCCGATCTCGTAGATCTCGTCGCCCGGGATCACGAAGTCGTACGACGGGAGCATCTCGGCGTCGGCTGCTGCGATGCCGACCTCGATGCCGGCATCGCGCAGCGCCGTGACCGCCTGGATGTGGTCCCAGTGCCCGTGCGTCGTGAGGACGCGGCGCACGCCGGTGGCGCGCGACACCTCCAACAGCAGCTCGTGCTCGTTGGCGGCATCGATCAGGACGGCGTCACCCGTCGCCTTGCAGCGCACGACGAACACGTTGTTCTCGAACGGGCCGACGACGAGCTTGTCGACGCGGACGGCGGTGTCCTCGAAGTGCGCAGGGCGCGGTGCGGGAGCCACCGCGGTGAGGGTAGCCCGGCATGGCGTCCCTTCCCTACCGACGGGTAACGTCCGCGGAAGGCCGCAGGGCGTTCGTGTCGGCGGAGCATGTGGGGGCATTCGCTGCGAGCGCAGCGGATGAAGCGAAGCGGAAGTAGCGGAGCGGGAGCAGCGCCAGGAAGATGGACTTTGTGGACACGCCGGAGGAGGCTGCGTTCCGGGACGAGATCCGGTCGTGGCTCTCGGAGCACCTCACCGGAGACTTCGCCACGCTCGGCGGGCGCGGCGGGCCGGCCGACGAGCACGCCTGGGACCTGCGGGTCGAGTGGGAGAAGCTGCTCGGCAAGGACCGCTGGCTCGGCCTGTCGTGGCCCGAGGAGCACGGCGGGCGCAACGCGAGCTTCGCCGAGCAGGTGATCTTCAGCGAGGAGTACGCCAAGGCCAACGCGCCGGCTCGGGTGAGCTTCTTCGGCGAGGGCCTGTTCGCCCCGACGCTCCTCGCGTTCGGGACCGAGGAGCAGAAGCGACGGTTCCTCCCGAAGATCCAGTCGGTCGAGGAGATGTGGTGCCAGGGGTTCTCGGAGCCCAACGCGGGCTCGGACCTCGCCAACGTCCAGACCCGGGGTGTGCTCGACGGCGACCAGTGGGTCGTGAACGGCCAGAAGGTGTGGACGACCCTCGCCCACCGCGCCCAGTGGTGCTTCTGCGTGACCCGCACCGATCCCGACTCCACCGGGCAC
>JAWOIO010000027.1:0-27058 GCA_046484625.1 Acidimicrobiia bacterium
GCCTGTCGCGAAGAAGGCGCCGGCCAAGAAGCAGGCGCCGGCCAAGAAGAAGGCGCCGGCCAAGAAGCAGGCGCCGGCCAAGAAGAAGGCGCCGGCCAAGAAGAAGGCGCCGGCCAAGAAGAAGGCGCCGGCCAAGAAGAAAGCGCCGGCATCGGCGAAGAAGCAGGTGACGACGAAGCCCGCCGCCGGGAAGAAGGCAGCGGCGACCAAGGTCGCCCCGGCCGCACCGGCGACTCCCGAGGTCCCGGTCCGAACGCTGAAGAAGGGTCACGTCATCTGCGAGCTCTCTGGCTTCGAGGTCCTGCCCGGGGGCCCCGCGCTCGCACCGAAGACGATCGAGCGGCTGCGGCTGAAGCTGGTCGACGAGCGCGAGCGACTGCTCCGCCAGGCCGAGGAGCTGGCGGCCGAGGCCGACCAGCTCGCCCACGACCGCGAGGCGGGGGACACGCAGTTCGACGAGGAGTCGGGCGAGGGCGACACGGTCAACGTCGAGCGGGAGCGCGACCTCCTGCTCTCGGCATCCGCGCGCAACGCGGTCGAGGAGATCGACGACGCGCTCGCGCGGATCAAGAAGGGCACCTACGGGTTCTGCTCGCCGGCCGGGAAGCGGTTGTCGCTCGATCGCCTCGAGGCCTTCCCGTGGGCCAACGTCTGCGTCGATTGCAAGGCGCGTGCCGAACGGCGTCGCTGACGATCCCACGGAGCGCGCGCGTGCCGGGCCGCGCGGCCGACGACTCGCGTGGTGCGTGGTCGTTGCCGTGGTCGTCACTGACCAGCTGACGAAGGCGTGGGCCGTCTCCGCGCTGGACGACGGGCCGATCTCGATCATCGGCACCACGATCGAGCTGCGCCTCGGGTACAACTCCGGCGCTGCGTTCAGCCTGTTCGGCGACTACGGCGTCGTCCTCGCCCTGCTCGCGATCGCGATGGTCGTCGTGCTCGTCCGTATGGTGCATCGGAGCAAGGACGTCTGGATGATCGGAGCGTTGGCGCTCGTGCTCGGGGGCGCGCTCGGGAACCTCGCCGACCGCATGTTCCGCGCCCCGGGATTCCTGCGGGGTGCGGTCGTGGACTTCGTGCACATCGATCCGATCCCCACGTTCAACGTCGCCGATGCCGCGCTGACGGTGGGGGCGGTCACGCTGGTCCTGGCCGGGTTCTTCGGCGACCGCCGAGTCGGCGACACGATGTCGTGACGCCCGACCCGCCGAGCCTCGACCACGAGCCGCTCGTCGTCCCGGCCACGCTCGCGGGAGAGCGGGTCGATAGGGCGATCTCGCTCCTCACCGGCTGGAGCCGCGCCGAGGTGCAGGTGCTCGTGCGGGCCGGCGACATCCTGGTGGGTGGCCGACCGGTCGCGAAGAGCCGACGGCTCGAGGCCGGAGAGATCGTGGAGATCCTCGCCGGGCCGGCGATCCCCGGTCTACCGGTCGGCGAGGACGTGCCGCTGGATGTGCGGTTCTCCGACGAGCACCTGCTCGTGCTGGCGAAGCCGGCGGGTCTCGTGGTGCACCCGGGGCCCGGCCACGACCACGGGACCCTCGTGCACGGCGTGCTCGCGCGGTACCCGGAGGTCGCGGGGGTCGGTGAGCCGACGCGCCCGGGGATCGTTCACCGTCTCGACCGCGACACGAGCGGCCTGATGATCGTGGCCCGCACCCAGGACGCCTACGACGCGCTCGTCGACGCGTTCGCCACCCACACGGTCGACCGTCGCTACCTCGCGCTCGTCTCGGGGACTCCCGGTTCGCGGCGTGGGGTCGTCGACGCGCCGATCGGGCGCTCCACACGACGACGCACGCGCATGGCGGTACGCGACAGCGGACGACCGGCGCGAACGGCCTATGAGGTGCTCGAGACCTGGGACGACCCGGAGGTGTGCCTCCTCGAGTGCACGCTCGAGACGGGACGGACGCATCAGGTCCGCGTGCACCTGAGTGCGATCGGGCACCCGATCGTGGGGGACCGCACCTATGGGGGCCGGGTCCTGCCCGACGCGCCCGCCCGTCCGTTCCTCCACGCCCACCGCCTGGTGTTCGAGCACCCGCTCCGTGGTGAACCGATCGACCTGGAGGATCCGCTCCCGACCGAGCTGGCGCGCCTGCGTGCGTCGCTCGGTGCCCCGACAGGTCGTGTCGAACGGCCCGAGGGCCCTGACGAGGACACCGCGGGCTAGGACGCCGAGCCGCTCGCCTCCGGGTGGCCGACGCGGGTCTGGTGGACCAGGTCGGCGAGCGACACGCGTTCGAGCAGCTCGCGCATCTCCTCGGAGACACCCGACCAGACCTCCTGCAGGACACAGTGCCCTTCGCAGTGGTCGTGCTCGCCCACGACGGTGACGAGTGGCCCATCGACCGCGCCCAGGATCTGGGCCAACGTGATCTCGGCGGCCGGTCGGGCGAGCACGTAGCCCCCGCCGACGCCGCGCTTCGAACGGACGAGCCCTGCGCCCTTGACCGCGAGCAGGATCTGCTCGAGGTAGGGCTGGGGGAGCGTGGTCCGCTCGGCGATCTCCTTCACCGAGGTCGGGAGGTCGGACTCGTGCAGCGCGAGGGACAGGAGTGCCCGGGCGGCGTAGTCGCCGCGAGTCGAGACCTTCATCGCGTCCTCATGGTCGCGCAGGCGAGCGACGTCGGGCGACACCGATGCTCGGTACCCTGCCCCGATGCCCCCCTCCCCGATGTCCCCTGCTCCGGCGGATCCGTTCGACGCGGGCGAACCGTGCCGTCCGCGCTACGACGGGGCCGACGTCTGTGCCGTGGTCCCGGCCCTGCTGGGCGCGCGGGATGCGACCTGGCTGCCCGCCTCGGCCGGCGAGGCGCGGGCCGTCGTGCTGCTCGTGATCGACGGACTCGGATGGGATGCGCTGGGCGAACGACGAGGCCGCCTCCCGGCGTTCGACGCGTGCGAAGGGGGCCCGGTCACCACGGTGGCACCGTCGACGACCGCGGCCGCGCTGACCTCGATCACGACCGGTCTCGCGCCGTCCCAGCACGGGCTCATCGGGTACCGGGTGCGGGTCGACGGCCAGGTGCTGAACGCGCTCTCCTGGCAGACCGACGCGCGTCCCGCCCCCGATCCCGGGGTGGTGCAGCGGCACGCCCCGTTCCGTGGTCGTCCCGTCGCGGTGGTCACCAAGCACGAGTTCCGGGGATCGGGGTTCACCGAGGCGCACCTGCGCGGCGGGGACTTCCACGGTTGGCGGACCGTGTCGTCGCTCGTGGGGGAGTGCTGCCGTCTCGTCGCCCAGGGAGCACCCCTCGTCTACGCGTACTACCCCGGGGTCGACGAGGTCGCTCATCGGTACGGCCTCGAGGACGGCTTCTACGACGCCGAGGTGCGCTTCGCCGACCGCCTGGTCGGCGAGCTGGTGTCGTCGCTGCCCGCCGACGTGGCCGTGCTGGTCACGGCCGACCACGGGCAGGTGCACCTCGAGTCGGAGTCCTGGGTCGAGCTGGGGGCGTCGCTCGATCCCCTGGTCGAGTCCTGCTCGGGTGACGGCCGGTTCCGGTATCTCCATGCCCGCCGGGGTGCCGCCGAGGATCTCGCCGCCGCCGCGCGGGCGGAGCACGGGTCGCGCGCGTGGGTCCGATCCCGCGATGAGCTGCTCGAGGCCGGCTGGCTGGGGCCCCCACCCCCGTCGGCCGTCCTGCGGCGGATCGGCGACGTGGTGCTCGCGGCGCAGGGCGATGCCGCGTTCGTCGACCCGGCCCTGCCGTACGAGACGCGGCTGCGCTCGGCCCACGGGTCGCTCACCGCGGCCGAGATGCAGGTGCCGCTGCTCGGGGCCCGGGGCACCGGGACCTCGCGGGGAGTATGGTCGGAAACGACACTGGTGTAGTTCCTCCACAGGCCTGTGGAGGAACAGGCGAACAGGCGTGTGGAGGAACAGGCGTGGAGAAGGCGGAGCCAGCCCGGCTGTGAGCAAGTCGTTCGTGCACCTGCATCTGCACACCGAGTACTCGATGCTCGACGGCGCGGCGCGCGTCCCCGACGTGATCGCGAGTGCCGTCGCCGACGGTCAGCCCGCGGTCGGCATCACCGACCACGGGAACATGTACGGGGTCCTCGACTTCTCGCGTGCAGCGATCGACGCGGGGATCAAGCCGGTCATCGGGACCGAGGCGTACTTCGTCACCACCAGCCGCTTCGATCGCCCGCGCCGCGCCGAGCACGAGATCTTCCACCTGACGGTCCTCGCCATGAACGACGCGGGCTACCGCAACCTGATGAAGCTTTCGTCACAGGCCTACCTCGACGGCTACTTCTACAAGCCCCGGATGGACTTCGAGCTGCTCGCGGCGCACAGCGAGGGGATCGTCGCCACGAGCGGCTGCCTGGGGAGCGCGATCTGTCAGGCCCTGCTCGCCGACGACGACAAGGGAGCGCGTGAGCTCGCCGGGCGCTTCGTCGACATCCTCGGCCGCGACAGCTTCTTCATCGAGATGCAGGATCATGGTCTCCCCGAGCAGCACCGGGTCAACACCAAGCTGCTGCGGATCGCGCGCGACCTCCGGATCGGGTTGCTCGCCACGAACGACAGCCACTACACGCACCGCGCCGATGCCGAGGCGCACGATGCCCTGCTGTGCGTGCAGACCGGGCGTACGCGCGACGACCCCAACCGTCTGCGCTTCGAGTCCGAGGAGTTCTACCTGAAGACCGCGAGCGAGATGCGGGGCCTGTTCGACGACTATCCGGAGGCGTGCGACAACACGCTGCTCATCGCGGAGCGGGCCGACCTCGAGCTCGAGTTCGGGAACGCGGTCCTTCCCGAGTTCCCGACGCCGGAAGGACACGACGAGGACTCCTACCTGCGGGAGCTGACGCTCGAAGGGGCACGTGCTCGGTACGGGGAATCCCTCGCGGCACACGTGGCCGAGCGCATCGAGTTCGAGCTCGACGTGATCCAGGCGATGGGGTTCTCCGCGTACTTCCTGGTCGTCTGGGACCTCGTCCGCTACGCCCACGAGCGCGGCATCCGCGTCGGTCCGGGTCGGGGGAGCGCGGCAGGGTCGTGCGTCGCCTACTGCCTTCGGATCGTCGACATCGACCCGATCCGATACGACCTCCTGTTCGAGCGATTCCTCAACCCCGGCCGCACGCAGATGCCCGACATCGACATGGACTTCGACTCCCGGTACCGGGGAGAGATGATCAGGTACGCCGCCGAGCGGTATGGCTCGGACCATGTCGCCCAGATCGTGACGTTCTCGACGATCAAGGCGCGGGCCGCAGTGCGCGACGCGGCGCGCGTGCTCGGCTACCCGTACCTCGTCGGCGACAAGATCGCGAAGCTCATGCCGCCGCTCATCATGGGCCGCGATACCCCGCTCGCCGCGTGCCTCGAGCTCAAGGAGAAGCACGAGGACGGCTACAAGATGGCGGGCGAGCTCCGTGTCCTGTACGAGAACGATCCGGACGCCCAGCGGGTGATCGACGTCGCTCGCGGGCTCGAGGGGCTCCGGCGTCAGGACGGGATCCACGCGGCGGCGGTGGTCATCACGCGCGAACCGCTGACCGAGTACCTCCCGGTCCAGCGCAAGCCGGTCTCGGGTGGCGACATCGCCGACGCGCCAATCGTCACGCAGTACGAGATGCACGGGGTCGAGGACCTCGGCCTGCTCAAGATGGACTTCCTCGGGCTGCGGAACCTCGACGTGCTCGAGGTGACGCTCGACCTGGTGGAGTCGTCGACGGGCACCCGGCCCGACATCGACCACGTCCCGCTCGACGACCCGGCGACGTTCGAGATGCTCCGACGAGGTGAGACGGTCGGTGTCTTCCAGCTCGAAGGTGGGCCGGTGCGGGCGTTGCTCCGGTCGCTCGCCCCGACCCGCTTCGAGGACATCGCCGCGCTCGTCGCCCTGTACCGCCCGGGCCCGATGGCCCAGAACTGGCACAACGAGTACGCGGACCGCAAGAACGGGCGTACGTCGGTCGACTACCCGCACCCCGACCTCGAGGAGATCCTCGCCCCCACCTACGGCCTGATGATCTACCAGGAGCAGCTGATGCGGGTGGCGCAGAGGCTCGCCGGCTACACGCTCGAGGAGGCCGACAACCTCCGCAAGGCCACCGGGAAGAAGATCCGCGAGCTGATCGTGCAGGAGCGCACGAAGTTCGTCGACGGCTGCGTCGCGCAAGGCCACGACCGCGAGTTCGGCGAGCGGATCTTCGACACGATCGAACCATTCGCCGACTACTCGTTCAACAAGTCACACAGCGTCGGCTACGGATACCTCGCGTACCAGACCGCCTACCTGAAGGCGAACTATCCCGTCGAGTACCTCGCCGCGCTGCTCACGAGTGTGAAGAGCAACAAGGACCAGACGGCTGTCTTCCTCAATGAGTGCCGTCAGCTGGGGGTCGGCGTGCTCGTCCCCGACGTGAACGAGTCGGAGCAGGACTTCACCGTGCGCACGGACGCCGATGCCAAGAAGACGATCCGCTACGGCCTGTCGGCCGTCCGCAATGTGGGACGCGGCGTCGTCGACCACATCGCGCACGCCCGAACGGAGGGCGGCCCGTTCGTCGACTTCCACGACTTCTGCGATCGCGTCGACCCGATCGCGCTCAACAAGCGCACGGTCGAGTCGCTGGCGAAGTCGGGGGCCTTCGACTCGCTCGGGCACCGGCGCAAGGGCATCGTCGACGTGCACGAGCAGCTCGTCGAGGACGCCGTTGCCCGCCACCGACGGCGCGATCAGGGCACCTTGTCGTTCTTCGACCTCGACGAAGGCGGTCTCGGAGGCGACGAGAGCTTCGACCATCGCCTCGACATCCCGGACACCGAGTACCCGAAGACCCAGCGCCTCGCGTTCGAGAAGGAGATGCTCGGGCTCTACGTGAGCGACCATCCGCTCCTCGGCGTCGAGCATGCGCTCCGTCGACTCGTGGAGGGCTCGCTGTCAGAGCTCCGGGAGCGCGACGAGGGGACGGTGTGCACGGTCGGAGGAGTGGTCACCACACTGGCCCGCAAGTACACCAAGAAGGGCGACCTCATGGCGACCTTCATGCTGGAGGACCTGGGCGCGGCCGTCGAGGTGATGGTGTTCCCGCGCGTCATGGCCGAGCACGGCCACGTCCTCGTCGACGACGCCATCGTCGTGATGCGCTGTCGCGTGGACCAGCGCGACGACACCGCGAAGCTGATCGCGCTCGAGATCTCGAGTCCGGACCTCACGCCTGACGACGGGGACGCACCGGTGCGCATCCGAGCCCGGATCGGCAACCTGTCGGACGCGAAGGTCGAGGCGCTCAAGCACGTGTTCGTGCGCCACCCCGGCGGCTGCCCGGTGTTCGTCCACCTCGAGCAGCCTGACAAGACGACGGTCATCCAGCTCGGCGACGAGTTTCGGGTCTCGCCCCGCAACGGGCTCTACGCCGAGCTCCGCGAGCTGCTCGGACCCGACTGCATCAGCTGAGCCGTCAGCTGTCGTCGCCCGACGCTCGACCGACGACCTTGCCGATCTGGTACGCGACTACCGCCACGACGACGTAGAGCGCGAACGCGACGATCGATCGCACCACGCTCAGCACCGGCCAGAGCAACACCCAGGCGGCCACGATGACGGCGACGACGGCGACGAGGCGCAAAGGGAAGGACGGGCGGTTGTCGGTCATGACCTGCCAGCGTACGGCCGACCTCGGGTCCACGGCCCGGCGCGTGCCATGCTGCGCAGATGCACATCGGGGTGTTGGGTGCGACCGGACCCGCCGGCCGAGGCCTCGCGGCACGGCTGGCGAGCCTCGGTCACGACGTCATTCTGGGCTCCCGGGACCACGAGAAGGCGGCCGGGGTCGTCACTGAGGTCCGCGACGAGTGGGGCGCGCGCGTCGCCTCGTTGCAGCCGGGGAACAACGAGCTCGCCGCGGCGGCTCGGGACCTGGTGGTCATCGCGACCACCTGGGAGGCCGCGGTCCCGACCGCGCGCGACCACGCGGCGCAGCTCGCCGGGAAGGTCGTCGTGACCATGGCGAACGGCCTCGAGAAGGTGGGCCGCGAGTTCCGCCCCGTGCTGCCACCCGAGGGGTCCGTCTCGGAGGCGGTCCAGGCCGCTGCACCGGAGGCGCGGGTCGTCTCGGCGTTCCAGCACGTGCCCGCCTCGTCTTTCGCCGACCTCGACGAGGTGCTGCGGGGCGACATCGTGGTGTGCGCCGACGACGACGCGGCGCGCGAGGTGGTGCTCGACCTGGTGGTCGGTATGCCCGAGCTCCGTGCGTTCGACGGCGGGACGCTCGCCAACGCCGTCGGCATCGAGACGTTCGCCGCGCTTCTGCTCTCGATCAACCTCCGCCACAAGGGCAAAGGCTCGCTCCAGCTGATCGGCGTGGAAGGCCGCGGCGACGCGCGATGACCTTGCGGCTCTTCGACACCGCCCAGCGCAAGGTCGTCCCGTTCGAACCACCCCCGCTCGTCCGCATGTACGTGTGCGGGATCACGCCCTACGACTCCACGCACCTCGGCCACGCGGCGACCTACCTCGCCTACGACCTCCTGATCCGCCGCCTGGAAGAGCTGGGTCACGAGGTGCACATGGTGCGCAACGTCACCGACGTCGACGACTCGATCCTGCCCAAGGCCCGTGAGCTGGGAGTTCCGTACCTCGAGCTCGCGGAAGCCGAGCTCGCGCTGTTCCGCTCCGACATGGACGCGCTCGGGATGCGACCCCCGGTCGCAGAGCCGCGCGCGACCGAGGCCATCTCCGGGATGACCGACATGATCAACCGCCTGCTCGACGCCGACCACGCGTACCTCACCCACGGCACGGTCTACTTCGACGTCTCGACGTTCCCGCGCTTCGGTCACCTCTCGCAGTACTCCCGCGAGCACATGATCAAGCTCGCGCGGGCACGGGGCGGCAAGCCCGAGGACCCGCACCGCCGCGACCCCCTCGACTTCATCCTCTGGCAGCCGTCGCTCGCCGACGAGCCTGCGTGGCGGGCGCCCTTCGGGGTCGGTCGTCCCGGGTGGCACGTCGAATGCTCGGTGATGGCCATGGAGAACCTCGGTCCGACGCTCGACCTCCACGGGGGCGGCACCGACCTGATCTTCCCGCACCACGAGTGCGAGATCGCCCAGAGCGAGAGCATCACCGGCGAGCCGTTCGCCCGCCACTGGATGCACTCCGCGATGGTCAGCTACGAGGGCGAGAAGATGAGCAAGTCGCTCGGCAACCTGGTGTTCGTCAGGGATCTCCTCGCGGTCTCCGACCACCGCGCGATCCGGTTGTCGCTCCTCCGCCACCACTACCGGGCCGGGTTCGAGTGGTACGACTCAGACCTCGAGGAGGGGAACGCGCTGCTCCACCGGCTCCTCGCGGCGGCGGCCTTGCCCACCGGGGCCGACCCGGCGCCGTTTGCGGCGCGTGTTCGCGCCGCGATCGACGACGACCTCAACGCACCGCGCGCGCTGGAGGCCCTCGACGACCTCGCCAGCGCGGTGCTGTCGGGCGGGGACGACCCGGAAGGGCCGGCGGTGCTCCGTGAGCTCGGTCGGCTCATGGGGGTCGACCTGGAGCACCCCACGCTCGGGGCCTGACCGGTCGCGGCCTGCTCGCTCGTCGCAGGTGGTGCGAAACGAGACGAGGTCGCGGGCATCGCCGCTGGTACCGTCGGTCGGACGATGACGCGCGACCTCGAGATCACGCTCCCCGACGGCTCGACCCGGTCCACGCCGAAGGGATCCACGCCTGCGGATGTGGCCGGCGCGATCGGCTCCCGGCTCGCGAAGGATGCGTTGGCCGCGCGCTTCGACGGTGAGTGGGTCGACCTGGACCGACCGATCGAGCGTGACGGCCGCCTCGAGATCGTCGTCCCCGCGTCGGACGAGGGCCGCGAGGTGCTCCGGCACTCCACGGCGCACGTGCTCGCGCAGGCCGTCACCGACCTGTTCCCGGGCGCGCGCTACGCGATCGGCCCGGCGATCGAGGATGGCTTCTACTACGACTTCGAGCTGCCCGGCGGCGCGCACTTCAGCGACGACGACCTCGCCCGCATCGCGGCGCGGATGGCCGAGATCATCGCCGCGGACCAGCCGTTCGTCCGCGAGGAGCTCGGTCGCGACCAGGGACTCGCCGTGTTCTCGGAGCAGCCGTTCAAGCAGGAGATCATCGAGAAGGTCGACGCATCCGAGGTCGGTGAAGGCTCGGTGATCAGCATCTATCGCAACCCGCGTGCCGACGGGTCCGAGTTCGTCGACCTGTGTCGCGGCCCGCACGTGCCGTCGAGCAAGCGCCTGGGGGCGTTCACGCTCACGAAGGTGGCGGGCGCCTACTGGCGGGGCGACGAGCGCGGGCCGCAGCTCCAGCGGATCTACGGCACGGCCTGGGAGTCGAAGAAGGCGCTCGCCGCACACCTCGAACGGCTCGAGGAGGCCGAGCGGCGCGACCATCGTCGGCTCGGGGCCGAGCTCGACCTGTTCTCGTTCCCCACGGAGATCGGGGGCGGCCTCCCGGTCTTCCATCCGAAGGGTGCGATGGTCCGCAAGCTGATGGAGGACTACTCACGTCGTGAGCACGAGGCCGGCGGCTACGAGTTCGTGTGGACCCCCCACATCGCCAAGTCCTCGCTGTACGAGACATCGGGGCACCTCGAGTGGTACTCGGAGGGCATGTACCCACCCATGGAGATGGAGGGGGCCACCTACTACCCGAAACCGATGAACTGCCCCGGGCACATGCTCATCTACCGCGCGCGGCAGCGCTCCTACCGCGAGCTGCCGTTGCGGCTCTTCGAGTTCGGCACCGTCTACCGTTTCGAACGCTCGGGCGTGATCCACGGCCTCACCCGGGTGCGCGGGATCACCCAGGACGACAGCCACATCTTCTGCACGCCGGAGCAGCTCCCCGAGGAGCTCGCGAGCCTGCTCGAGTTCGTGCTTCGCCTGCTCCGCACGTTCGGGCTCGACGACTTCGAGGCCGAGCTGGCGACGCGCCCGGACAAGTTCGTCGGCGACCCCGCCGACTGGGACCGGGCCACCGATGCTCTGCGCCACGCGCTCGATGCCTCGGGGGTCCCGTACGTGGTCGCCGAGGGGGAGGGCGCGTTCTACGCGCCCAAGATCGATGTGCACGTGCGAGACGCCATCGGTCGCCGCTGGCAGCTGTCGACACTCCAGGTCGACCTCCAGCTGCCGCCGCGCTTCGACCTCGAGTACATCACGCGCGACAACACGCGCGAGCGGCCCAGCGTGATCCACCGCGCGTTGTTCGGCTCGATCGAGCGCTTCTTCGGGATCCTGGTCGAGCACTACGCGGGTGCGTTCCCGACCTGGCTGGCGCCGGTGCAGGTCGCGGTGCTTCCCGTCGCCGACCGCCACGACGACTACGCAGCGACGATCGCCGCTCGCCTGCGCGACGACGGTTCCCGGGTGGAGGTGCACGAGGCACACTCGGACACACTCGGCGCGCGGGTGCGACGCGCGAAGACGGAGAAGGTCCCGTACGTGCTCGTGGTCGGCGACGACGATGTCGAGCACCAGACCGTCGGGGTGAACGCGCGCGGGGCCGACGACCCGGAGCGGGGCGTCTCACTCGAGGTGTTCCGGGAGCGCCTCGCCGCCGACGTCGCCCAGACCGGCTGAGAGCACCATGGCACTCGAGCGGCTGTGGGCCGGATGGCGCAGCGAGTACATCGACGCCGTCATCGGCGACGGCGCGGATCGTGTCGATGTCTGCTTGTTCTGCGCGCTGCCCGACGTGGAACCCGACGAGGCGCTCGTGATCGTGCGGGACCAGCATGCCTACGCGGTCCTGAACGCGTACCCCTATACGTCGGGGCACCTCATGGTGGTGCCGGTCCGCCACGTCGGTGAGCTCGACGACCTCCGCGAGGACGAAGCGCGCCAGGTCATGACGATGACCCAGCACGCGACCACTGCGATCCGCGCCGCGTACGCGCCCCAGGGGATGAACGTCGGCATGAACCTCGGTCGCGCCGCCGGAGCGGGGATCCCCGGGCACCTGCACGTCCACGTGCTGCCGCGGTGGGCCGGCGACACGAACTTCCTGACGAGCGTCGCCGAGGCGAGAGTGATGCCCGAACCGCTGTCGAAGGCCCTCGAACGCCTGCGCGCCGCGTGGCCGTCGACCGGCGCCCACTCATAGGCTCGGGTCATGGCCGACGCGTCCGAGCACGACCCCCAGCATCATCCGGGGCACGATCCGGGCGATGAGCTACCGGCCGATCTCGACGTCACCGCGCTCGTCGGGCCCTACCTGTTCCCCGACATCCGCAGACGCCGCATCGCCGGCGCGATCCTCGTCATCGTCGGGGGAGGCGCGTTGGCCGGAGGGCTGCTGAGCGGGAACACCGCGCTCGTCGTCACCGGCGTCGCGCTCCTCGCCGTTGCCGGGTATCACTTCCTGGCGGCCTGGCCCCTCGCGGTCGACCAGACCGAGGCGCTCGCGGTGGCGAGCCGCACCGCCGGGTTCCCGGTCGGCCACGCGTCGGCGCAGCTCGGCTGGCGGGGTCTGCGGTCGCGCCCTTCGTGGCGGGTCCTGCTGTACTCCGCCGACGACCCGCCGTCCGAGCGCGGCCTCGTCGAGCTCGACGCGGTCGACGGGGCGGTCCTCGGCTCCTACACCGAGCCCAACCCCGAGGACTGGTCGAAGTACGGGCTCTAGTCCGCCGCGCGAGCGACCTTGTCGACGAGGTGGGCCGGCATCGGGTCGTAGTGGGAGTGGGTGATCGTGAAGGTCCCGCGTCCGCCCGTGCGTGAGCGCAGGTCGGTGGAGTAGCGCAGCACTTCCGACGTCGGGACCAGCGCGACGATCTCCACGTCGCCACCGCCGAGCGCGCTCGTCCCCTGGATCCGGCCCCGCTTGGAGTTCAGGTCACCCATGAGGTCGCCCTGGCTCGCCTCGGGTGCCCGCACCACGAGCTCGCTGATCGGCTCCAGCAGGATCGGCTGACCCTTGGCCATCGCCTCCTTGAACGCGAGCGACCCGGCCATCTTGAAGCTCATCTCCGAGCTGTCCACCGAGTGGTGCTTGCCGTCGAAGACGGTCGCCTGGACGTCGACGACCGGGAACCCGAAGACGCCCCCGGACTCCATGGTCTCGGCAATGCCCTTCTCGACCGCAGGGATGAACTGGCGGGGGATCGCACCGCCGACGACCTTGTCGACGAACTCGAACCCCGCCCCGCGCTCGAGCGGCTCGACCCGGACCGACGCCACACCGAACTGGCCGTGGCCGCCGCTCTGCTTCTTGTGCTTGCCCTCGGCCTCCGCGGCTTCGGTGATCGTCTCGCGGTACGCCACCTTGACGTCGTCGGTCTCGACCGCGACCCCGAACTTGCGGTGGATGCGCTCGAGCGCGATCCCGAGGTGGGTCTCGCCCTGGCCCCACAGCAGTGTTTGGTGCGTCTCGTCGTTGCGCTCGAGGCGGATCGCCGGGTCCTCGTCCTGGAGCCGGTGCAGCGCGGTGGCGAGCTTGTCCTCGTCGCCCTTGGACTTCGCCCGGATGGCCACCGGGAGCGTGGGCTCGAACTGCTCCAGCGGCTCGACCTCGACCTCGGCGCCCCGGCTGCCGAGGACGTCGCCGGTGAAGGTGTCGGTGAGCTTGGCGACCGCCCCCAGGTCGCCCGGGCCGACCTCGCTGACCGCCTCGGCGTCCTTGCCCCGCACCATCGACAGCTGGTGGATCCGCTCGTCGGTCATCGTGCGGCCGTTGACGAGATGACCATCGGCCTTGACCGTCCCCTGGAGGACCTTGAACAGGTTCACCCTCCCGACGTAGGGGTCGACGATCGTCTTGAACACGAACGCGACCGGGGGTCCGTCGCCGGCGTCGGGCGCCGGGCCCTCCCGCACCATGAAGTGGGCGAGCCGGTCGACACCGACGAGCGCGGTCGCGCTCCCGCAGAGCACCGGGAAGACGCTGGCCTCGGCGATGCCCTTGGCGAGCGCGCCCTCGAGCTCCTCGACCGAGATCGTCTCGTCGTCGAGGTAGCGCTCCATGAGCGCGTCGTCGGCCACGACGATCCCTTCGACGAGGGAGTCGTGGACAGCGTGCTCCTCGTGCTCCATCTCCTCGGGGATCGGGCCGGTCGCGCCCACACCGTCTGGGCCCGAGTACGTGATCGCGGTGTCGCTCAGGAGGTCGATGACGCCGCGGAAGTCGTGCTCGGTGCCGATCGGCAGCTCGAGCGGCGCGATGCCCGCGCCGAACCTCGCCTTGAGGTCGTCGAGCGTGCGCTCGAACGAGGCCCGCTCGCGATCGAGCTTGTTGACGAAGATCGCCCTCGGGATGTCGAGCGCCTCCGCCAGTCGCCAGGCGACCTCGGTCTGCACCTCGACGCCCTCGACCGCCGAGACCACGAAGATCGCCAGCTCGGCGGCGCGCAGACCGGCTGCCACGTCGCCGAGGAAGTCCGCGTACCCGGGCGTGTCGAGGAGGTTGACCTTGTGGTCCTCCCACTCGAGCGGCGCCACCGCGAGCGACACGGAGATCGCGCGCTTCTGCTCCTCGGGATCGAAGTCGCATGCCGTCGTCCCGTCCTCCACGGTCCCGGCCCGCGGGATGGCCCCCGAGACGAACAGCAGCGCCTCGGCGAGCGTCGTCTTCCCGGCTCCGCCGTGGCCCACGAGGGCCACGTTGCGGATCCTGTCGGTCGGGACCGGCTTCACGGCGTCTGGACCACTCGTCACACCCCCAGGAGGCTCTGGGGCGGAGTCTAGGAAGCGCCGCGGGGCCGTGCCTGAGCCACCCCGGGCGCGTCTCGCGGTGCGGATCCCGCCCCGGCCATCCTGACCGTCGCGGAGGCCCGGCCGGCCCGGAGTGGGGGTCGGGCTGTCTCGGGGGCAACTGGTACCCTGCGGACGCACTGGGGTGACCCCACCCGGTCCACCCAGAGCTCCTCTCCCATTCGAGGTCCGGTTCCTCCATGTTGGACAGACGCTGGCGCGCCAAGGTCGAAGCCGGGCTGGCCCCCGTCGGCAAGGCCTTGCACCGGGGCGGGATCTCGGCCGACGCCCTCACGATCTTCGGGCTGGCCGCCGCGGTCGCGACCGCCGCGCTGATCGCCAACGGCAACCTCCTGATCGCAGTGGTCGGACTCGTCGTCATGGGGCTCCCCGACATCCTCGACGGCTCGGTCGCCCGCCACAGCGGCACCGCGGGCAACCGGGGCGCGTTCTTCGACTCGGTCGCCGACCGCGTCGCCGACGGCCTGATCTTCCTCGGCGTCGCATGGCACCTCAGCGCCGAGAGCGCCGAGCTGCCGGTCCTGGCCATGGCCGTGCTCGGGCTCTCGATGCTCGTCACCTACGAGCGCGCCCGCGCCGAGTCCCTCGGCTACTCGGCGCGAGGTGGCCTCATGGAGCGCCTCGAGCGCATCGTGCTCCTCGGGGCGGGCCTCGCGTTCGACATCCTCGTGCCCGTGCTCTGGGTGATGCTCGGACTCACGGCGATCACCGCGATCCACCGGTTCGTGATGGTCTGGCGCCAGGCGAGCGCACCGAGGACGGTCGAGCCACGCCGGACGAGGGCGCTTCGGAGGCATGGTGCCCGACGTCAACGTCGCTTATCTCGCGTATCGGGCCGGCGCTGAGACCGCGCGGCGCCTCCCGGCGCCGCTCGGTCGGCTCCTGGCTCGGACGGCGTCCCGGGGGATGCTGCGCCTCTGGCGCGACCGCCGCCACCAGGTCGAGCGAAACTTCCAACGGGTGCTCGGGCAGGGCGCGACAGACGAGGTCGTCGCGCAGACGACGGCTCGGATGTTCGACAACTACGCCCGGTACTGGCACGAGCTGTTCCGTCTCGATCCCGGCGTGGCCGGCGTGGGCGGTGCGGTCCTCGACCGGGGTGAGCTCGTGGGGTCCGAGCATCTCGACGCGGCGACGGGAGGTCCTGGGACCCTCGCGCCGCGCGGCGCGATCCTGGCGCTCCCGCACCTCGGGAACTGGGACCTCGCAGGAGCGTTCCTGGCCGCACGCGGGCACCGGTTGATGGTCGCGGCCGAGCCGGTCGACCCACCCGAGCTGTTCGAATGGTTCGTGGAGACCCGGCGGCGACTCGGGATGGAGGTCGTGGGTCTCGGTCCCGACGTGACGTCGACGCTGCTCCGAGGCCTCGAGAACGGCGCCCTCGTCTGCCTGGTGTGCGATCGCGACCTCACCGGCGACGGGGTGGAGGTCGAGTTCTTCGGTGCGCCGGCGCGGATCCCGCGCGGCCCGGCGTTGCTGGCCCTGCGGGCGGGGGTCCCGTTGCTCCCGGCGGCGGCGCGGTTCCTCCCCGACGGTCGCCAACGGGTGACGATCGGCGCGCCGCTCGACCTCGAACGACGCGGGCGACTGCGCGACGACGTCGAGCGCGTCACCCGGGACCTGGTCCACCACTTCGAGGAGCAGATCGCCGCGGTCCCGGACCAGTGGCTCGTCATGCAGCCGGTGTGGACCGACGACGTCGATGCGCGCTCGCTGGGCGGATCTCGATGAGCCGGGATCGCGCCCTGCGCGTCGTCCTGACCTGCCCGTACTCGCTCTCGGTCGACGGGGGAGTACAGCTCCAGGTCCGCGGGATCGCCCGCGCGCTGCGGGCGCGGGGAGTCGACGCGCGTGTGCTCGCACCGTCGGACGGTCCACCGCCGGAGCTCGGCATCACCAGCCTCGGGCCGACTCGGCGGTTCCCGTCCAACGGGTCGATCGCCCCGATCTCGGTGAGCAGCGCGGTCCACGCGCGCGCGCTCGAGGCGCTCAGGGTGCACCGACCCGACGTCGTCCATCTTCACGAGCCGCTCTCGCCCGGGGTCAACCACGCGGTGCTCGTCGCGACGGACCTGCCGCTCGTCGGCACGTTCCATGCGTCGCACGCGGGCCGCAACGCGTGGTACGACGCGTTCCGGGCGCCGCTGCGGCGGATGGTCGGCCGGCTCGCGGTCCGCACCGCCGTCTCGTCGGAAGCGCAACGCAACATCGAGGCCACGTTCGGCGGGAGCTGCGACATCCTGCCCAACGGCGTGGAGGTGGCGACCTTCGCGTCGGCCGATGCCTCCCCCTCACCGCGGCCGGCGATCGTGTTCGTCGGCCGTCACGAACCGCGCAAGGGGCTGGGCGTGCTCCTCGACGCGTTCGCGGGCCTCGAGCGTGACGCCGACCTCTGGGTGATCGGCGAGGGCCCACAGACCGCCGAGCTGGCGGCGCGCAACGTCCCGGGAGTCCACTGGCTCGGGCGGGTCTCGGAGGAGGAGAAGGCCCGTCGGCTCCGGGGCGCGACGGT
This sequence comes from Acidimicrobiia bacterium, assembly GCA_046484625.1. Taxonomy (GTDB): domain Bacteria; phylum Actinomycetota; class Acidimicrobiia; order IMCC26256; family PALSA-555; genus DASUAO01. The sequence goes on from JAWOIO010000027.1 coordinate 17,226, forward strand.
GGCGTGCTTCCCGTCGATCGAGGGCGAGTCCTTCGGCGTGGTGCTGCTCGAGGCGATGGCGGCCGGGACCGCGCTCGTCGCCTCGGACCTCACCGGCTACCGCCACGTCGCCCGCGACGACCGGGAGGCGGTCCTCGTCGCGCCCGGGGAAGTTGCGGCACTCCGCGACGGGCTCGGGCGCATCCTGGACGACGGGGCGAACCGCGCCCGGCTCGTCGACGCCGGACGGATCCGGGCGCAGGAGTTCTCGATGGAGCATCTCGCCGGGGCGCTCGTCGAGCGCTACCGCGTCGCGATGGGGACGGCGGGCCCGGGGCGCGATCGCCCGGACCTCCCCCTACAATGAATCCGGATCACCACCGACCAGGAGCCTGCCCGTGACCGCCGTCCTCATCATCGTCGCAGTCGTCGTCGTCCTCGGCCTCGTGCTCGCGTTCATGTACAACTCGCTCGTCCGGAGCCGCAACAAGGTCGACAACGCCTGGAGCCAGATCGACGTCCAGCTCAAGCGGCGCTACGACCTCATCCCGAACCTGGTCGAGACGGTGAAGGGCTACGCCAAGCACGAGCGCGAGACGCTCGAGGCGGTCACGAACGCCCGCGCCAACGCGATCAACGCGCAGGAGGGCGGCAATGTCGCCGAACAGGCGCAGGCCGAGAACGTCCTGTCCGGCGCGCTGAAGAGCCTGTTCGCGGTGTCGGAGGCCTACCCGGACCTCAAGGCCAACCAGAACTTCCTGCAGCTGCAGGAGGAGCTCACGTCGACCGATGACCGCATCGCGTACTCGCGGCAGTTCTACAACGACAGCGTGCTCAGCTACAACAACTCGATCCAGACCGTCCCGAAGAACGTCATCGCCGGGATGTTCAACTTCGAGAAGCGTGAGTTCTTCGAAGGTGCCCCGGAAGAGACGGGGCCGGTGAAGGTCGAGTTCTAGGACCCGCACCCCAACCTGCTCCCCGATCTGGATTCGATGACCGACTCTGCACCCGCGCCTCCGGAGCGCACGAACTTCGAGCGCGAGATCCGCAACAACAAGTGGCGGACCTTCGTGATCCTCGGGGGTTTCGTCCTGCTCATCGTCCTCGCCGGACTCGCGTTCGACCTGCTCCTGGGGTACGGCCTCGTCGGCGTCGCGATCGCGCTCGTCCTCGCGCTCGGCATGGCCGTGTTCTCGTACTTCAACTCCGACAAGGTCGCGCTCGCGGTCACCGGCGCGAAGCCGGCCGAGGGTCCTGAGTACCAGCGGTACCACAACCTCGTGGAAGGGCTGTGCATCGCAGCCGGACTCCCGAAGCCGCGTCTGTACGTGATCGACGACGCCGCACCGAACGCGTTCGCCACGGGCCGCAACCCGAAGCACTCCGCGCTCGCGGTCACCACGGGGCTGCTCCAGATGATGAACCGGGTCGAGCTCGAGGGCGTGATCGCGCACGAGCTCTCGCACGTGAAGAACTACGACATCCTCGCCTCGACGGTGGCAGTGACCGCCGTGGGGACGATTGCGCTGCTGTCGGACATCGGCGTGCGGTTCTGGATCTTCGGCGGGAACCGCAATCGTGACAGCAACGCGGGCGCTGCCGGCGCGATCCTCGCGATCGTGGGGATCGCGCTGCTCGTGCTCGCGCCGTTGGCCGCTCAGATGATGCAGTTCGCCATGAGCCGCAAGCGCGAGCTCCTCGCCGACGCGACGGGCGTCCAGCTCACCCGATACCCGCCGGGGCTGTTGTCGGCGCTCAAGAAGCTCAAGGGGGACACCACCGTGGTGCACCACGCCACCCGAGCCACCGCCCAGCTCTGGATCGAGTCCCCCCTCGACCGCACGGAGGGCAAGAAGGGCTCCTGGCTCAACCGGGCCTTCGACACCCACCCGCCGCTCGATGAGCGCATCGGCGTGCTGGAGTCCATGTGAGTCGGACGGAGGGTCCCAACGGTTCCGCGCGCGCCGCCGCTCGGGCGGAGCGACGACGGCGCACGCGGCGCAAGGCGATGATCGGCGGAGCCGTCGTGCTCGTCGTCGTGATCGGTGGGGCGGCGGTGGCGCTGTCGGGGGGATCCGAGTCGGCCGCGCCGAGGAAGCGCAGGCCGCCCCCGCCCTCCACGACCACGACCATCCCGATCCCCAAGGCTCCGCTCACGGGACTCCCCGACCCGAGTGGGGAGTCGCTCACGCGCCCGAGCCTCGGCGTCAAGATCGAGAACACCCCCGAGGCTCGTCCACAGACCGGCCTCGACGTCGCCGACGTCGTCTACGAGGAGGTCGTCGACGGCGGGGTCACGCGGTTCTGGGCGTTCTTCAACTCCGCGATTCCCGAGACGGTCGGGCCCGTCCGCTCGGTGCGCGCCATGGACCCGCAGATCGTCACACCCTTCGGTGGGGTCATCGCCTACTCGGGCGGCACCGAGCCCAACGTCGCCGCGATCCGCGCGACGGGGCTGGTGTGGGTCGACGAGAACAACGCCGGCGACTCGTTCTTCCGGGAGCCGACCCGCTCCTCGCCGCACAACCTCTACGCGCGCCCGGCGTCGCTGCTCGAGCGGGGCGGGACGCCGATCCCCGTCGCGCCGGTCTTCCAGTTCCTCGACCCCGAGCAGGACCAGGTCTTCACCGGTGAGCCGATCGCCTCGTTCCACCTCAACTACGAGCTCGGCTACGACGCGTCGTACGCATGGGACGCGGCGCTGGGAGGGTGGAAGCGCTTCCAGGGGACCGACGAGCCGTTCATGGCCGCCGGCATCCCCGAGACGCAGGTCGCGCCGACCAACGTCGTCGTGCAGTTCACGCCCTACGCAGAATTCGGCGAGGGGAACCTCTTCGGCACCGGGGAGGCCTGGATCTTCTCGAACGGCCAGCTCATCAAGGGCACCTGGACCCGCGTCTACCCCGGCGCGCCAACGGTGTTCAACGACGCGGCGGGTGAACCGATCCTCCTGACGCCCGGTCGCACCTGGGTCGAGCTGTTCCCGACCGGGCGCACCGTCGACCTCGTCCCCGGCGCCCCGGTGGCCGCCGCGCCGACGACGGTCGCACCCGCACCCTGAGCCCGTTCCCCGAACGCGTTCCCTGAGCTGGGGCTCGTGGGACTCGGTCCCGCGTCGACGGTTTCCGACAGGGATCACACGCGGGTCGCTCGGTACACTGGGATCATGGCTGACGCGCAGTCCTCGCCCCCCGTCACCGGCACCGCGCGGGTCAAGCGTGGTCTCGCCGAGATGCTCCGCGGTGGCGTGATCATGGACGTCGTGACCCCGGAGCAGGCGCGCATCGCCGAGGATGCGGGCGCGGTCGCCGTGATGGCGCTCGAGCGGGTCCCGGCCGACATCCGCCGCGACGGCGGCGTCGCCCGGATGAGCGATCCCGCGATGATCGTCGGCATCCAGGAGACGGTCACGATCCCCGTCATGGCGAAGTGCCGGATCGGGCACTTCGCCGAGGCGCAGATCCTCGAGTCGCTCGGTGTCGACTACATCGACGAGAGCGAGGTGCTCACCCCGGCCGACGAAGCTCACCACGTCGACAAGTGGACCTTCACCGTGCCGTTCGTGTGTGGCGCGACCAACCTCGGCGAGGCGCTCCGTCGCATCTCCGAGGGTGCGTGCATGATCCGCTCGAAGGGCGAGGCCGGGACCGGCAACATCGTGGAGGCGGTACGCCATCTCCGGTCGATCCTCGGCGACATCCGTCGCCTCACGGTCGCCGACGACGCCGAGCTGTTCGCCTGGGCGAAGGAGCTGCGGGCCCCCGTCGAGCTGGTCCAGGAGGTCGCCGAGCGCGGTGAGCTGCCGGTGCCGATGTTCTGTGCCGGGGGGATCGCCACGCCCGCCGACGCGTCGCTCGTCCTCCAGCTCGGGGCCCAGTCCGTGTTCGTCGGCAGCGGCATCTTCAAGAGCGCCGACCCTGCCGTCCGCGCCAAGGCCATCGTCGAGGCGACGACCCACTTCCGCGATGCGGCCATCGTCGCGAAGGTCTCCACCGGGCTCGGCGAGGCGATGCCGGGGACCGAGATCGACGCCCTCGATGTGAAGCTCGCCGAACGGGGTTGGTAGCACCGTGCGGAGGCCCCCAGGTGCGCCCGCGATGCGCACGCCGCGAGGCTGATCAACCGAACCTGGACCCGAGGGCGCGATGCCCGAGGGCGGCATGCCCGAGGAAGACATGAAGGTCGGGGTCCTCGCGCTGCAGGGCGCGTTCCGGGAGCACCGGGAGGTGCTCGACGGGCTCGGTGCCGAGGCGATCGAGGTGCGCGTCAGCCAGGACCTCGCGGGCTGCGACGGCCTCGTCCTCCCGGGCGGCGAGTCGACCGTCATCGGCAAGCTCCTCGTCTCGTCGGGGCTGCTCGAACCGGTCGGGGACCGCATCCGCGACGGCGTCCCCACCCTGGCCACCTGCGCGGGCCTGATCCTCCTCGCCCGTGAGGTGCTCGACCGGCGCGACGGCGACGTCGCGCTCGACGTGCTCGACGTGCAGGTCCGGCGCAACGCCTACGGCTCCCAACGGCAGTCCTTCGAGGTGCCGCTCGCGGTCGAGATGCTCGGTACGAGCCCCTTCCCCGGTGTGTTCATCCGCGCGCCGGCGATCCTCGCCGTCGGGGCCGGCGTCGAGGTGCTGGCCCGCCACGAGGACCGACCGGTGCTCGTCCGCTCCGGCGGTGTCTGGGCGGCCACCTTCCATCCCGAGCTCTCGGGCGACTTGCGACTGCACCAGCGCTTCCTCCAGGAGGTCCCATGAGCGGCCACTCGAAATGGCACTCGATCAAGCACGCGAAGGGCGCAGCCGACGCCCGTCGCGGGAAGCTCTTCGCGCGGCTGGCGCGCCAGATCGAGGTCGCGGCCCGCGCGGGCGGCGGTGACGTCGAGGCCAATCCCACGTTGCGCACGATGGTGCAGAAGGCGCGCGACGGCTCGATGCCGAAGGACAACATCGAGCGGGCGATCAAGCGGGGGACCGGCGAGCTCGAAGGTGTCCGCTACGAGTCCGTGACCTACGAGGGCTACGCGCCGAACGGCGTCGCAGTGCTGGTCGAGTGCCTCACGGACAACCGGAACCGCACGGGCTCGGAGGTGAAGAACATCTTCACTCGCAACGGCGGGTCCATGGCCGAGCCCGGCGCGGTGTCGTGGCAGTTCGAGCGCAAGGGAGTGCTGCTCCTCGACAAGTCCGCGGCGACCGAGGACGACCTCATGCTCGCCGCGGTCGAGGCAGGTGCCGAGGACATCGCCGACCAGGGCGACACCTGGCAGGTCACCACCGCGGCCGCCGACCTCCACACGGTCCGCGACGCGCTCGCAGCCGCCGGGATCACCACGTCGTCGGCCGACCTCACGATGCTGGCGGCCCAGACGGTCCCGCTCGGGGACGCGACCGCCGCGAAGAACGCGTTGCGGGTGATCGACGTGCTCGAGGAGCATGACGACGTGCAGAGCGTCTATGCCAACTTCGACATCCCCGACGACGTGCTGCAGGCGGTGCTGGCGTGAGTCGGCCCGAGCGCCGGGGGGCTTGCTGATGGACCTCGACCGAGCACGAGCGTTCGTCCGGGAGCATCATCACGCGGTGATGGCGACGGTCCGCGCTGATGGCCGACCGGCGCTCTCGCCGGTCGCCTGCGGCGTCGACGACGCAGGGCGCGTGGTGGTGAGCACCCGCGAGACCGCGCGCAAGGTGGCCCACGTGCGCCGGGACCCTCGCGTCACGCTCTGCGTGATCGACGACGCGTTCTACGGGACCTGGGTCCAGGTGGAGGGCCGGGCCGAGGTCGTCTCGCTCCCCGAGGCGATGGAGCCGCTCGTCGCGTACTACCGATCCGTGAGCGGTGAGCATCCCGACTGGGACGAGTACCGGGCGGCCATGGCGCGTGAGCAGCGGGTCGTCGTCCGCATCGAGCTCGACCGGGCCGGGCCAGACGTCCAGGGCTGACGGCGCGCCGGGAGCATCCGGGGCGACCAGGACCGGGGGCGGCGCAGGGCGGTAGAGTCCCTCGCCGACGACCGGACCGACGGCGAGGTCGACGGCTGGCTACAGGAACGACCGGACGACAGGAGTGCACGGTGGAAGTCTCGATCGACGTCAACGGGCGCTCGGAGCGTCACGACGTGGAGCCGCGCACGCTGCTCGTGCAGTACCTGCGTGAGGCGTGCGTCCTGACCGGGACCAAAGTCGGGTGTGACACGTCGTCGTGTGGCGCGTGCACGGTCCTGGTCGATGGTGAGTCGGTGAAGTCCTGCACGATGCTTGCCGTTCAGGCCGACGGCCGGGCGGTCACGACCATCGAGGGGATCTCGTCCGGGGGCGACCTCCATCCCGTCCAGCAGGCATTCGTCGAGCATCACGGCTTGCAGTGCGGCTTCTGCACTGCCGGGATGGTGATGGCGGCGGTGTCGCTGATCGAGGAGATCCCGGCTCCGACGGAGGCCGACGTGCGCCTGGGCCTCGAGGGCAACCTCTGCCGGTGCACCGGCTACCACAACATCGTGCGAGCGGTGCTCTCGGCCGCGGGGACCGAGTGATCCCCGCCGCGTTCGACTATGTCCGGGCCGGCAGCGCCGAGGAGGTCGTCGCCGCGCTCGTCGAGCACGGCGACGACGCCAAGGTGCTCGCGGGCGGGATGTCGTTGCTCCCGCTCATGAAGCTCCGTCTGGCCACCCCGGCGGTCCTGGTCGACGCGGCGCGCCTGTTCGATCTCTCCTATGTGCGCGAGGAGGGCGACCACCTCGCGATCGGAGCACTCACCCGGCATCGGGACCTCGAGACCAGCGACCTCCTCGGTGCCGCCTGCGGCGTGCTGCGGGGCGTCGCGGCCGAGGTGGGCGACAACCAGGTACGACACCGGGGAACGATCGGCGGATCCGTGGTCCACGGCGACCCGGCTTCGGACCTCCCGGCCGCGCTGCTGGCCCTCGACGCGACCTTCGTGGCGCAGGGGCCCAACGGGGTACGCGAGCTGGATGCGGCGACGTTCTTCCAGGGGTTCCTCGAGACGGCACTCGAGCCCGACGAGCTGCTCGTGGAGATCCGCGTCCCCAAGGTCGGGCCGGGTGGGTGGTCGTACCAGAAGTTCAACCGACGAGCCCAGGACTGGGCGATCGTGGGCGCGCTCGCCGTGCGCGGCGAGGGGGGGATCCGGGTCTCGCTCGTGAACATGGGCGCAACGCCACTACGTGCGACGGCCGTGGAGCGCGCCCTCGCGGAGGGGGCGACACCGGAAGCTGCCGCGGCTGATGCAGCCGAGGGCACCGAGCCGCCCTCGGATCTCAACGCCTCGTCGGCGTACCGCCAGCACCTGGCGCGGGTCCTCGTGCGACGGGCGCTCGAGCAGAGCCAGGTCTGAACGTCAGGACACGGGGCAAGGGAACGTGACCGTCGCCGCGGCCGTCCTCGCCGCCGGTCGGGGTTCCCGGTTCTCGCCACGCGGCCACAAGCTCGTGGCCTCCTTTCGGGGCCGGCCACTCGCGGAGTGGGCGATCGATGCCGCGGTCGGCAGCGGCCTCGCGCCGGTGCTCATCGTCATCGGGCGCCAGGGCCGGAGGGTCGCGCGCCGGGTGCCCGACGGCGTCGACGTCGTCCGGTCTCGGCATTGGCGCCGGGGCATCGCGCACTCGCTGCGCGCCGCGCTCGACGCACTGGAGCCGGATTCGTCCGTCGCGGCGGTCTGCGTCGGGCTGGCCGACCAGCCGCTCGTGGGGAGTGGGGCGTACCGGCGTCTGGTCCGTGCCCACGCCGACGGCGCGGTGCTGGCGGTCGCGACCTACGAAGGCCAGCGCGCCAACCCGGTGTTGCTCGATCGCACGCTGTGGCCGGCGGCGCGTGCGCTGCGCGATGACGTCGGGGCCAGGGCGCTGATGCGGGACCATCCGGTCACCGAGGTGGACTGCTCGGACACGGGTTCCCCCGTCGATGTCGATACGCTTGACGACCTGCGCACGATCGAGGACGCGAGCGCCCGGGAGGGCGTCACCGACCGGGCGCGCGCCACCGAGGGGGAGAGGGATCGGGATGCAGATCACTGACACGTTCCGGGTCGAGGTACCCGTGGAGCAGGCGTGGAACGTCCTCCTCGACGTCGAGCGGATCGCACCGTGCATGCCGGGCGCCCAGCTGCAGGAGGTGGAGGGCGACGAGTACCGGGGGATCGTGAAGATCAAGGTGGGTCCGATCACCGCGCAGTACAAGGGCGCCGCGCGGATCCTCGAGGCCGACGAGTCCGCCCGCCGCATCGTGATCAAGGGTGAGGGCCGCGACACCCGCGGTCAGGGCAACGCGTCCGCGACCGTCACGGCCCTGCTCGCCGAGTCCGGAGGCGGCACCGACGTGTCGATCGACACCGACCTGCAGGTCACCGGGAAGGTGGCGCAGTTCGGTCGGGGGGTCATGGCCGACGTGTCGGCGAAGCTCCTGGGCCAGTTCGTCGAGTGCCTCCATTCGAGCGTGCTCGCCGGCGACGACCAGGGGTCCGACGATCAGGTCGACGTCGACGGGACCGGGGGGGTCGGGAGCGACGATGGCGGATCGGGCGGGGTCCGCACGATCGATTCCCCCGAGGCCGAGGCCGTCGACCTCGCGAAGGTGGCCGGCGGGGCGGTGGCGAAGCGAGCGGTGCCGGTGCTCGTGGCCGTAGCGGCTGTCGTCGGAGTCGTGATCTGGCTCCTGTCCCGCTGAGCCGGACGGCATCCCTCCCGCGGCCGGCGCCGGGCCGTAGGATCGAACCCATGTTCGATGCCGCACCGGTGTTGGGGATCGACCCCGGCCTGTCCCGATGCGGGTACGGAGCGGTGCATCGCACCGGGTCCACGATGACCGCGGTGTCCTTCGGCGTCCTGCGAACCGATCGGGACGCGCCGCTGCCGGAGCGCCTGGCGAGTCTCGAGGCCGACCTGGGCGCGCTGTTCGCCGAGATCCGGCCCCGGGCACTCGCGGTCGAGCGGGTGCTGTTCCAGACCAACGTCCGCACCGCCATCTCGGTGGGTCAGGCGAGCGGGATCGCGCTCCTCGTCGCCGCCCGCACCGGGGTCCCGGTGACGCACTACAGCCCCAACGAGGTGAAGCTCGCCGTCACCGGCTCCGGGACCGCCGACAAGGCGCAGGTGCAGCAGATGGTCACGCGGCTGCTCGCGCTGGCATCGGTCCCGACGTCGCCTGATGCCGCCGACGCGCTGGCGTTGGCGCTGTGCCACTGCTGGGCCCTACCGATGCAGCAAGCCACCGGCGCACCTGGGGGCGACCGGGTGCCGGAGGCGTCGCCCGGCCTGGCCCGGGCCATCGCCGCGGCCCTGGAGCGGGACGCCGGCACGTGATCGGGTCGGTGCGGGGAACGGTGCTCGAGCGCGCCGCCACCGGCGAGGTGCTCGTCGAGGTCGGCGGGGTGGGCTATCGCCTGCACGTCCCGCTCGGCGCGCTCCCGCAGCTCGAGCCGGGTGGGCCGGCGTTCCTGTTCACGCACCTCCACGTGCGCGACGACGCGATGATCCTCTACGGGTTCGTGAGCCGCGGGGCACGCGACACCTTCGAGATCCTGATCGGTGCGTCGGGGGTCGGGCCGTCGCTCGCCCTGAAGATCCTGTCGGTGCACGACCCCGCGGCGCTCCGGCAGGCGGTCGCCGACTCCGACCTCGACGCGCTCACGCTCGTCCCCGGTGTCGGCAAGCGGACCGCCGAGCGCCTGATCGTGGAGCTGCGGGCCCGGCTCGACGTGCCGGACGCGTCGGTGCCCGACGGAGGAGGCGACGGCGGCCCGAACCCGCGCCGCGAGGTGCGTGAGGCGCTCGCAGGCCTCGGGTACGGCACCGACGAGGTGCGCGAGACGCTCGCCCGTCTGCCCGAGGCCGGCACGGTCGA
>JAWOIO010000031.1:0-18902 GCA_046484625.1 Acidimicrobiia bacterium
ATGCGGGTATCAGCATTCCCGATAAAGGCATGCGTGGTGCCGTAGTGGTCGGCCAGGAGCTGCATATCGGTCCACGGCTCGAGTACAAAGCCGTGCACTCCGCAGCCAGCGATATCATCGATGAATCGTGTGTAATCGCCATCGGATGTGTACATCACCTTCTTCCCGCTCTCCAGAGCGGTGGTGTCACGATCGCGGCCGATCCTCCGTCCGGGCCGGGGGCGTCGTGGTTGCTCGTCCTGTTCGGGGTTCTGCTGGTCGTGATCCTGGGGCCTCTCGCCTTGGTCGTCGCGCGCAAGGCCCGTCGGCGCGCGGCCCGACGCGGCGCACATGATCCCCGGGTCGCGATCTCGGGTGCATGGCAGGAGGCGCTCGACGCTCTGCGCGATCACCGGGTGTCGGCGTCGAACGCCGAGACGCCGTTCGAGCTCGCGCGCCGCATCCCGGGAGTAGCCGGCGCCGAGACGTCGGCTCCGCTCTCCGTGCTTGCCGACGCGTACACCTCGACCACCTACGCGTCGGGTCCCCCTCCTCCCGACCGGGTCCGGGTCGCGTGGGCGGAGGTCGCGACGTTGCGCCGCATCCTGCGCGCGAACGACGGGACGCTCGCGCGTCTCCGGGCTGCCGTCTCCCCCGAGACGCTCAGCTGGGGTCGTCGTCGCGCTGCCACCGCTGGCGCCAGCGCTGTCCGGCTTCACCGAACATCCCCTTGAGCGCGCCACCGCTCATCGAGCCGGTGAAGCTCTCGAGCCCGGCCCGGCCCATCTTGCGCACGTTGCCCTCGATGACGAGAAGGCAGACGAGCATGACCAAGAAGCCCGCGACACCGAGGGCCAGCACGCTCGTGAACGTCGCGAGCAGCAGGACCAGCCCGGCGACGAAGCCGAGGGTCGCCCACTTGATGAGCCGGGCAGAGTGCCGGTACAGGGTCGTGTCCGACACCTGCTGCACGAGCTTCGGGTCGGAGGCCGAGAGGTTGGCCTCGATCTCGCGAAGGATTCGCTGTTCGTCCTCGGAAAGCGGCATGACGAGCTCGTGGACCCCGATCGCTTGCGGGCACCCGGGATGGGTGCCGGGCCCATTCTCGCGCACGCGCGCAGGCCACTCAACGCGCGGGGCGCCGAATCGGGGCGTCGGCTCGGGGCGTCGAGCGCGCGGGTCGGGGACGGGCGAACCGGCTCAGGCCGGGTGGCCGGGCACCACGGGCGCCCCTCCGGCGGCTGCCGACCGGTAGGCCGCGTCGACCAACCGGTGCGCGCCGAGCGCCGTCGCGGCATCGGGGGTGGCGGGCGTGCCGGTGGCGACGGCATCGAGGAACAGCCGTGCCGGCACCGCGTACTGGGCGAGGGGCGTGGCGATCTCTTCCGGGAGCGCCAACCGGTCGATCCACGCCGGCAGGGCGGCCTCGAGGACGGCGACGCCATCGTCGGTCTCCCGTCGGACCGGGCCCAGGTGATCGTCCTCGAGCCAGAGCACCGCGTCCTCGCAGATGACCTCGAGGCGGCGGGTCGACGGGCGCGTGAGGACCTGGTGCCACACGCTCACCAACGTGGCGGTGGAGTCGTCGGCGTACACGAAGCGCACGTCGGCGATGTCGTCGATGCCGGGGTTCCCGAAGCGGGAGGCGACGTGCGCCGACACCTGCTCGGGGTCGCCGAACAGACGGCGCAGGATGTCGACGTCGTGGATGCTGTGCTCGAGCAGCGTCCCCCCGCCCGCGCGCGCCACGTCACGGCGCCACTCGGACGCGTACATCCCCTGGGTCGGGAAGAACTGGTCATCGCGCAAGACGGTGGCGAGCGGCTGTCCGCACCGGCCCGATGCCAGCTCGTCGGCGAGTACCCCAAAGACGGGCGCGTGCCGGAGCACGAGGCCCACCTGGTGCGGGACCCCGGCAAGCTCGTCGGCCAGCAGCTCGCACTCGGCCAGGGTGGTGGCGAGCGGCTTCTCGCAGAACACGGCTCGTCCTGCCTGCGCCGCCGCGCGGACGATCGCGCCGTGCTCTGCCGTCCAGGTGCAGATCCAGACGACGTCGGCGGCAGCCACGAGCGCGTCGGCGTCGGTGACCGCGGTCGCTCCGTACTGGTCGGCGAAGCGGCCGCTCCGGCCAGGGTCGATGTCGAGCACGGCGACGATCGATGCATCGACGATCCCGGCGTCGACGAGTGACTGGATCGCGAGCGCGTGGACCGACGCGATGAAGCCACAGCCGGCGATACCGATGCGCAGCGTCATGGCTCCCCCTCCGGCGACTCGCCTTGCGGGCCCCGATCGCCATCCGGTCTCGGAGCCCGGCGCGCCGAGAGCACCGCATCCTGGCCGAACCGCTCCCGCACCGCGTCGACGGACCGCTCGAGGCGCCCGCGGCGCTCCCGCCCACCAGGCGTCGTCTCGGCATCGTCGGGGAAGAGCGACCGCTGGATCGCGGTGGCGGACTCGAGCTGCTGGGCGGACACGCCGAGCAACCGGACGCCGTCGCCGACCTCGACTGCATCGAGCAGGTCCAGCGCGGTGCGGGTGACGTCGGACGACAGGTCGGTCGCCTCGGCGAGGGTCCTCGATCGCGTGATGGTCCGGAAGTCGTGATAGCGGACCTTCAGCTGGACGGTGCGCGCGGCCTGGCCGGCACGGCGGAGGCGCTCCCCCACCTGCTCGCTGAGCCGACGCACCTCGTGTCGGAGGACGTCGCGGTCTCGCACATCGGCGGGGAACGTCTCCTCGTGGCCGACCGACTTGACGCGACGGCCGAGCTCGACGTCGCGCGCATCGCGGTTCCACGACAGCGCGTGGAGGTGCTCGCCGTGCGCGACCCCGAGCGCGTGCACGAGCGTCGTCTCCGGCAGCGCGGCGAGGTCCCCCACGGTGACGACGCCGAACCGGTCGAGCCGGCGCTGCGTCGCCGGACCGACTCCCCACAGCCGTCGGATCGGAAGGGGATGGAGGAAGTCCAGCTCTTCACCGGCGGGCACGACGAGCAGGCCGTCGGGCTTGGCCTCGTCGCTCGCGATCTTGGCGAGCATCTTCGTGGTCGCGACGCCCACCGACGCCGTCAGGCCGGTCTCCGCCCGGATCTGCGCGCGGAGGCTCGCCGCGATCTCGGGCCCGGTCCCGAGCCGACGACGGGCGCCGCGCACGTCGAGGAAGGCCTCGTCGAGCGAGATCGGCTCCACCAGGGGCGTCACCGCTCGCAAGATGCCCATCACCTCTGCGCTCTTCTCGGCGTACGCATCGAACCGGGGCGCGAGGAAGACGGCATCAGGGCACGCTCGGCGCGCCCTGGCCATCGGTGTGGCCGAGAAGATCCCGAAGCGACGCGCCTCGTAGCTCGCGGCGGCGACCACGCCGCGCGGCCCGAGGCCACCGACGACGACCGGACGGCCGCGCAACGACGGGTCGGCGACCTGCTCGACGGCGGCGAAGAAGGCGTCGAGGTCGAGGTGCAGGATCGCGGGGGGCGCCGGGACGTCGTCCCCGGCACCGCTCACGATTCGGCGCGTCGGACCTGGAGCCCCGCGCGCGACGTCCCGATCACGTCGTAGGAGAAGTCGCGCGCCTCGTCGGGCCCCCACCGCTCCCGGAGCCACGTGCACAACGGCTCGTGGACCCACGGCGCTCCGTCGGCGAGGCGCGCCTCGCACTCGAGCCCGGACAGGAAGGCAGCCTCGACGACAATGCCGTCGGGGTCGTCGACCCGCAGCTCGCCTTCGTATGCCAACGCGCGGTGCACCTCCACGCGAAGGGTCCACGCGAGGTCGACGGCGACGGCCCGGACCTCGTAGATCGGGCCCTCCCAGCTCGTGACCCGCAGCCCGGTCTCCTCGAAGACCTCGCGCGTGAGGCCCGCGAGCAACGATGCGTCCTCGGCGTCGATCACGCCACCGGGAGTGCTCCAGTCGGTCGCGCCACCTCGACGGACGTTCCGGACCAGCAGTACACCGGTCGGCGCCTCCACCAGCGCACCACCGACGAGCCATTCCCGCACTCCGGCGAGCCTACCGGCCCGTCGTCGCCGTACGATCGGGCCATGGCCACACCCCCCGACGATGCACCCGACCGTGCGCCGGACGCTGGTTCCCCGTCGCGCGAGGCGCCACCACAGATGCCGTCGCGCGCCGCGTTCGTCGTGTCGTTCTTGAGCGTCGTCGTCGCCGGGGTGTTCGGCGGGATCATCGCCTACGGGCTCGTCGACGTCGGATGCGAGGGGGATTGCCAGGCGTCAAAGCTGCTCGGCGTGGTGATCGGATCGGTCCTCGCCGCCGGCGGCGTCGGGATCGTGGCGGTCCTGGTGCTGCGGGCGATGGGCGAGTGGCGGGTCAAGCCCCGCTGACGCACGACCACGACGCCGTGGCGCGCGGGACCCGGGTCACCCGCCCGTGCTGATCCGGCGGAACGACTCCGCGTGCGGCACCCCGGCCGCGCGCCCCGCCTCTTCGGCGCTCTGACGCAGGAACTCCCGGAACCAGTCGCCCGTCTCGGTGAGCTGGCTCTCGTGACAGAAGAGCGCATCGATCTTCCGCTCCAGCGTTGTGCTGATGTCGATCCAGCAGTTCGGCTCCAGCGTTCCCGAGAGGTACACGCTGCGGACCCGGTGGACGTCGAGGCCGTCGCGCCGGTGCTCGGGGTAGTAGTGCGCGTTCCCGGCCGCCGGCGCGACCGCGTCGAGGACCGCCCACCCGGTCACCCGGTGGTCGAGGTGGTTGATGTACGAGTCGCCGAAGAACACCGCGGTCGGGTCGGGGCCGAGCACGACCTCGGGGCGCAGCGTGCGGACCTGACGGACGATCTCCTCTCGGAGCCGGGGCTCGTCGATCTCGCCGTCACCGTGGTCGAGGTGGGCATGTCCGGCGAGCCCCAGCATCTCGACCGATGCCGCGGTCTCCTCCACCCGACGGGCGGCCACCGCGGCGAGGTCCGCGTCGGGGTCGGGCGTCCCCTTGTCGCCGCGGGTCGTGATGAGCACCCAGACCTCGGCGCCCGCCGCGGCCCATCGGGCGAGCGTGCCGCCCGCGGAGATCTCCGGATCGTCGGGATGCGCGTAGATCGCGAGCGCGCTCGCGGGAACCTCGTCGATGACTGCCATGGTGCGGGGCTACCAGGCGCGGCCGAGTGCGGCCCGCGTCGTCACCTCGAGGTCGTCCTCGGTGCCCGTGGTCGGCGCTCCACTCATGTGGTCGTGGTCCCCTGCTCGGCGACGATCTCGTCCAGCGCGTCGCGCACGTGGTCGATGTCGGAGTCATCGACGTCCTTGTGGGTCACGAAGCGTACGGTCCGGGCGTCGATCGTGCCGCAGCGGACGCCGCGCTCGGCGAGTCGTTCGACGATGTGGTCGGGCAGCCTATCGAGCGGGACGCACACCAGGTTGGTCTCGACCGACTGCGGATCGATGCACCCGTCGAAGCGCTCCGCGAGCAACGTCGCCAGGCGGCGCGCACGCTCGTGATCGTCGGCGAGGCGCTCGACCATCGTCTCGAGGGCGACGATCCCGGCAGCCGCGAGGACCCCACCCTGGCGCATCCCACCTCCGAGGCGGCTGCGGTCCTCGCGTGCCGCGTCGATGACGTCGGCCGGGCCGCAGAGCAGCGATCCGACCGGCGCGGCGAGACCCTTCGACAGGCAGAACATCGCAGTATCCGCGTCGCGCACCAAGCGGTCGGGGGCCGTGCCGGTCGCGACCGAGGCGTTCCAGATCCGGGCCCCGTCGACGTGCACCGCCAGACCGTGGGTGCGGGCACTGGTGATCACCGCGTCGAGGTGGTCGAGGGGCCAGGGGCGACCGCTCGCGGGCATGTGCGTGTTCTCGAGGATGACCATCGAGATCGGGGCGAGGTGGTGCGCTTGGTCGGCGATGGCCGCGTCGACATCACCGGCGGAGAGAAGCCCGTTCCGGTCGGGAAGGGGATGCAGCTGTACTCCGGCGTTCCCGGCTGCCGCCGCCAGCTCGTAGCGGAACACGTGGCTCCGGGCACCACACAGCACCTCGGTCCCCCGCTCCCCGAGCACCATCAGCGCGAGCTGGTTCGCCATCCGGCCCGAGGGCGTGAACAAGGCCGAATCGGTCCCCAGCAGCGCCGCGGCGAGCGACTCCAGGCGGTTGACGGTCGGGTCCTCCCCGTAGCCGTCGTCGCCGACGTCGGCATCGGCCATCGCCGCGCGCATCGCGGGCGTGGGCGTGGTGACGGTGTCGGAGCGCAGATCGACGCGGAAGTGGGGGCCCGGCACCCTCGGAGCGTACCGGCGCTCCCCCCTGTGTCCGGTCGGGGCGTCCGCTCAGGACGAGGGGGGGCCGACCGGGCGCAGGAGCCCCTCCTGCATCACGGTGATCGCGAGCGTGCCGTCGTGGCAGAACACGTGGCCGAGCGCGAGCCCGCGCGCGTTGCTCGCGGACGGGCTCGTCTGGTGGTAGAGGAGCCACTCGTCGGCCCGGAACGGGCGGTGGAACCACATCGCATGGTCGAGGCTCGCCATCTGGAACTGGCCGTCGTGACCGATCGCGTGCGGGAGCGTCGCCGTGTCGAGCAACGAGAGATCCGATGCGTAGGCGACGACGCACGCGTGCAGGAGCGGGTCGTCGGGCAACGTGCCGTTCGCGCGGATCCACACGTCCTGCGCCGGTGGTCGCGGCGACGGCTCGAGCCAGTGCGGCGCCTCGGTCGGACGTGAGTCGATCGGGCGCTCCCGGCCCAGCCACTCCGCCATGCCCTCGCTGAAGCGATCGAGGTGCGGCTCCAGCCGCTCCCGGTACGTGGGGAGCGAGTCGGGCTCTGGGACGTCGGGCATCGGCAGGTGGTGGTCGGGACCGGGCTCGACGATCTGGAACGACGCGGCCAGGTTGAAGATCGCGCGCCCGTGCTGGATCGCGACGACACGACGGGTCGTGAACGACCGGCCGTCGCGGATGCGGTCCACCTCGTACACGATCGGCACGTTTGGGTCGCCGGGGCGCAGGAAGTACGAGTGCAGCGAGTGGACCGGCCGCTCCCCGTCGACGGTCCGACCGGCGGCGACGAGCGCCTGCGCCGCGACCTGACCGCCGAACACGCGCTGCTGGTCCTCGTCGGGGCTGACCCCACGGAACAGGTTCACCTCCAGCGGCTCGAGCTCGAGGAGCAGGAGGAGGTCCGCGAGCGCCCGTCCCGCTTCGATCGCCTCGGTCATCCGAAGAACACCTCTGCCTCGGCGAGGCGCTCGGGCGGGACGGTCTTGAGGGTGCCCACCGCGTCGGCGAGCGGCACCCTGACCACGTCGGTGCCCTGCAGTGCGACCATCACGTCGCCGTCACCTTCGTGCGCGGCGTCGATCGCCTCGAGGCCGAACCGCGTGGCGAGGATGCGGTCGAACGCGGTCGGCGTCCCACCCCGCAACAGGTGGCCGAGGACCACGACGCGGGTCTCGAAGCCGGTCCGGGTCTCGATCTCCGGGCCGAGGAGGTTGGCGATCCCGCCCAGGCGGACGTGGCCGAACTCGTCGACCCCGGCCTCCTGCGTGGCCATCGTCCCGGCGCGCGGCGCCGCGCCTTCGGCGGCCACGATGATCGACGAGTGCGAGCCCTGCGCCGACCGGTGCCGGAGTCGGTCGCACACCGCGTCGATGTCGAAGGGCTCCTCGGGAATGAGGATCACGTCGGCGCCTCCGGCGAGCCCCGAGTGCAGCGCGATCCAACCGGCATGGCGACCCATCACCTCGACCACGAGCACCCGGTCGTGGCTCTCGGCAGTGGTATGCAGCCGGTCGAGCGCGTCGGACGCGATCTGCACCGCGGTGTTGAACCCGAACGTCACGTCGGTGGCCGACAAGTCGTTGTCGATGGTCTTCGGGACGCCGATGCAACGGACGCCTTCCTCACCGAGCCGATGGGCGACGCCGAGCGTGTCCTCGCCCCCGATCGCGATGAGCGCGTCGATACGCTCGGTCTCGAGCGTGGCGAGGACCGCCGCGACGCCGTCGTCGCGTTGGAACGGGTTGGTCCGCGATGTCCCGAGGATCGTCCCTCCCCTCCGGAGGATCCCACGGGACGACGCGAGGTCGAGCTCGCGCATCTCGCCCTCGATCAGCCCGCGCCAGCCGTGTCCGAACCCGAAGATCTGATGGCCGTACTGGCCGTTGCCCTTGCGGACGACCGCACGGATCACCGCGTTCAACCCCGGACAGTCGCCACCTCCGGTGAGCATTCCGATACGCATGCCGCTCCTCTGCTCGCGTGCCTGGTTCGCCTCCAGCGAGTCTCGCAGGCGCGGCACGCCCGGTATCCTCGAAGCGTGCCGAACCCCGGTCACCGACTCACCGAACGGATCAGCAAGCTGGCGACCCCGGCACTGGGAACCGGCGAGGAGATCGCGGCCTCCGGTCGCTGCTGGGCCACGCGTCAGCGGCTCGGTGTCCCGCTCCTGTTCCTCGCCCGGCGCCAGTACCTGCTCGTGCTCACCAACCGCCGCGTGCTCGTGTTCGAGGGCCGCGGCCGCGCCGCGGGGTCGATCTCGCTCGGCAAGCGCTTCGAGACCCTCGAGCTCGTCCGGGCTCGCACCCGCCGACTCCTCTCCCAGGTCACGGTGAGCGGCGCCGGCGACGTCCCCCTCGTCTTCGAGTTCCGGCCCCGGCACCGCGCGCTCGGCGCGGCGCTGGTTCGTGCCCTCGACCGGTCGGCGACAGCCGGGGCCACGCCGGCAGTCCCCGCCACCCCTGCTGCGGTCGCGACGACCGACGTCCCGGCCCCCACCGAGGCGTTCTGGGACAGCCGCTGACGCATGGCCGTCGTCCTCTCGATCGACGCCGGCACCACCGGAGTCCGCACGCTCGCGTTCGACGCCCACGGTGCTCTGCAGGCATCCGCGTACCGCGAGTTCCCCCAGCACTTCCCCCGTCCCGGCTGGGTCGAGCACGACCCCGAAGAGATCTGGTCGGCGACGATCGCCACCCTCGGCGAGGTGGTGGATCGGCTCCGCGACCTCCACATCGTGGTAGCCGGAATCGGCATCACGAACCAGCGGGAGACGACCGTCCTGTGGGACCGGACGACGGGAGCGGTACCGCATCGCGCCATCGTCTGGCAGGACCGTCGGACCGCGGCGCGGTGCGACGAGCTCCGCGACGCCGGCGCCGAGCCACTCGTCCGCGCCCGGACGGGCCTCGTCCTCGATCCCTACTTCTCGGGCACGAAGCTCGAGTGGCTACTCGGTCCCGGCGGTGTCGACATGCATCCGGATCTCGCGTTCGGAACGGTCGACTCGTGGATCCTCTGGCGTCTCACGGGCGGCACCGACGGTGGCGTCCACGCGACCGACCCGTCGAACGCCAGCCGTACCATGCTGTACGACGTCGGCGCGCGCGCCTGGTCCGCCGAGCTGCTCGAGCTGTTCGGCCTGGCGCCCACCCTGCTCCCGGAGGTGCTGCCGAGCAGCGGACGCTTCGGCACGACCGTGGCCGACTGCGCGGCAGGGCTGGTCGTCCCCGTCGCAGGGATCGCGGGCGATCAGCAGGCGGCCCTGTTCGGCCAGGCGTGCTTCGAGCCCGGCATGACCAAGAACACCTACGGAACGGGGTCGTTCGTCCTCATGAACGCGGGCGAGACGTGCCCGGAGCCCGTGCCCGGACTCCTGACCACGGTCGCGTGGGCGCTCGGCGACACGTTCACCTATGCGCTCGAGGGGTCGATCTTCGTCACCGGCGCGGCCGTCCAGTGGCTGCGCGACGGACTCGGGATCATCGACGACGCGTCCGAGACGGAGGCGCTCGCGTCGAGCGTCCCCGACGCCGGTGGCGTCGTGTTCGTGCCTGCGCTGACCGGCCTGGGCTCGCCGTACTGGGACCCCTACGCACGCGGGACGGTGCTCGGCATCACGCGCGGGACGACCCGTGCCCATCTCGCGCGGGCCGTGGTGGACTCGATGGTCTGGCAGACGCGCGACGTCGTCGATGCCATGACCGCCGCAGCGGGACACCCGGTCACCGAGCTGCGGGTCGACGGCGGGGCCAGTGTCATGGACCTGCTGTGCCGCCTCCAGGCCGACGCGCTCGACGTGCCGGTGCGCCGACCGGCGGTCGAGGAGACGACGGCGCTCGGCGCCGCGTACCTGGCCGGCATCTCGGAGGGCGTCTGGAGCTCTCCGGCCGACGCAGCCGCGGCATGGACGAGCGAGGCGTCGTTCGAACCGGACCCCGACGACACGGTCGCCGCCGGCTACGCGGAGTGGACCCGGGCAGTCGAGCGGTCGCGTGGTTGGGCGGCACCCGACTGAGCGGACCTGTTGCGCGCCTGCCGCAGCGGGTCAGGCGACGCGGGTGACCGGACGGGACTCGAACGTCGGGAGTCGGACCGGCTCCACCGGCAGATCCTCCGCCTGCTTCGTGGCGTAGACGTCCTCGTACTCGTAGCAACCGCAGAGCTGCACGATCTCGAACATCACCTCGTCGGTCAGACGCCGGAGCGCCATGCGGTCGTCGGTGGCCGCGAACCGCTCCGGCAAGACAGGTGCCCCGATCCGGATCGTGATCGTGCGGAAGGGTCGCGGGAGCCTCTTGTCGGTCGGCTGGCACTCGTCGGTCCCGACCAGGCCCACAGGCACGATCGGCGCCCCGGTGCGGAGCGCGAGCCGGGCCACGCCGGTGTGCCCACGATGGGTCTTGCCCGAGCGCGTCCGGGTGCCCTCGGGATAGATCCCGAAGACGCCACCCTGCTCCAGGACCTCGGTCGCGGCATCGAGGGCCCGCTGGCTGGCGCTCCCACCTTCTCGTCGGATCGGGATCTGCCCGACGCCGCGGAAGAACCAGCGGGTCCGGGCCTTGTCGAAGTACTCGGCCTTGGCCACGAACGTCATCCGACGCTTCCCGATGAGCAGCGGGAGGAAGATCGAGTCGAGGAACGACCGGTGGTTCGCGGCGATGATCACCGGGCCGCGCTTCGGCAGGTGCTCGCGGCCCTCCACCTTGATCCGGTACGCGACCCTGAGCACCGGCGTGAGCGCGCCCTTGACCATCCAGTAGAGCATCACGGCTCAGACTACGACGGCCCGCCCCGGGTTACGAGGGCTGATGCTCGACACCCCTCACCCGAGCTTGGTGAGCGCCCGCTTGAGGTTGAGGGTGGCCTGGCCGATGCGCTGCTCGTTCTCGACGAGCGCGAACCGCACGAATCCCTCGCCCCCCGGGCCGAAGCCGACGCCGGGCGAGGCCGCGACGCGCGCCTCGCGCACGAGCAGCTTCGCGAACTCCAGGCTGCCGAGCTCCTCGTAGGGCTCGGGGATCGGTGCCCACACGAACATCGTCCCCTGAGGGGCTTCGACCTCCCATCCGGCGCGGGCCAGGCCGCCGATCAGCGCGTCACGGCGACGCTTGTAGACGGCGTTGACCTCGAGCGGAAAGTCGGGCGTCTCGTTCATCGCGACCGTGGCGGCGATCTGGATCGGCTGGAACGTCCCGTAGTCGAGGTAGCTCTTGAGCTTGGCGAGCGCCGCGACCACCTCGGCGTTGCCGAGCAGGAAGCCGACCCGCCATCCAGCCATCGAGAAGGACTTCGTCAAGGTGTAGAGCTCGACCGCGACCTCGTCGGCGCCGGGGACCTGCAGGATCGACGGTGGGTCGTAGCCGTCGAAGCCGAGGTCGGCATACGCGAAGTCGTGGACGAGGAACACGTCGTGCTCGCGGGCGAAGTCGATGATCCGCTGCATGAATGCGAGGTCGACGCACGCCGTCGTGGGGTTGTGCGGGAAGGAGAGCACGATGACCTTCGGGCGGGGCCAGGAGTCCTCCCAGGACTCGAGCAGGTTGTCGAAGAAGTCCTGCTCCGGACCGAGGCGCACGTGGCGGATCTCGGCGCCGGCGAAGAGCGGGCCCCAGATGTGGATGGGGTACGAGGGGCTCGGCACCATCGCAGCGTCGCCGGGGCCGAGCAGCACCCACATGAGGTGCGAGAACCCCTCCTTGGCGCCGATCGTCGTGCAGGCCTGGGTCTCGGGGTCGAGCTCGACGCCGAAGCGGCGGCGGTACAGATCGGTGATCGCGAGCCGGAGCTTCGGGATTCCCCGGCTCGAGGAGTAGCGGTGGTTACGGGGATTGCGCACCGCATCGCACAGCTTGTCGACGGCGAGGTCCGACGGCGGGAGATCCGGGTTGCCGAACCCGAGGTCGATCACGTCGACGCCCGAACGACGCGCCTCGAGCTTCAGCCCGTCGATCGTGGCGAGCACGTACGGCGGGAGTGCGTTGATCCGGCGGAAGTCCATCGCCGGTCACGGTACCAGCGGCCTTCGCGCCCACCTGTCGCACTCGATGCGCAGGATCGGACGCCGACCCCGCAGTCGCTACGCTCGGGTGCCTCATGCTCGACGTCGACGCCGTCCTCCTCGACCTCGGCGGAGTCTTCTACCTCCCCGATCATGAGCGGATGCGCGGGGCGCTGCGCCGCCTCGGCATCGAGATCGCCCCCGACGACCTCGACCGCGCCCACTACGAGGGCGTCGCCGCGTTGCGGGCTCCGAAGGGGCCATCGGATCCCCGGCTCGACCACCACGGCGACGGCACATCGGTCTGGCACGCGTACAACCGCGCGTACGCGAGCGTCTGCGGTGTCCCCGACGACGCTCTCGACGAGGCCACCGGCGTCCTGCTCGCCGAGTTCGGTCTCGGCGACGTCTGGACCCGCATGATCCCCGGCGCACACGCAGCCCTCGTCGAGCTGGCCGAGCTCGGCGTCGCGCTCGCGGTCGTCTCCAACGCCGACGGCACGGTCGAGCGTCAGCTGCACGAGGACGGCATCTGCCAGGTCGGCCCGGGTCCGGGCGTCGACGTCCGGATCGTGCTCGACTCCGGCGTCGTCGGGATCTCGAAGCCGGATCCGCGGATCTTCGAGCTCGCCCTCGACGCGCTCCAGGTCGCGCCGGAGCGGACGATCCATGTCGGCGACACCCCTGCCGCCGACGTGGAGGGTGCACTCGCGGCCGGAATCCGGCCGGTGCTCATCGATCCCTACGAGCTACACCCCGATGCGTCGTGCGACCGCGCCCGATCGCTCGCGGAAGTAGCAGCCCGCCTGCGCGACGCAGCGCGAGTCCGGGGCCGCTAGGACGTCGGGTCCGTCGGGAGTAGCGGCCGCACTTCCCGACCCAGACGACGCGCGTTCTCCGGGTCGCTCGCGTCGACGGGCGCGACGATCACCCAGTCGGCACCTGCGGCGGCGAACGTCGCGAGGTGGTCGGCGATCGTGGCCGGCCCGCCGACCAACGCGAACGAAGGCGCTCCGAGCCGAGCGGCCTTCGCCGCCGCGGCGTCGTCGTCGGTGTCGAGGACCACGAGTCCTCCCCATGAGCACTCGCATGGCGACCGCCGCGCGGCGGCACGCACCTCGGCGACGTGCGCGGCGAACGCGTCCGGCTGGCCGCCCCACCGGTTCCAGCCGTCAGCCGTCTCCGCCGCGATCCGACGGACCTCCTCCAGCCCTCCCCCGACCCACACCGTCGCGCCGCGGTCGCGCACCGCCGCGACCGTGTCGGCCAGGACCGCGAGGCGGTCCTCGACGGTTCCGAACCCGAGACCGAACGTCTCGTTCTCCTCCTTGCTCTCGCTGTCGCCGGCCCCGATGCCGGCGATCACGCGACCCGGCGCGAGCGATGCGACGGTGCCGATCGCCGCGGCCAGGGACGCCGGCGGGCGCAGCGATGCTCGCAGCACCAAGGTGCCGACGCAGATCTGGTGGGTCGCGGCGGCCACCGCCCCCAACAGCGAGATTCCCTCGAGGGCAGGGCGTCGCTCCCCCGCTGCGTTCCGACGGAAGAGGTGGTCGTAGACGAAGACGCCGTCGACACCGGACTCCTCGGCCACGCGTGCGACGGTGAGCGGCACCGCCGGGTCGTCCACGAACGACGGGAGTGTGATCCCGACCTTCATCGCCACTCCTTCATCGCCACTCGCTATCTGGCGAGTGCGGCGGCGCCGACGAGACCCGCGGCATCGCCCAACGCCGCCGCGACGACCGGCACCCGGGGACGCTGCTCGGCGCCCTCCAGCTGGCCGTCGAACACACGCCGGACCGGCCCGAGCAGCACCTCGCCCAGCGCGACGAGCCCGCCCGACACAACGACGATCTCCGGGTCGAACACGTTCGCCAACCCCGCGAACCCGAGCGCGACGTCGTGGGCGTACTCCTCGAGCAGCGCAAGGCCGTCGAGCTCCCCGGCGACCGCGCTCTCGGCTGCGTGCTCAGACCGCACCGCGTCGGCGTCGCCACCCGCCCGGGCGAGGACGTTCGGTGCCGAGCCGGTCGCAGCCGCGTCGCGTGCGCGGCGGCCGAGACCGGTCCCCGACGCGAACGCCTCCCAGTGCCCGACCTGGCCACACGCACACATGGGACCGTCGGGGTCGAGCTGCCAGTGGCCGACCTCACCTGCGAAGCCGTGCGCGCCTCGCAGCAGGCGTCCGTCGCTGATGATGCCGCCTCCGACGCCGGTGCCGAGGGTGAACACGAGGGCGTGGTCGTACCCGCGGGCCGCACCGTGGCGCGCCTCGCCCCAGGCCGCCGCGTTCGCGTCGTTGTCCACGACCACGGGGATGCCCAGTCGGTCCGTCAGCATCGCTCGGAGCGGCACGCCGTTGTACTGCGGGAGGTTGGGGGCATAGTGCAGCACGCCGTCGCGGTCGACGAGCCCGGCGATCCCCACCCCGATCGCACTGATCTCGCGACCCGTCGCGGCCCTGAGGTCCTCGAGATGCGTGGCGATGGCGGCGAGCAGTGCATCAGTGGACTCCGGTGACGACACCCGGCGATCCTCGAGGACGTCCCCGTCACCGTCGACAGCCCCGATCCGCAGGTTGGTCCCACCGACGTCCACGCCGGCAGTGCAGGTGACCGGAGGCGTCACTCGGCGATGTCGAGGTGGCGAACCGAGGCCTGCGCACCGGCGGCGCCGGGATCGGCATCGGCACCGGCAGCGGGCGCGGGCGCATCGGCTTGGAGGCGTTGCTGCTCCTGCACGGCGCGGTCGGCGGCATCCACGATCACCTGCACGGCGAGCAGCAGCTCCTGCGCGGCCCGGACGACGTGCTCGGCGACCTCCGGCCCGGCCTCGAGCAGCGCCCCGACGAGTGACTCGACCGGGGTCGGAGGCGGGAGTCCCGGCCCCTCGTCGCCTGGCAGGTCGTCGCCAGGCTCGTCGTCGCCGGGTGCATCGGCAGCGGCGGCGGGCTCGGGCTCCGGCACGTGCGCGGGCTCACTCATCGCTCGATCTCCTTCTTCAGCTCCTTCAGCGCGGTGCCCATGATCATCCCCGCGGCGCGGCGCTTCAGCAGCCCCGGGAGCGGGATCGAGATGTCGACCGCCAGGTCGTAGGTCACGTGGGTCCCGTCGCCCTCCACCTCGAACGCGTAGCGGCCGTCGAGTCGGCGCAGGACATCGCCTTCGACGAGCTTCCACGAGAACGCCCCGGGGGCCTCGGTGTAGTCGTACTCGAGGACGTAGCGGATGCTGCGCCCGAGGCCGGCCACGCGGTACTCGACGCGGGCACCGCGGCCGGATTCGTCACGATCGAGGACCGCGACGTGCTTCACGTCACGCGCCCAACCCGGATACCGCTCGTAGTCGGTCGCGACATCCCAGCACCGTTGCGGCGGGGCGGCGACGCTGATCCACTCGTGAGCCTCGTCTGCCATCGGCCCATCGAACCAAGTCGCCTCGCTCGGCGCAAACTGCCGTCGCCGGGCACGTCGCGCGGCGGTTGCCTAGCGTCGTCGGCCCGTGTCCCGCCGCTCCGGGAACGTCCCGTGGCGGGCTGCCCACAGGCCCACGAAGCCCAACGGGAGCATCGGCACGAGCACGCCGAAGGGGTTCGCGACGGCGGTCGCGCCCGCGATCGCGATGCAGACGCCGAGCGAGCCGAACAGGTGCCATCGCAGGTCCCGCGGCGCCGCTCCCATCGTCCCGAACAGGTTCGCGACGACGACGTCGTCGCCCTGCGCGCTGCGTGCGACTGCGACCGCGAACGCCCACGACCACACGAGCAGAGAGCCGAAGAAGAGGGCGAGCGAGACTCCGACCGCGACACCATCGAGGTCGTCGATGCCGACCGCGACCGGGACCACGCCGAGCGCGAACACGGCGTCGGCGACCCACGACGAAACCACGATCCTTCGCCCCGCCATGCCCGCGAGGCTATGTCAGGCAAGGACGGAGAGATCCCCCGCGGCGAGCGGCGCGAGTCGTCCCGCCAGCGTGTCGTAGGAGTACTCGCTCCGCGCCCGGGCGAGCGCAGCCTGGCCCATCCGGCGCCGTGCGCCATCGTCGGCCAGGAGGTCGGCGATCGCGTCGCGCACCGCGCCGACGTCCCCGGGGTCGACCACGACGCCGGTGTCGCCGTCGACGACCGCCTCGTGCGCGCCCCCGCTCCGGCCCGCGACCGCAGGAACGCCGCACGCGGCGGCTTCGAGGAACACGATCCCGAATCCCTCCGCCTCGAGACCGCCCCATCGCTCACGGCAGAGCATCGCGAAGACGTCGGCTGATCCGTAGAGCGCCGGGAGGTCGGCGTCGGGGA
Source organism: Acidimicrobiia bacterium (assembly GCA_046484625.1). Classification (GTDB taxonomy): domain Bacteria; phylum Actinomycetota; class Acidimicrobiia; order IMCC26256; family PALSA-555; genus DASUAO01. The sequence goes on from JAWOIO010000031.1 coordinate 16,515, forward strand.
CGCGACCGAGGAGGTGGACACGCGACGCGAGATCCTCGCCACCGCGACTGCGCACCCTGCGTGCAAGCCGTGCCGCGTCGCGGCCGGTACCCGCGATCGCGACCTGAACACCGTCGAGCCGGGCGACCGCATCGATCAGCACGTCGAACCCCTTGCGCGGGACGAGGCGGCTCACGCCGAGGACGAGTGGTCGATCCCGATCGAGCCCGAGACGCGCGCGCGCGGCACTGCGGGCGGCCTCGTCGAGGGGCACGAAGCGCGCCGGGTCGACACCCGGCGGGACGGCGAGCATCGGTACCGGTCGGCCCGCGACGCGCTCGACCATGCCGGCCACGTACTCCCCTGCCACCACGACACCGGCCGCGCTCCGCAGCACTCGTCGAGCGACCGACGCCGACCCCGGGATCCGTCCGTAGACCGTGATCTCGGCCCCGTGGGCGACGACCACGTAGGGAGCGCGACGCAGCCGCGGTCCGACGTGCCCGAGCGGGAGCATCGGGTCGAGGAACACGACGTCGGCATCGACCTCGGTGGCGAGCGCATCCACGCGCCGCGCCATGGCGCGCGTCGGCAAGAGGAACCTCTGCGTCGTGCGCTCGACCCGGAAGGGCTGCGATGCGTCCCACGCCGCCGCCTCCGGGTGCCGCGTCGTGAACACGGTCGTCGCGTCGGCGGGGAGTCGTCGCCAGAGCTCGTGGAGGTAGGTCTGGATCCCACCGATCTTCGGGGGGAAGTCGTTCGTCGCGAGGAGTGAGGTCACGGGCCGGGATGCTCCACTGCCATCGCGTCGAGCTCGGAGCTCACGACGCGTCGCGCGCGCCGCCCCACCCGCACGAGGATCGCCGCGCAACCGGCCGCCGCGAACACCGCGCCGGCCCCGAAGGCACCGCGGTAGCCCGCACCGGCGGCGACCGCGCCGACCAGGATCGAGCCCACGCCCTGCGACAGGTCGAAGAAGCCGCTGAACGTCCCCACCACCGAGGCGCGCTCGGCCTCGGGTGCCCCCCCGAGCGCGAGGAGGAGCAGTGCCGGGTACAGCAGCGACATGCCGACCGCGAAGAGCAGCGTCCCCGCGAGGAGCCCGGCGGTCGTCCCCCATGCCGCCATGACCGTCATCCCTGCGGCCGTGGCCGCAAGCGCCATGGCCCCGGAGCGCCGACCACCGAGGATGTCGGGGAGCCGCGCGCCGACGATGCGGACGGCGAGCACGAGACCGCCGTACAGCAGGAACACCACGTCGGCGCTCCCCAACCCGACGTCGTCGACGTAGAGCGGGACGAACGCGGTGAAGGCCGCCAACGCGATGAGCCCGGAGAAGAGGAGGGTCCCGGGCCCGAGCGCGGCGCGGTTCAAGATGCCGCCGGGTGGTGGTCCGGCGTCGGCACTCGGTCGTTCTGTCTCGCGGGTGAAGAGCCCGAGCACGGCGGCGAACGCGGCGAGCAACCCCGCCACCACCCACGCCGCGCCGTAGCCGTGATCGTCGACCAGGGTCTCGCCGAGCACGGGACCGAACGCGAGGCCGCCGTACACCGCGACCGACCAGTAGCTGATCGCCTCGCCCCGCCGGTCGGCAGGCGCGAGGTCAGTGATCATGGTCGCAGCACCCACGAAGAACGCGGCTTCGCCCAGGCCGGTGAGCGCACGGGCACCCACCAGGAACGGCAACGACTCCACGGCGCCGTAGAGCACGACCGAGACCGCGACCACCGCGGCCCCCACCACGATGAGGACGCGCCTCCCCACCCGATCACCAACGCGACCGACGTAGGGGCGAAGGAGCACCGCGCCGACGAACAGCGCACCCACCGCGACGCCCACCGCGACGCTGCCGCCGTCGAGTCGGCGTTCCACGTACTGGGGCACCACGGGAAGCACGACCCCGAGCGCGAGGAAGTACGCCATGCCGGCACCCACCACCAACGCGAACCGCGGGGTGACGAGCCGGGTCCTCGTCCGCCGGGTCCCAGATCGCCGGGTGCCAGATCGCCGGGTGCCAGATCGCCGGGTGCCAGATCGCCGGGTGCCAGTTCGCCGAGTCTGGGCGGGACGGCTGCTCACAGGTCGAGGGTTGCTCCGGGCACGATCCCGGCGCGCCGACGGATCTTCTGCACCATCAGGAGCAGCACCTCGCGGGGCGCGAGCGCGACTTCGGACGCGACGGCGTGCGCCTCGGCGAGAAGGTCCGCTGGCGGGACGACGGTGCGGACCAGACCGAGCCGGAACGCCTCGTCGGCATCGATCCGCCGACCGGTGAGCGCGAGGTCGCGTGCCACGGCACCGCCGACAAGGTCGTGGAGGGGGCCGTAGACGACCTGGCTGAAGCCGTGCTCGGGATGCGCGAAGCGCGCGGGCGTGGCGGCGACCCGCAGGTCGCACATCACCGCCAGG
>JAWOIO010000177.1:0-5176 GCA_046484625.1 Acidimicrobiia bacterium
GTCGTTGCGCGGTGGTGCGGTCACCGGTGCGGGCGAGGTCGCAGAGGGCGTCGAAGCGGTAGACGTCGTGGGACTCGCGCCGCTCGTTCTTCCGGGCCGCCTCGAAATGCTGTTGGGTGAGCGGTTCGAGGTCCTCGGCGATCTGATCGAGGACGAACATATGTTCGACTCCAGCACATGGGGTGTGACACTCACCCCGAGGCAGCCTGCCCCCCCGGACCTACGCTGCCCGCATGCGGGCCGACGACCTCATCCTTGTGTCCGTCGACGACCACATCTGCGAGCCGGCCGACATGTTCGACGCGCACGTTCCCGAGCGGTACCGGGAGCACGCACCACGGGTCGTCGACCTTCCCGACGGGACGCAGCAGTGGTACTTCGGCGAGGTCGCGGGCCGGAACCTGGGGCTCAACGCGGTTGCCGGCAAGCCGCCCGAGATGTTCAACGTGAACCCGATGCGCTACGAGGACATGCGTCCCGGCTGCTATCTCGTGGACGAGCGCGTGCGCGACATGTCGGCCGGGGGTCAGCTCGCCGGGCTGAACTTCCCGAACTGGACGGGGTTCGCGGGCCAGGTGCTGAACCTCGGGCCGGACCGTGATGTGAACCTCGTCATGATCCGCGCGTACAACGACTGGCACATCGACGAGTGGTGCGGAGCCCACCCCGAGCGGTTCATCCCGTGCGGGATCCTCCCGCTCTTCGACGTGGAGGAAGCTGCGAAGGAGATCCGGCGGCTTGCCGACAAGGGCTGTCATGCGGTGACGTTCTCCGAGAACCCGGCCGGCCTCGGCATGCCGAGCATCCACACCGACGCGTGGGATCCCCTGTTCGCGGCCGCGTCCGACGTCGGCACCGTGCTGTGCTGCCACATCGGCTCGTCGTCCAAGGCGGCCTCGACGTCGCCGGACGCGCCGCCCCCCGTCCCGATGAACCTCTCGTCGGCGATGGCGATCTACACGTTGGGCGACCTGCTCTGGGCCGACTTCTGGCACCGCTTCCCCGACCTGCGCTTCTCGCTGACCGAGGGCGACATCGGGTGGATCCCGTACTTCCTCTGGCGCGCCGAGCACACGCTCGACCGCCACAACGGCTGGATCCAGCACGATCAGCCCCAGGGTCTGCGGCCGACCGAGCTCTTCCACGAGCGGATCATCTGCTGCTTCATCAACGACCGGGTGGGGGTGAAGCTCCTCGACGAGTTCAACGTCGACAACGTCTGCTGGGAATCCGACTACCCGCACTCCGACAGCACCTGGCCGAACGGGCCCGAGCAGGTAGCGACGCTCATGGCCGATCTCGCCCCCGAGGTGGTCGAGAAGCTCACGCACACGAACGCGATGCGCCACTTCCAGTTCGACCCGTTCGCCCACCGCGCGAAGGAGGACTGCACTGCGGGCGCGCTGCGGGCCGAGGCTGCCGACGTCGACACGGTGACCCACGCGGGACGTCCGGCCGACGAGCGCGACCGCGACGCGTGGCGCGCGATGACCGGCCGCGCCGCGAAAGCAGGTGCGAAGTGACGGCGGCCCCGTTGCCCTGCACGCCCGGTGAGCTCGACGACCGAGCGATGCTGTCCTACGCGCTCGAGCACATGCTCCATGGGATGCTCCTGAACCGCGCCTTGCTCCCGCAGGTCGTCGTCCACACCGGGAGCCTCGACGACCTCAACGACGTGGCCATCGACCTCTGGATGGGCGCCAGCCCCGTCTACACGCACCGGCTGCGCGCGCTCATGGGCATCGATGGCGACGACGTGCCCGCGATCATGAAGGCGCTGCAGCTCGACTGTGGGTTCGTCCACCAGTACATGGACGTGGCGTACAAGGTGAACGATCCGCTCCACGGTGAGTTCTGGCTCAACCACTGCGGTGCGCTCCTCGACGCCGAGGACCACGGCGAAGAGCGCGTCTTCGGGATGTGCCACACGATCGAGGACCCGACGTTCGACGCCACGGCCTACGCGACCAACCCCCGGGCCCGGATCCGTCCGATCCATCGGCCACCGCGCAGCCCGGCCGACCGGCACCCGCACTGCCACTGGACGATCGAGATCGACCCCGCCAATGACCCGGTGGGCGCGGCCGTGCTCACGGAGCAGGTCCGAGCGCTGCCCCTCGCTGCGGTCCCCAACGCGCTCGGGCCCGACGACAGATCATCCGGGCGACGCGACTACGCGGGCGAGCTCGACCCGCAGGCGAAGCTCGCCGCCTGGTCGCGCCCGACGCTCGAGGCGCTCACCCGGGAGTTCGACGCCCAGGCGCACCTGCTCGCCGCGTCGGGTGAGCTTGCCCTCGAGGCGCGCTACGGACGCGACAACGCGCGCATGATGCTCGCCGACTCGTGGGTCGCCACGGGCTGGAACGGCACCGAACGGCTGGTCCACGCGCTCGGGCTCACCGGCGATCCCGCGGATGTGCTCGCGAGTGTGCTCGCACTGCACCCGGGAATCCCGTTCGGCTTCGACCGCGCGATCGACGGCGACGGCGACACGATCACGCTGAGGTTGACGCCCGCGGTCGAAGGGCTCCTCGACCCCGACCACCCGGGTACCGTCGGGCTCGTCGCCCGGGCGGAGCGCGGCGGCATCGAGGCGATCGCGCGGCCCGTCGCGCCTCGCGCTCGCGTCCGGTCGTTCGACGTCTCGGACGACTCGGCTTCGATCGTGATCGACCTCGACGCGGCGGAACCCGCCGACGAGCCGGCGTCGGTCGCGTTCATGCGCTTCGGGCTCGCCCCGGCGTTCTCGTTCGACCTGGCGGCCGAAGGCGCCTGAGCCAACTGCCTGAGGCCCGCGCCTCGTTCAGACGTCGGCGAGCCCGAGATCGGCCATCGCCAGGGGATGAACGGGACACACGAATGAGTCGGATGGCACGAACGGGAGCCGTCGGCCAGACTCTCGCTCGCACGCAGCCAGTCCGTTCGCCACCGAGAGGAAATGCCCGTGTCCGTGTACGACATCCCGATCGCAGGGCTCGACGGCTCACCCGACCAGCTGGGTGCGCATCGGGGCAAGGCCGCGCTGGTGGTGAACGTCGCCTCGAAGTGTGGTCTGACCCCGCAGTACGAGGGCCTGGAGCGAATCCACGAGCAGTACGCGGACCGCGGCTTCACCGTGATCGGCGTGCCGTGCAACCAGTTCCTCGAGCAGGAGCCGGGGTCGGCCGAAGAGATTCAGACCTTCTGCTCGCAGACCTACGGGGTGACGTTCCCGCTGACGGAGAAGATCGAGGTCAACGGCGACGGGCGCCATCCGCTCTACGCCGAGCTCACCGCAATCGCCGATGCCGAAGGTGTCGACGGCGACATCCGCTGGAACTTCGAGAAGTTCCTCGTGGGAACCGACGGTGAGGTCATCGGTCGATTCGCACCCACCGTCGACCCCGAGGATCCGGCGCTCGTCGGTGTCATCGAGTCAGCGCTCGGTTCGTAGCGAGAGGTCAGGACGGCGTCTCACTCCGCGCGCGCGGTCGCGCCTCGCTGGTTTCCGACGGTGATCCGGGCGGCTCCGTCGGGATCGCTCTCGTGAAGGCCAGCGCGAGCAGCGCGAAGAGCGCGAGCGCCGACAACGCCGCACGCAGGCCGTCGATCCGGGCCTGAGCGTTCTCGTCGACGACCGCATCGCTCGTCTTCGCCGATACGCCGACGTCGTCGAGCGCCGCCTCCAGGTCGGCGTCGGAGACGAACGGGATGCCGCCGGAGAGCTCGGTCTGTGCGTTCGTAGAGAGGCTCTCGGGGACGTCGGGGTTGTCCGAGATCCCGGCGAAGAACGACGCGGTCAGTGCTGAGATGAGGATCGCGCCGGCGAGTGCGGTGCCGATCGACGCGCCGAGCTGGGTTCCCGTGTTCTGGATCCCGCCGACCTCGCCGCTCTTCTCGTCCGGGACCGCCGACACGGTCGCGGCCCCGAGTTGTGAGGCCAGGCTTCCGACTCCGGCTCCCACGATGAGCAGTGGCCAGGTCACGATCTCCGCACCGACCCCGACGTCGAGCAGGGCGATCAGCAGCACGATGCCGAAGAACAGCACGATGAACCCGATGTTGACGACCCGACGCGGGGACGCGTTCGGGATCACCTTGGGGATGCCGACCGCGAACGCGAGCATCGCGAGTGAGAGCGGAAGCATCCGGACGCCGGTCTCCATGGCCGAGAGCCCGAGTGCGACCGACAGGAACAACGGGACCGCGAAGAAGATGCCGGCCTGGGCGAGGTACGTGAAGAAGAACGACACGACCCCCGCCTTGAGCTGGCGGATCCGCAACATCGCAGGGTCGAGGAGCGCTCCTTCGCCGCGCTCGACGCGCCGGTTCTCCCACCGAACGAACAGCATCAGGGTCACCGCTCCCGCGAGCATCAGCCAGATCACTGGCGAGAGCCCGAGCCACTGGGGTGCTTCCGGCTTGGGCTGCACGACGCCCCATACCCCCGACCGAAGGATGCCGAACACGAACAGTCCGAGGCCCGTCGCGGAGAGCGCCGTGCCGACGAGGTCGAGGCGGACCCCTTCCTCGGCGGGGGTGTCCTCCATGCGCCGCGAGAAGGCGAGGATCCCGCCGATGGCGATGACCTCGCAGACGAAGACCCATCGCCACGACCAGTATGTGGTGAAGGCACCACCGATCAACGGGCCGAGCGCGATCGCCATCGCGCCGGCCGCGGCGACGAGCCCGTAGGCCTTCGGTCGCTCCGGCTTCGGGAAGTTGGACGCAACCAGCGCAACGATCGCCGGCATGATCAGCACGGCACCCAAGCCTTCGAGGAGCGACCAGCCGAGGATGAGCACGGTGAGGTTCGGGGCGAGCGCGGTGGTGAGTGAGCCGCATGCGTAGATGACGCCACCGATCACGAACGCGCGCTTTCGGCCCAGGATCTGGCCAACCTTGCCGCCGGTGATCATCAGCGATGCCATCACCAGCGTGTAGAGGGTGATCGCCGTCTGGATCCCCGTGACCGTCGTGCCGACATCCTTGGCGACCGTCGCGATCGCCACGTTCATCACCGACATGTCGAGGGCCATGACGAACTGCCCAGCCGCCAGCGTGAGCAAGACGATCGTCGCCGCGCCAGCCTTGCGTCTGGTCGTCTCGGTCATTGGCGAGGCTCCACCCTTCGGTCTCCCACACAGCAACGACAGACCACGCTAGGCCTCCCTCGGGCGCGACATCGCGTTCTTCG
>JAWOIO010000184.1:0-18509 GCA_046484625.1 Acidimicrobiia bacterium
CGCAGGGTGTCAGGCACGGTCGACCCCCGAGGGAGATGCGCCGGCGAGCGCGGCACCGCCGAGGTAGGCGGCGTTGGCGCCGAGGCTCTCCTCGATGCGGAGCAGCTGGTTGTACTTCGCGACGCGGTCGCTGCGTGCCGGCGCGCCGGTCTTGATCATCCCGCAGCTCGTCGCAACCGCGAGATCCGCGATCGTGGCGTCCTCCGTCTCGCCGCTCCGGTGCGACATCACCGATGTGTAGCCGTGGCGCAGCCCGAGCGCGATGGTGTCGAGCGTCTCGGTGAGAGTCCCGATCTGGTTCACCTTCACCAGGATCGAGTTGGCCGCGCCTCGATCGATCCCCATCTGGACGCGCTCGGGATTGGTGACGAAGTTGTCGTCGCCCACGAGCTGCACCCGGTCTCCGAGCCGCTCCGTGAGTGCGACCCACCCGTCCCAGTCGTCCTCGGCCATGCCGTCCTCGATCGACACGATCGGATACCGGTCGCACAGGTCGGCGAGCACCGACACGAGCTCGTCAGCGCTGTACTCCTTGCCGTCACCGGCGAACCGGTAGCGTCCGTCGGCGAAGAGCTCGGTGGCGGCCACGTCGAGCGCGATCGAGAGGTCCGCACCGGGGCGGTACCCGGCTCGTTCGATGCTCGCCACGAGGAGCTCGAGGGCCGTCTCGCTGGAGGGCAGGTCGGGCGCGAACCCTCCTTCGTCGCCGAGCGCGGTGTTGAGCGAGCGTTCGCGGAGGAGCGCCTTCAGGGCGTGGTAGCACTCCACACCCCAGCGGAGTGCCTCCGAGAAGCTCGCGGCACCGGTGGGTGCGAGCATGAACTCCTGGATGTCGACGTTCGAGTCGGCGTGCGCGCCACCGTTGAGGACGTTGAGCAGTGGCATCGGCAGGACGTGCGCGTTCGCGCCACCCACGTAGCGGAAGAGGGGGAGGTCGCACTCGTCGGCCGCGGCCTTCGCGACGGCGAGGGACACGCCCAGGATCGCGTTCGCGCCGAGGCGGGCCTTGTTCGGGGTCCCGTCGAGCATGCACAGCTCTTCGTCGAGGAGCCGCTGGTCGTCGGCGTCGAGCCCCACGACGACCTCGGCGATCTCGGCGTTGACGTGCCGCACCGCGGTGCGGACTCCCTTGCCCCCGTACCGGTCGTCGCCGTCCCGGAGCTCGACGGCCTCGTGGGCGCCCGTGCTGGCGCCACTCGGAACGGCGGCGCGGCCGGTGGCCCCGGACGCGAGCAGGACCTCGACCTCGACCGTAGGGTTACCCCGCGAGTCGAGGACCTCCCGGGCGATGATCTCGGCGACATCGGACACGGTCCTGGGGGTCCCTTCGGCGCTCGTGGAGGGCGGACATCGGCGCTGTTGCTGATGTGGCCAATGTGAAGAATGGGGGTTGGTCACAGTAGTCCTGGGTCGAGCCGAAGAAAAGGGGTCATTTCCGGGGAGAGAACCCTTGTGACGCAAGGCTTTCGGCCGCGCCGAGCCGAATTCGTCCCTACACTGGGCCCGGTGACGACCACCGAGCCCGAGCTGTTCCTCAACCCCTTCGAGGACGGGTTCTTCGACGACCCGTACGCCCAGTACCGGCGGCTGCGGGAGTCGGTGCCGATCCACGAGAGCCCGCTCGGCCCGTGGACCCTGCTGCGCTACGAGGACTGCTCCCGCCTGCTGCGCAACCCGACGACGTCGGTGGAGGAGACGAGCCTCGCGTCCGAGAGCGAGCGCCGCGCCATGTTCGCCGCCGCGGGCTACGACCGGCCCGACCGCGGCTCGCTCGCGATCCTCAACCTCGACCCTCCCGACCACACCCGGATCCGGCGCCTCATGCAGAAGGCGTTCACCCCGCGGCGGGTCGAGGCGCTCAACGAGCGGGTGCAGGTCCTCGTCGACGAGGCGCTCGACCGGGTGGCGCCCGACGGGCAGATGGACGTGATCGCGGACCTCGCGTTCCCGCTCCCGTTCGCGGTGATCTCGGAGATGCTCGGGATGCCCGAGGCCGACCGCGACCAGCTCCGGGCGTGGTCCCACACGATGGTGCGCGCGCTCGAGCCGACGCTCACCCCCGACGACGTCCCGGAGCTGATGGCGGCATCCGACAGCATGCTCGAGCACGTGCGGCGGGCGATCGAGTGGAAGCGCACCGAGCCGGCCGACGACCTCCTCTCGGCGCTGATCGCGGTCGAGGAAGAGGGTGAGCGCCTCTCGACCGAGGAGCTGATCGCCCAGGTCATCCTGCTGTTCATCGCCGGTCACGAGACGACAGTGAACCTCATCGGGAACGGGACGCTCGCGCTGCTGCGCAACCCGGACCAGCTCACGCTCCTGCGGAACACGCCCGACCTCATCGGCAATGCGGTGGAGGAGCTGCTGCGCTACGACTCGCCCGTGCAGTTCACGCGACGGATCGCGCTCGAGCCGCTCGACCTCGGCGACGGCGTCGTCGTCGAGCCGGGCTCGTTCGTCTTCACGATCCTCGGAGCGGCCAACCACGACCCCGAGCACTTCGGTCCCGATGCCGACCAGCTCGACATCACCCGCCGAGATGCTCCGCACCACCTGTCGTTCGGGGGCGGGATACACCACTGCCTCGGCGCCGTGCTGGCCCGAGCCGAGGCACGGGTGGCGATCGGCACCCTCGTGGCGCGCTTCCCGGGGCTCGCGCTCGCGAGCGACGCCACGCCCGCGTGGAACGGTCGCCTCGTCCTCCGTGGCCTCGACGCGCTCCCCGTCACCCTCTGACCCGGACCTCGGCCCACAGGGCTTCGACCGCGTCGGCCGGCATCGTGTGCAGGTCGAGGCCTCGATCGGCCGCCGCGCGTTCCATCGCCTCGAAACGGTCCTTGAAGCGTGCTGACCAGCCCCGCAGTGAGGACTCGGCGTCGATGCCCTGCGTGCGGGCGAAGGCGACCGCGGCGGCGAGCATCTCGCCGAGCGCCTGCTCCGCCTCAGGACCGTCGTCGCGACGCAGCGCATCCGTCGCCGCGTCGATCCGGTCGAGCGACTCCTCCGCGTCGCCGGGGTCGAGCCCGACGGACGCGGCCTTGCGCAGGAGCTTGTGCGCGTAGAGCAGCGAGGCCAGCCCGGGGGTGATCCCGGCGACGATCGACTCGACGCCCTTCTCGGCCTTCTTGATCTGCTCCCAGTTCGCCATCACTGCGTCGCTCGACTCGGCGTCGACGTCGCCGAAGACGTGCGGGTGCCGGCGCACGAGCTTGTCGTGGATCCCCTGGGCCACGTCGGCCATGCCGAACGCACCGGCCTCCTCGGCGAGCACGGCATGGAAGATCACCTGGTAGAGCAGGTCGCCGAGCTCGTCGACGAGCCCGGCGTAGGCCGGGTCGTCGGGGAGCGTGTCGGCCGGTGCCGCGAGGGGGAGGCGTTCCACCGCCTCCACCACCTCGTAGCTCTCCTCGAGCAGGTAGCGCGAGAGCGAATGATGCGTCTGCTCCGCGTCCCACGGGCAGCCGTCCGGCGCCCGCAGCTGCTCGGCCAACGCCAGCAGACGCGCGAGCTCCCGCGGCGCCGATCGCGTCGGCGCGGCCACGAAGACCGCGGTCAGATGGTCCGGGGTGATCGACCGGTCGAGATCGGCCAACCCCAGCTCGGTCACGAGCTCGTCGGGCAGGCCCAGCCGCTGGACGACCGTGACCGACGCGTCCGGCGGGTGACGCTCCAGCAGGGTGACCTTCACGTCGCCGAGCACCAGCAGGTGGTCGCACTGCGCGACCAGGAGCGGTCCGCCCGCGTCGATGGTCGCGACGTCGAGCGTCCGGCCGTCGACGACGCGCGCGCCCGTCGCCATCGGGTCGACGCCGAGACGCGCCCAGGCCGCGTCGGCGAACGAGAGCCCGGGCACGACGCAGACCGCGACACGCCCGTCGCGTTCGGCCTCGTGCAGCAGCTCGACGGTGCGCTCCGCGACCGCGGGACTGCCCGGGACCGCGTAGACGACCTCGCCGTGCGCGTCGGCCTCACCGATCAGTGTCTCGACGATCCCTCGGTAGACCGCGTCGAGGTCGTCGGCGCCGTCGTAACGGTCGTCGAACGAGAGGACCTCGAGGCCGTCGGCTCGGAGTCCCTCGACCGCAGGGTGGCGCTCCGTGCGCACCCATCGGACGGCTGCGGTCGTGAGCGCGTCGCGTGCAGCAGGAAGGAGGAGATCGGTGCCCGCCGGCCCGAGCCCGACGACGACGATCCGGCCCGGGGTGTGCACGGGATCAGCCGGTCGGAGGCGCGGTCTCGGTCGCCACACCGAGCACCGGCGCGGGCACGACCTGACCGGTGGGCCGGTCCCAGAGTCCGTAGCGAGCGTCGAGGTCGACGGCGACGCCGCGGGAGCCGCCGAGGACGACCTCGAGCGCGAGCCGCTCGTAGTCAGCGTCCGACGGCTGGTCGGTGACGAGCACGAGGTGGAAGCCGAATTCGGTCTCGACCGGGTCGGAGACGACCCCGACCGGTTGGTTCGCTGCGGTCGTCGCGAACGGCTCCACGAACTGCTGGCCGTCGATGCACCCGAGCGCGCCGCCGGCACTCGCGGAACCGTCGGTCGAGCTCGCCGCCGCGACCTCGGCGAAGTCGCCGCCGGCGTCGAGCGCCGACTTGATCGCACTGGCCTCAGCCGCGGTCGCGACGAGGATGTGCGAGACGTACCGGCCCGACGGGCAGTTCGCGGCCACAACCTCTTCGAGCGCGGCGGTCGGGTTGGCGATCAGGCGCCCTTCGAGCACCGCGACCTTGGTCCAGCGCGCCGCGAGCCGGTCCCGGAACCACTCGGGCAAGCTGGAGTAGACGGCCTCGCCGCCCACGGACTCAGTCGCGAGCTGGTCGCCACGAGCCCGGTCCGCGGCCGTGACGTCGAGGCCCTGCTCCTCGACCTCCGCCGCGGCGACCTCCTGCGAGACGAGCAGCCCCACCCAGCCCGCGCTCACCTCGCTCAGGATCGAACCGGGTTGCTGCGAGAGCGGCGGTGCGCCCGACTGCGCGACGGCGGTCGTGAGCGTGTCGTTCTCGGCCAGCTCGCGCAGCTCGTCGTCGACGGCAGACTGGGAGACGGATCGCCCCCGGACCGTGAAGGCGGCGGGTCCGTCGTTCGTGAGGGCCAGGGCCACGGCCCCGCCGACCAGGGCGAGGACGGCAACGGTCGCGACGAGAGGGACGAGGCGCTTCATGGCGCCGGTGAGCCTATCGGGGGTCGTCCGCGGTGCCGGACGCGGCTGCGCCGGCCTCGGACTCGGACCGGAGCGCCGGATCGGGTGCCGAATCGGGTGCCGGATCGGGTGCCGAATCGGGTGGGGGCACGAGGTCGCGGAGCATCGCGACGAGCGCCGCGGCCGTCTCGGCCGGGGGGACCCGCAACGGGATCAGCACCTCGTCGCGACTCACCTTGGCGCCCTTGGCGATCCGTTCGAGGCGCACCCGCTTGGACCCCGGGAGGTCGAGCCCACGGATGCGCGCCGCGCCCGCGGCGACGGTGAGACTGCGAATCCCGAGCCGCACGCACTCGGCCCGCAGCCGGGCCGCGTCGAGCAGTGCCTCGGCCGGTGGGGGCGGCGGGCCGTACCGGTCTTCCCACTCGGCGCGCACGTCGTCGACGTCGCGCGGGACCATGACGGCGGCGAGGCGACGGTACGCCTCCATCCGCACGTCGTCGCGGGCGACGTAGTCGGTCGGAAGGTGCGCGTCGACCGGGAGGTCGATCGTGACCTCGACCGGCTCGTCGGGCACGACGCCCGTCAGCTCCCCAACCGCCTCGGTGACCATCTGACAGTAGAGGTCGAAGCCGACGGCCGCGATGTGTCCGGACTGCTCGCCGCCGAGCAGGTTGCCCGCGCCGCGGATCTCGAGGTCGCGCATCGCGATCTTGAACCCCGAGCCCAGGTCGGTGAACTCGCCGACGGTCTTCAGCCGCTCGTAGGCCTCCTCGGTGAGCACGCGGTCACGCGGGTGCAACAGGTAGGCATACGCACGTTGCCCGCGCCGCCCCACCCGCCCACGGAGCTGGTACAGCTGCGAGAGCCCCAGCCGATCCGCGCGGTCGACGATGAGCGTGTTGACCATCGGCATGTCGAGCCCGCTCTCAACGATCGTCGTGCACACGAGCACATCCGAGCGCTGCTCCCAGAAGTCGAGGACGACGCGCTCGAGGCGGCCCTCGTCCATCTGCCCGTGGGCGATCGCGATCCGGGCCTCCGGCACGAGCTCGCGCACGTGCTCTGCGACGAAGTCGATGTCCTTGACCTGGTTGTGGACGAAGAAGACCTGCCCCTCTCGGAGCAGCTCGCGTCGGATCGCCTCTGCGACCGCCCGGTCGTCGTACTCGCCGACGTACGTGAGGATCGGCTGGCGCTCTTCCGGGGGTGTCGTGACCAACGACATGTCGCGGATCCCGGTCAGCGACAGCTCGAGCGTGCGCGGGATCGGGGTGGCCGACAACGCGAGCGCGTCGACGCCGACCCGGAACTTCTTGATGCGCTCCTTGTGCTGGACCCCGAAGCGCTGCTCCTCGTCGACGACGAGCAGTCCGAGGTTCTTGAACGTGATGTCCTCGCTGAGGAGGCGATGCGTCGCGATCACCACGTCGACGTCGCCCGATGCGACACCGGTGACGACTCTCTGCTGGTCCGCCGGGGTGAGGAACCTCGACAGCACCTCGACCCGCACCGGGTAGTTCGCGAAACGCTCCCGGAAGGTCTGCCCGTGCTGGCTCGCGAGCAGCGTCGTCGGCACGAGCACCGCCACCTGCGTGCCGTCCTGCACCGCCTTGAACGCGGCGCGCAGCGCGACCTCGGTCTTGCCGAACCCGACGTCGCCGCACACGAGGCGGTCCATCGGCGTGGCTCGTTCCATGTCGGCCTTGACCTCGTCGATGGCGCGGGCTTGGTCCGGTGTCTCCTCGAACGGGAACGCCTCCTCGATCTCGTGCTGCCACGGAGTGTCCGGAGGGAACGCGTGCCCGGGGCTCGCGAGCCGCCGCCGGTACAGGATCACGAGCTCGGCCGCGATGTCGCGCACGGCAGATCGGACTCGCGCCTTCGACTTCTCGAAGTCGGTGCCGCCCATCCGGTGGAGGGTCGGCGTCTCGCCACCCGTGTAGCGGCGGACGGTGTGCACCTGGTCGGTCGGGATGTAGAGCTTGTCGCCGCCCTTGTACTCGAGCAGGAGGTAGTCGCGTGCCGTCCCCCCGATGGCGCGTTGCACCATCCCGCCATAGCGGGCGACCCCGTGGACCTGATGGACGACGTGGTCGCCGGCGGTGAGCGCGTCGTAGAGATCGGCGCCCCGGCGCGCGCCACGCGGCCGTCGGTGCACGCGACGCCGACCGGTGAGATCGGCCTCGGCGACGATCGCGAGCGACGCGCCTGGGAGCACCACGCCTCGTTCGAGGGGCGCGACCACGACACCTATCGCGCCCGGCGCGATTGAGTCCCGCGTCGCGTCCACACCGTCGTCGGCGAGCACCTGGACGAGCCGGTCGGCCGAGCCGGCACCGTCGGCGGTCAGCACGACCCGGGCCCCGTTCGCGGTGAGGCTGCGCAGCCGGTCGGCGAGGCCCTGCGCGTCGCCCACGACGGGATCGAAGCCTGTCGCCGCGAGGTGTGGCGTGTCGGGGCTGTCGGGTGCGGAGAGCACGTGCGTGGCCCCCGCCTTCGTGTGCGCCAGCAGGCGGTCGAACGGGAGCGAGAGCCGCGGCAGCGGCCGGTCTCCGGCGCCCCAGGTGACGGCGAGCGTGCCGGCGAGCGACTCCTCCTCGTCGAGCAGGTCCCGGGCCCGGTCCCGCATCCGACGGGGCTCGAACAGCAGGACGAGCGCGTCGTCGGGTACGAGGTCGGGCAGGACGTGCTCGGCCTGGGTGAGCCAGGGCAACCAGGACTCCATCCCGTCGAAGGCCTGTCCCTGGGCGAGCCGCTCCCAGGCCTCGGCGTTCCACGGCTCCTCGGTGAGCAGCTCCTCGGCCCGGGCGCGCACCTCGGCGGTCGGCAGCAGCTCCCGGGCCGGGAAGATGCTGACCTCCTCGACGTCGTGCGTCGAGCGCTGGTCCGCGACGGCGAACGCGCTCAGCCGGTCCACCTCGTCGCCCCACAGGTCGATGCGCACGGGATGGTCGTCGGTCACCGGGTACACGTCGACGATCGAACCTCGGACTGCGACCTCGCCTCGCGCCTCCACCTGGTACTCCCGGCGGTAACCCATCGCGACGAGCCGCTCGAGAAGCGCGTCGTGGTCGAGGACGTCACCGCGGTGCACCACGACCGGGTCGATGTCCTCGACGTGCGGACCGAGTCGTTGCACGAGCGCCCGGACCGGCGCCACCACGACCGCCGGGGGTTGGCCGCGGCGCAGACGCCACAGGACCCGCAGACGCCGGCCCATCGTCTCGAGCGCGGGCGACACCCGCTCGAACGGCAGGGTCTCCCACGCAGGGAACAGCTCGACGTCGTCCTCGGGTAGGAACGTGCCCAGGTCGTGGGCGATGCGGTCGGCCTCGTCGCGGGTGGGCACGGCGACGAGCACGGGACGGCGGGTGGTGATGCCAGCGATGGCGGCGATCGCGATGGCACGTGCGGCGTCGGGGATCGCGACGACGTCGGCGCGCGCGATCACCGCTCGGATCGCCGGCTCCTCCGCGAGGAGGCGCGGCAGGGGCGCGAGCGGGGCGGTCGGAGCCACGGGAGGGCCGGAGCGGTGAGCTGGGGTCATGGGCGCGCGACGGCGCCGGGACGCAAGGTGCGCCCCGGGGTCACGACAAGGCTACGCCAGGAGCTCTGCGACGGCGTCGGCGAAGACCTCGGTGTGGCGGTCGACGTCGGCGTCCGTGTGGGCCGGGCAGCAGAGCGCCATGTTGTGGAAGGGCGTGAGCAGGATGCCCCGGTTGAGCGCGTACAGGTGCAGGAACGCATCGAGCTCGTGGTCGACGGCGGCCGCGGCAGCGCCGCCGGTCCGGGGCGGCGGGCAGAACCAGTACTCGGCCCGGGCCCCGAGGCGCTGCACGGTCCACGGCAGGTCGTGGCGCGCGATGACGTCGGCCACCCCGGCGGCCCACCGCTCGGCCCGGGGCACCGCCGCGGCGAAGTCCTCGGCCCGCAGGGCACTCGCGAGCGTGGCGCGAATCGCGGCAACCGAGAGGGCGTTCGCGGCGAGCGTGCCCCCGATGCCACTCACGTCGGTGTCGTCGCTCGCCATCACCTCGGCGACCCGCGCCGCGACGGCGTCGGACATGCCGTAGGCGGCCGCCGGCACCCCGCCCGCGATCGGCTTGCCGATGACGAAGAGGTCGGGATCGAGTCCCCACTCGGCCGTGGCCCCACCCGGTCCTGCGCAGATCGTGTGGGTCTCGTCGATCACGAGCAGGGTCCCGGTGGCACGGGTCATCTCTCGGAGCGCGTCGTGGAACCCGGGTTCCGGGAGCACGATGCCGATGTTGGTGAGCGCGGGCTCGGCGAGGACACACGCGATGTCCTCCCCGGCGAGCGCACGCTCGAGGCCGGCGACGTCGTTGAACTCCACCACGGCGGTCGTGAGGGCCGGGTCGACCGACGGGCCGGTGCTCCCCGGTCGGGCCACGACGTTGCCGGCGGCATCGAGCGTGGCCAGCGTCTCGTCGACGGTGCCGTGGTAGCACCAGTTGAAGACGAGGATCTTCGAGCGTCCGGTCGCGTAGCGGGCGAGGCGGAGCGCGAACCGGTTCGCGTCGGTTGCCGACAACGCGAGCTGCCATGTCCCCAGTCCGAAGCGACGCGTGAGCTCGTCCCCGACCGAGAGGGCATCCTCGGTCGGGAGCATCGCGGTCAGCCCGCGCGGCGCCTGCGACGTGATCGCGTCGATCGTCGCCGGTGGTGCGTGCCCGGTCATCGCGCCGGTGTCGCCGAGACAGAAGTCGATGTAGGAGTGGCCGTCGACGTCGGTGAAGCGCGCACCCTCGGCCTCCACGACGAACAGCGGGAACGCCCCCGGCCACCGGCGCATCCAGTTCATCGGCACGCCTCCGAGCAGGTGACTGCGCGCCTGCTCGTACAGTGCCTGCGACTTCGGGTGGTGCTCGGCGAACGCCGCCTCCTCGCGTGCCCGCAGCGTTCCCAGCCGCTCGCGATCGATCATGGCTCTGCTCATCGTGCTGCACCGTTGTAGCGGTTCATCGCCGACTCGACCCCTTCACGCGCGATCAGCTCGACGGCGTCGGCAGCCTGCTCGATCGTGACGTCGACGGCCTCACGATCGCGCTTGGAGAACCTCGACAGCACGTGGTCGGCACCGTGCTCCTTCGACGTCGGCTTCCCGACGCCGATCCGAACCCGCTGGAACTCGTCGGAGTGCAGATGGGACTTGATCGACCGCAAGCCATTGTGGCCCGCGAGTCCGCCGCCCGACTTCACCCGCAGCTCCGCGACGCCGAGATCCAGCTCGTCGTGCACGACGACGATCTGCTCGGGCGCCACTCCGTGTCGATGGGCCAGTCGACGCACGGCGTCGCCGGAGTCGTTCATGTACGTGATCGGGACCGCGAGCGCGACGCGACGGTCACCGAGGCGGACCTCGTCGACGAGGGCGCGTTCTTTCGACTTCCGCAGGCGCGCACCGTAGCGTTCGGCGAGCAGCTCCACGACCTCGGTCCCGACGTTGTGCTTCGTGCGTCGGTACTCGTCGCCGGGGTTGCCGAGGCCGACGACCAGCAGATCGGTCGGAGTCCCGGTGCGCGGCGGGCTCGAACCCCGCCGTCGCAACACGGACTAGTCCTCGCTGTCCCCGTCGGAGCCGCCGCCCTCGCCCTCGCCCTCGGCCGAGGCCTCGGCTTCGCCCGCTTCGCCCTCTCCGCCTTCCGCGGGGATGATCGGGTTCCCGTCCTCGTCGAGCTCGACTTCGACCGCGGCCTCTTCCTCGACCCGCGGCATCGCAACCTGGGCGATGAGCGCTTCCGGCTCGAGTGTCGTCGCCACCCCGGCGGGGAGCACGAGCTCCGCGACCCGGAGCTGGTCGCCGATCTCGAGGGCCGAGATGTCGTGCTCGATCTCGGTGGGGATGTCCTGGGGCTTGGCCTCGATGGAGAGCGCGAAGACGAGCTGCTCGAGGATGCCGCCGTCGAGCACGCCCACCGACTCCCCGACGAGGCTCAGGGGAACCTCGGCGGCAACCGCGACGTCGGTGCTGACGCGGACGAAGTCGACGTGGATGTAGTCGCCCCGCGTCGGGTGGCGCTGCACCTGCCGGGCGAGCGCGAGTGCCTCGCCGTCGTCGAACTTCAGCGTGATGAGGGTGTTGGCACCACCGGACAGCATGTGGGCCAGCTCCCGAGCCGGAACCGTGACCGCCAGAGTCTCGCTCTCGAGGCCGTAGACGACCGCGGGGACCTTGCCGGCGCGCCGCAGCCGACCGGCCGGTCGCGAACCGCGCTCGGTGCGCTGCTCGGCGTGAAGAACGTTTGCTTCGGCCATGACGGAACTCGCCTCTCGGGCATTCGCGGGGACCTTCCATTGTGGTCCCTGGCGGCCGGACCGGCCAAACCGGCCCCGGTCGTCCCCCGTTCGAGGATGCTCAGACGTTGTCACCCCGGAAGATCTCGCTCACCGAGGTGTCCTCGAAGACGGCGTCGAGGGCCTCGGCGATGATCGGCGCGATCGACAGCACCGTGAGCGCGTCCCAGCGCTTCTCGTCGGGGATCGGGAGCGTGTTGGTCACCACCACCTCGCGGACCGGTGCCGCCTCGAGGCGCTCGATCGCCGGTCCGCTCAGCACCCCGTGCGTCGCCGCGATCCGAACGTCGGCGGCACCCCGCTCCTGGAGGAGGTTCGCCGCGCTCGAGATGGAGCTCGCGGTGTCGATCATGTCGTCGACGAGGATGCACGAGCGGCCCTCCACATCACCGACGATCTCCTCGGCGACCGCTTCGTTGTGCAGATGCTTCGGCCGGCGCTTGTCGATGAACGCCAGCTCGGTCTCGATGCCGTTCTCACCCAGGTGGTTGGCGAAGCGCCGGGCGAGCTTGCCGCCCCCTGCGTCGGGGGCGACCACCGTGACCTCGCCCTCCACGGAGAGGGCGAGGTGCGACGCGAGCAAGGGGACGGCGGTGAGGTGGTCGACCGGCATGTCGAAGAACCCCTGGATCTGCCCGGTGTGCAGATCCACCGTGACGACCCGGTCGGCGCCGGCGACCGTGAGCAGGTCGGCGAGGAGGCGAGCAGTGATCGGCTCGCGGCCCTCTGCCTTGCGGTCCTGACGCGCGTATCCGTAGAACGGGCAGACCGCGGTGATCCGCTTCGCGGATGCGCGCTTCGCAGCATCGATGAGGATCAGCTGCTCCATGACCCGATCGTTGATCGGCGGGGAGTGGCTCTGGATGACGAAGAGGTCGGCGCCACGCACGCTCTCGCCGTACCGGCAGTAGAGCTCGCCGTTGGCGAACTCGGAGAGCTTGACGTCGCCGAGCGGCACGTCGAGCTCCTTGGCGATCTCTCCCGACAGCTCTTCGTTCCCACGTCCCGCGAAGAGCATCAGGCGCTTCGTGGGCGTCAGCTCCATGTGCTTCACGTCGATTCGTCGTCCCCGTCTCGTTCGGCGTCCTGCGACGCCACCCATCCCTCTTCCACCCGCGCCGGGACACCCTTGGCCAGTGCACCCGCCGGGACGTCGTCAGCGACCACGGCGCCCGCAGCCGTGTACGCGCCCTCACCGACCTCGACTGGCGCGACGAGCACCGTGTTCGAGCCGATCCGTGCGTCCGCCCCGATGACCGTGCGGTGCTTGGCCTTCCCGTCGTAGTTCGCGGTGATCGTCCCCGCCCCGACGTTCGCGCGCGCACCCACCGTCGCATCGCCGACGTACGCCAGGTGCGGGACCTTTGCGTCCTCGCCGATCTCGGCGCTCTTCGTCTCGACGAACGTGCCGATGTGCGCGCCCGCAGCCACGTGCGTGCCGGCCCGCAGCGAGACCCATGGGCCGATCGACGCGCCGTCGCCGATCTCGGAGTCGCGGGCGACGGTCTGCTGCACGACCGCGCGTGCACCGACGACGGTGTCGACGAGACGGCAGTCGGGACCGATCGATGTGCCCGACGCCACGACGGTGCGCCCCTCGAGCACGACGTTCGGCAGGATCCGGACGTCGGGTTCGAGGATCACGTCGGTGTCGATGTAGGTCGTGGTCGGATCGACCATCGTGACGCCCTCGCGCATCCAGGCCGTGTTGATGCGCGCCCGGAGGAGGGACTCGGCTTCGGACAGCTGGGCACGGTCGTTCACACCCATCGCCTCGCTCGCGTCCTCACCCGCGGCCGCGACCACCGGGTGACCGGTCGACCGCAGCACAGAGATGACATCGGTCAGGTAGTACTCGCCCTGTGCGTTCTCGGGGCTGAGCCGCCGAAGCGCGGGCGCCAGGTACCCACGCCGGAAGCAGTAGATCGACGGGTTCACCTCGGTGAGGTCGAGCTGGTCGTCGTTCGCGTCCGCCTGCTCCACGATCGCCATCACGCCGCCACGCTCGTCGCGGACGATCCGGCCATAGCCCGTCGGGTCGGCCATCTCGACGGTCAGCAGGGTCGCAGCCGACTCACTCAGACGGTGCTCGGTCGCGAGCGCGGCGAGCGTGTCGCTGCGCAGCAAGGGGACGTCGGCGGTCAGGACGATGACGTCGTCGTCCGTGTCGAGGGCGTCGGCGAACGCGGTGAGCCCGACGCTGGCGGCATCGCCGGTACCACGTTGCTCGCGCTGCTCGACGAACTCGATCGGCACTTCGGTCGCGAGGTGCTCGTGGACGGTCTTGGTCACCTGCTCCGCGCCGTGCCCGACGACGACCACGATCCGTTCGAGGGGCAGGGCAACGAGCGTGTCGAGGACGTGGAGGAGCATCGGGCGACCGCAGAGGGGGTGCAGCACCTTGGGAATCGAGGAGCGCATCCGCGTTCCCTCGCCCGCGGCGAGGACGATCGCCGACAGCGGCCGATACGTCATCGCCTCACCTCCCCGGGCCTCTCTCGCTCGATGTCCGACTCGCACGTGGTCCGGCGCGGTGCTCGATCCTCACCACCCGGCGGCGGCCCCGCTCGGGGGCGAGGTTTCGAACCTCGACTTGGGACTCCAAAGGACCCCGTGCTGCCGTTACACCACCCCCGACCTGTCCGCGCGACCCTAGCGGTCGCCGCCCCGCCGCCCGAGGCCCGATGTGACTCAGCCCGGTGCCCGCACTACCGTCGCCACCGTCATGGGATCCCTGATCAAGAAGCGCCGCAAGCGCATGCGGAAGAAGAAGCACAAGAAGCTGCTGAAGAAGACCCGCTGGCAGCGGCGCCAGCAGGGCAAGTAGCCGTCCCCGCCGCTCGCGTCAGGCGACGCTGAGCCGCACTCCCCGAGCCACCGTCCGGCTCGACGCGACCGGGATCTTCATCGACCGGCGGACCTTCGCGGCCACGGTGTCGAGGCGCTCGACGACCTTCTCGGGCACCGGCACGAAGTAGGCCGATCCGCTGCCGGCGAGGACCGCCGGCACACCGACGATCCGCTCCAGCTCCGCGCGGAACTCGACGAGTCGCGGCTCGACGGCCTCCGCCGCAGCCTCGAGGTCGTTGAACAGCTCGGGTTGGAGCGCACCGACCGGGCCGCCCGCCGGCACCCGCCGCCGCGACCTCGGGCCGCCGAGGTCGTCCCACGCCGCGTACACCACGGGGGTCGCGAGGCGAAAGGGCGGGATGGCGATGAGGAAGGGCAATCCGGTCGGCAGCGAGACCGGCTCGAGGATCTCCCCGCGGCCGCGCATCCATGCCGCGCCGCCGGTGAGGCAGAACGGGACGTCGGAACCGATGGCGGCGCCCACCTCGAGCATGGTCGGGTCGTCGATGCTCAGCTCGAGCATCCGACGCACCGCGTGCATCGCGCCTGCCGCGTCTGCCGACCCTCCGCCGAGGCCGGCACCGGCCGGGATCTTCTTCCGCAGCGTCATCCGCACACCCGCGGCCGAGCGGCCGGCGCGCAGCATCAATGCCTCTCCTGCGCGCATCGCGAGGTTGTCGGAGCCGATCGGAACATGCTCGATCTCGCCTTCGACCGCGAGCGAGATCCCGGCGGGGTGCGGGACTGCCTCGACCTCCACGACGTCGGCCGGCGCCGACACCGAGACCACGAGGCCCTCGAGGTCGTGGTACCCGTCGGGACGGCGGTCCCGGATCTCGAGCGTCAGTGTCAGCTTGGCGTACGCCGTCGCTCGCAGCCGGGCGATCCGACCCGGCATCGTCAGGTCGTTCACCGGGCCGACTCCCGGGCCAGCGCGGCCCAGTCCTCGACGTCGAGCGACTCGGCCCGCGCGCGCGGATCGATGCCGGCGCGTTCGAGGATGCCGTCGGCGCCGTCGTCGAGGACGGCACGCAGCGAGCGACGCAGCATCTTCCGGCGCTGGCCGAAACCTGCCCGTACGAGTCGGAACATGGCCTCCGGGTCGTCGAGGTCGACCGCGGGCGACGCTCTCCGCTCGATCATCACCAGCGAGGACTCGACGTTCGGGCGAGGGTGGAACACCGTCGGCGGCACCGCTCCCACGACGCGCGCCGTCGCGTGGTATCGGACGCGGACCGAGGACGCGCCGTAGACCCGCGACCCGGGCCCTGCCGCCAGGCGTGCGCCCACCTCTCGCTGCACCATGACGAGAAGGCGCTGCACGTTCGGCGCCTCCTCGAGGATCCGCAGCACGACCGGCGTCGCGACGTTGTAGGGCAGGTTCGAGATGCACGTCCAGGGACCGCCGGCGAGCTCGTGCGCATAGTCGTAGGTGAGGGCATCGCCGTGCACGACCTCCACGTCCGACGCACCGGCATCGGTGAGGACCGACTCCAACACGGGCAGCAGGTGACGGTCGAGCTCGAGCGCGTGGACGTGCACGCCGCGGGCTGCCAGCGCCAACGTGAGCGACCCCAACCCGGGACCGACCTCCAGGACATGCGCGCCGGGCTCGACCTCGGCAAGGTCGACGATCCGCCGCGCGGTGTTGGCGTCGACCAGGAAGTTCTGTCCGAGCGCGCGGCTGGGGCGCACACCGTGCGCGTCGAGGAGCGCGCGCACCTCAGGCGATGTCAGCACGGGCACGAGCCGGAACGTACTGCGCGCCGAGCGGAGATCCGGAACCGGTACGCGCTCGACGGCCCCCGTCCGGGCTAGGACTACGGGTACCCGAGGGTCTTGCCACAGCCCCACGCCCGGAACCCGTACCTGGCCCGGATGCGCTCCGCCACGATGATCTGCTCCTCGCGCGTCGCGTCGCCCGCGTTGTTGGCGAAGTCGCGACCCCCGAAGCCCTTCCAGGTCTGGAAGTAGATCCCGAGTCCGCCCTGGTACGTCGGGCCCTGGGCCCGCCAGTTCCCGCCCGTCTCGCACTGGGCGATCTTGTCCCACCGTGGATCGGCCTTCGTGCCGAAGTACGTGATGTTCGGCGTGGCCTCGATGAGCGGCACGGCCGAGATCACCCTGCGCTCGACCTCGGCGCCGTCGTGGCGGGTGATGTCGTAGGTCACCCGCTGCACTCCGGCGACCCCCGCCACCGAGCGCGTCTCCCCGATCGGAAGCTCGGGGTCGGGAAGGATCTGGTCCTCCACTACATACGGCTCGTCGGCCTGCTGGGTCTCCGCCGCAACCCGTGTCACCGTGATGCTCTCGTTCGTCGGGAGGATCTCGTCGATCCCGACCGGCTCGGTGAAGTCGCTCGGCCCGACGACCACCTTCTGCGACTCGAGCATCTCGCGGACCGTGAGCGACGGGGAGTCGTAGTTCACCGCTGATCCGTCGACGAGCAGCGTCCCGACCTTCCGGGTGCGAAGCACCAGCGACGCGTTCTCCTCGACGAACTTGGGGGCGTTCCGGATCGCAACCTCATCGCCGACACCGAGCTGGTCCGTCGCGTCGGCGAGGAACTCCCGCGGCACGCTGTGGGTCGAGTACACCGTGACAGGGCCACCGTCGAAGTCGACCGAAACCGGGAACGCCCGGAGCACGCGGACCGTCATCCCGTCACGCACCTCGGCGCTCGGCTTCGGGATCACCCGGTCGTAGTCCCCGAGGCTGATGCGCTGCTCACCCAGGACGCCGGCGACGTTCGCCACGCCGGTCTCGACGGGGATCAGCTGTCCGTCGACGCGCACCTCGATGTCGGCGCCACCGTCGAGCAGGACCTGGCTGTCGTAGTACGCGGCGCCGAGCGTGACGGCCACCAGCGCCAAGGTCACGAAGCGGCGGATCGGGTGCCTGCTCCAGCGCATGCTCGGCGCCGGCGGCATGAGCAAGGTTTTCCTGGCCATTGACCGGGAGCTTGAGGACTCGAATCCCTATGTGGCGATCAAGGTACTTGGAGATGCCTTCAAGGAACACCCGCTGGCGCTGACTTCACTGCGCCGCGAAGTCAACAATTCGCGCCAGCTCAACCACCCCAATATTGTTGGTGTCTACCATTTTGACCGCGATGGCGACATCGTCTTCATGGTCATGGAATTCATGCGGGGAGAACCGCTGGACGAATTCCTGCGCAAGCATCGGGAGGGCCTGCCCTGGGAGCAGGCCTGGCACATCATCCGGGGTTGCGGTGAGGCGCTGGCGTACATGCATGATCACGGCGTGGTGCATTCGGACTTCAAGCCGGGCAATGTCTTCCTCACCGAGGACAACGAGGTCAAGGTCCTGGATCTGGGGATTGCACGCACGCTGGACGAAGCGATGGTCACCCGCAACACCACCCGGTTCGATGGAGAGACGCCGCTCGCGCTGACCCCGCAGTATGCCAGCTGTGAAATGTTCGAGGGCCAGCCCCCCGACCGTCGGGATGACCTCTACGCCCTAGGTTGCGTGGCCTACCTGCTGCTCACCGGGCGCCACCCCTTCGATGGCGCGCGGGCAATCGATGCCCGCAGTAACGAGCTGACGGTGGAGCGTCCCGCTGGCCTGCGCCAGGTCCAGTGGACGGCACTGCTGAAGTGCCTGGCCCACCGGCGTCGTGATCGCACGCCCAGTGCCCGGGAATTTCTCGCCGGTTTTGGGCCCGCGACGCGTTCCCGCAACGCCGCCCCCTGGATCGCCATGTCTGCGCTGTTGCTGGTGACCGGCATCGCCACCGCGAGCTGGCAGGTCTATCGGGATTCACCCGAGCAACGTTTTATTGACGAGCTGCTGGTGCAGTACCGGGACACCGGCAACCCTTCAGTCGGGGGGGAGCAGGTGGCCTTGTGGCTGGAGCAGGGAGCGCAGAATATCGTTATGGCCAGTGCGGCCTTTGCCAGTGATGAATTCGACCGCGGCGGCTACTTTCTGCATGGCAGTACCAGTTCGGCGAAACTGGTGTACGACCTGGTGCTGCGTCAGGCTCCCGACGAGGCCAGCAAGCGAGCCGCTGCCAGTGGCCTGTTGCGGCTGGCAGCGGCCTACGAAGCGCCGGTACAGCGCCTTGCGGAACTGGAACGGCCGCGCGAGGCGCTGGATCTGGCCTGCCGCGGTGTTGCCATCAATGCCCGCAATCCTGTGCTGCGGGATTTGTTGCCGTCCCTGTCGCAAAAG
>JAWOIO010000127.1:0-98888 GCA_046484625.1 Acidimicrobiia bacterium
GAACGGTCCCGGCGAAGCACGTGAGGCGGACCTCGGCATCGCGGCCGGCCGCGGGCGCGGCCACCTCTTCGTGAAGGGCAAGGTCGTCCGGGTCGTCCCGGAGGCGGAGATGGTCGACGCGCTCGTCGAGGCCGCGAAGCGGATCATGGACGAGGGGATCGACGCCGTGCTCGCGGACGCCGACGAGGACGCCGAGCGGATCGCGGCCGAGACCCGCGACGAGCTGCTCCAGATCCAGGGCACCGACGCCAACCACGACGCCGAGAAGATCGCCAAGATCCGTGAGGTCGCCGAGTCCTGATCGGCCTGCGTGCTGCGTCAGCGCAGCGGGAACACGATCGGGATCAGCACGAGCGACGCCACGAAGGTGATGAGCGTCAGCGGTGCGCCGAGCCGGGTGAAGTCCCGGAACTTGTAGCCGCCCATGCCGAAGACGAGCAGGTTGGTCTGGTAGCCGATCGGGGTGAGGAACGAGCACGACGCGCCGATGATGATCGCCAGCACGAACGGGCGGAACGCGAGCCCACTCCCTGCCGCGGTGGCCAGCGCCACCGGGAACATGAGCACCGCCGCCGCGTTGTTCGACAGGAGCTCGGTCAGGATCATGGTGGCGAGCAGGACGCCCGCGAGGACGCCGATGTCGCCGAGCGGCGTGGTGAGGTCGACGAGGCCGCGGGCGATCTCCGCGGCGAGGCCGCTCTCCTGCATCGCGGCGCCGAGCCCGAAGCTCGCCGCGATCAGCACCACGATGTCGAAGTTCACGGCGCGGCGCGCCTCAGCCGGAGTGATCGCGCCGACGGCGAGGCACGCGAGCGCCGCGAGCAACGACGTCTTCAGCAGGCTCAGCACACCGGTGCCCGAGACGACGACGAGCGCCAGGGTGATGAGCTCGACGGCTCGGGCGCGGTTGCGCCGCAACGGTGCGCCACCCTCCACGGCCGAGACGAGGAGGAAGTCGTCGCGGCCGCGCCACCGGCGCGCGAAGTCCGGATCGCCGAGCACGAGCATCAGGTCGCCGGGCCGGAGCCGCACTTCGCCGAGCTTGGCGACGAGGCGCTCGGCCGAGCGGTGGATGGCGATGACCGCGGCGCCGTAGCGGGCCCGGAAGTCGACCTCCTTCAGGGTCGAGCCGATGAGCGGCGAGCCCTCGGCCACGACCACCTCGAACGTGGCGCCGGCGCTCTCCGAGAGCGAGAAGTGCTGCTGACCGGCGGGCACCAGCCCCGCGAGCTTCTGGAGGTCGAGCACCCGACCGATGTTCCCCGCGAACATGAGGCGGTCGCCGTCGACGAGGACCTCGTCCGGCGAGACGGGCCCGAGGTGACGCCCGCCGCGTTCGATCTCGACCAGGTAGACGCCGACCAGGTTCCGCAGCCCCGCGTCGGTGATCGTGCGCCCGACCAGGGGGCTCGACGGCTCGACGAGCATCTCGACCGTGTACTCGCGCTCGCCACCTTCGTCGATCTCGCCGGGTGAGCGCCGGCGGGGGAGCAGGATCGGCGTGAGGAGCACGAGCGCGAGCACGCCGATGAGCGCGATCGGCAGGCCCACCGGTGTGATCTCGAAGACGTCGAGCGGCACGCGCCCCGACTCGGTCAGCAGTCCACTGACCGTCACGTTCGTCGACGTGCCGATGACCGTGATGACGCCGCCGAAGACGGCCGCGAAGCTGAAGGGCATCAGGAACCGGGAGGGGGAGCGGCCCGTGCGCCGGGCCCACGCGACGATGCGCGGCGCGACCATGCTCACGAGTGGTGTGTTCGCGATGAGTCCGGAGGCGAGCGCCCCGGGTGCGACGACCCGCGCGAGGTCACGGCGTTCGCCGCCCGACCCGTTCGGTTCCCGTCGCCGCCCGCCGAGGATGCGCTCGGTGAGCCCCTGGAGCGCGCCGGTGGTCTCGGTCGCGCCGGCGAGGACGTAGAGCGCGGCGACGGTGATCGGAGCCGCGTTCGAGAACCCGGAGAACGCCTGCGCCTCGTCGATCGTCTCGCCGACCATCAACACGATGACGGCCGAGAGCATCACGACCGACGGCTGGACGCGTTCGCTCACCATCAAGGCGATGGTGACGACGACCACTGCGAGCGTGAACCAGGCGTCGGCCGACACGGCTCCGCCTCAGCCCCGGGCCAGCGCGCGCGACTGGAGCCAGCGCCGGAGCCCGCGGGCGCTGCCGGCCCGGATGCGGGCGTCGTGCAGCCGGTCCTCGATCGGCGACGGCAGTGACGTGAGCGGGCCGACGACCCACTCGAGCAGGCGATCGGCGAGCTCGGGATTCCGGGGGAGCACGGGGCCGTGGAGGTACGTGCCGACGAGGTGCTCGGCGAGCGCGCCGTCGACGCCGGAGCCGTCGCCGTTCCCCCCACCGGTGACGACCCGGCCGAGCGGCTCGACCCCGTCGCCCAGCGTGGTGCGCCCGCCGTGGTTCTCGAACCCGGTGAGGGTCGGGGGCGGGCCGGACGGACCCCACACCTCGGACGCGGTCGGTTCGACGACGACCTCCCCGATCAGGCGGTCGGGCCCGGGGCTCGTGGCCATGTCGACGAGACCGATGCCGTCGAGCACCACGCCGTCGGCGGTCTCGTAGCGGTGCCCGACCAGCTGGAAGCCGGCACAGACCGCCAGGACCACGGCTCCGCCGTCGCGCGCGCGGGCGACCGCCGCGCGCGACGCGCGCATCCCGTCGGCAGCCATCAGCTGGGGATCGTCCTCGCCGCCGCCGAACAAGTAGACGTCGAGGTCGCCGGGGATCGGGCTCCCGGCCGCCACCTCGACGAGCTCGGCCGGGATCCCCCGCCAGACGCATCGCTGCACGAGCACCACCGCGTTGCCCCGGTCGCCGTACGTCCCGAGCAGCTCGGGGTACACGAGACCGACCCGGACGGACGAGGTGCGGCCGGCGGCCGTCGTGCTCGGGCCCGTCACTGCTCGTCCCCGAACTTCCGGTAGAGGGACGAGAACTGCGTGTACGACGCCACGATGTGGACGTCATCGCCGGGCAGGGCCCGGGCGGCGGCGAGGGCATCGGGCTCCACCACGTGCTCCACGCCCGCGTACTTCAGGCGCACCGCCACATCGAGGCAGCGGTCACCGGCTGCCGCGGTGGGGCGGTCGCGCAGCAGCTCGTAGGGGACGTCCCAGAGCCACGAAGGGTCCTTCCCGTCGGCGACACGCGCGTTCACCGCGATCACGACGGGGCTGTCCGTCACGGCGAGGTGATGGAGCACCTCACTCCACCCGGCCGGGTTCTTCGCGAGCAGCACGCGTGCGGAGCGGCCGTCGTCGAGTGGTACTCGCATGTAGCGGCCCGCGACCGAGGTCACGGTCCCGGCCGCGGCGGCCGCGTCGACGGGGTCGACGCCCAGGTGCACCGCGGCCGAGACGGAGAGCGCCGCGTTCGCGAGGTTCCAGCGTCCGGGGAGCGAGAGCGCGAGCGGGACGCGGCGTTCGTCGGCCGTACCGACGTCGAGGACGAGCATCTCGCCGTCGAGGTGATGCGTGGCATCGGGCTGCGCGAACCCGCATCCGCCCGACGCGGTCGGGCAGTCGAACCGGACGTCGTCCCAGTGCAAGAGCGCGCCGCATGACGGGCATGTCGCCGCGTCCTGGCGCCAGCCGAGGCCGAGCGCGACCCAGGTGACCGCGGCGGGCTGTGCGGCCCAGACGACGTGGGGGTCGGAGGCGTTGGCGATCACGGAGATGCCGGGATGGTCCGTCGTCACCTTCCGCCAGGCGTCGCCCACGGCGTGCACCTCGCCGTAGCGGTCGAGCTGGTCGCGGCTGAGGTTGCCGAAGACGAGCAGCCGCGCGGCGAGTGGATCGACGACCCTGGGCACGACTCGCTCGTCGACCTCGAGGATCGCGTCACCGGGAGCCGTCGCGCTCGCGAGGGTCGGGGCGATCCCGGACGTGAGGTTCGCGCCGGTGGAGTTGGTCACGAGCGAGCGACCGGAGGCGGCAACCGCGGCCGCGAGGAACCGCGTCGTGGTGGTCTTGCCGTTGGTCGCCGACACGAGGGTGACGCGATGGCCCTTCGCGAGCTGCGCGAGCAGATCGGGCGCGATCAGGTTCATCACCCGTCCACTGATCGTCGCGCCCTGACCGCGGCCGGTCGCGCGCGACAGCCACCCCGTCGCCCGACCGGCGCCCACGGCGAGGCGCGTCCGCATGGTGCGCGTCATGCGACGCGCTCGCACCAGTAGGCGTCGACGCGGTAGGGGATCGCGAACTCGGACCGTCCGGCGATCTCCGGATGGGTGTCGAGCACGTCGCGGACCTGGTCGAACACCGCGGCCTGCTCGGCGGGGGGCAGGACGGCAACATGGCTCACACCGGCGAACCGCGCGACCACTCCCTCGGCGTCCAGGACGTGCTCGTGGTGGAACGTCGCCTCGTGCAGCGGTCCGAAGCAGTGGCCGGCCTCGAGGGTCTCCTCCCGCCAGCCCTGGTCGTGCCACGGAGCGTGCTTCTCGACACGGTCCATGATCGACCACAAGGCGTCGGCCCAGTCGACGTTCCGCTCCCTGGTGTTGAAGACGAGCCCGAGCCGGCCCTCGACGCGCAGCACGCGTCGCAGCTCAGGCACGGCCACCTCGCCGTCGAACCAGTGGAACGCCTGCGCGACCGTCACGGCGTCGAGCGTCCCGTCGGCGAAGGGGAGCAACTCGGCCGTCGCCGCGACCGGGGGGACGACCGGGCAGGTGCGACGCAGGACCGCGGCCATGCCCTCGATCGGCTCGACGGCGAGGAGCCGGGCGCCGATGGGTTCGAGCAGTCGGGTGAGCTTGCCCGTCCCGGCTGCGAGGTCGCACACGCGTGCACCGGACGTGATCCGGCAGTGCTCCGCGAGCCACGCAACGGCGTCAGCGGGATAGGTGGGACGCGACCGCTCGTAGACGTCGGCGGTCGTGCCGAAGCCCTGCTGCGCGACATCGTGGACCGGCATCAGTCGATGTTGCCAGACCCAGTGGGCGGCGGAGGCTGCCGGTCTCGATTGTTCCGGTGCTCCAGCGGAGCGGCCCGGTAGCGTGCGCCCATGCGGATGTCACAGGCCTTCCTCCGGACCCTGCGTGAGGACCCCGCCGACGCCGAGATCTCGAGCCACCAGCTGCTCCTCCGGGGCGGCTTCATCCGCCGGCTGGCGAGCGGCGTCTACGCGTGGATGCCGCTCGGCCAACGGGTCCTCGCCAAGGTCGCCCAGATCGTGCGCGAGGAGATGGACGCCGCCGGCGCCCAGGAGATGACGCTCCCGATCGCCCAGCCCCTCGAGCTGTGGGAGCGCTCCGGGCGCGACGAGACGTACGGGCCGCTGATGTTCCGGCTCGAGGACCGCAAGGACGTCGGCTTCTGCCTCTCGCCGACCGCCGAGGAGGCGATCACGTCGATCGTCGCGGGTGAGCTGTCGAGCTACCGCGACCTCCCGGTGAACCTGTACCAGATCAACTGGAAGCACCGCGACGAGCTGCGCCCGCGCTTCGGGTTGCTCCGCGCCCGAGAGTTCCTCATGAAGGACGCCTACTCCTTCCACGTCGACGCCGACGACCTCCGTCGCACCTACCAGGACATGTACGACGCGTACCAGCGCGTGTTCGAGCGGTGCGCGCTGCGCTTCCGTCCGGTCGAGGCGCAAGCCGGCGAGATCGGCGGCGATGTCAACCACGAGTTCATGGCGGTCGCGGAGGTGGGCGAGGACGACTTCGTCTGGTGCCCGAGCTGCGACTACGCGGCCAACGTCGAGGCCGCGCGCCGCGAGAGCGAGCACTCCCGACTGCACACCGAGGTGCCCGCGGTCGATGCCGCGGCGCGCGAGCGAGTGCACACCCCCGAGATGCCCGGAATCCAGGGTGTTGCCGAGCACCTGGGGGTCGAAGCCTCCGAGATGCTGAAGTGCATCGCGTTCGACGTCGACGGCGAGCTCGGCCTCGCGCTGGTGCCCGGTGACCGGGAGGTGAACGAGCACGCACTCGGACTCGCCGTCGCGCCTCGCACGGCGCGGCTGTACGACGACGCCGACTTCGCGGCGCGCTCCGACCTCCCGCGTGGCTACATCGGTCCTGACTTCGGGGGCGCGGCGCTCGTGGTCGCCGACCCGCTCGTCGGCGAGGAGCGGCCGTGGGTCACAGGCGCGAACGAGACCGACCATCACGTCCGACACGTGGTCCTCGGGCGCGACTTCCGGGTCGACCTCTGGGCCGATCTGGTCTCGGTCGTCTCGGGTGATCCCTGTCCCCGGTGCGGCTCGGAGCTCTCGGTCGACCGTGGCATCGAGGTGGGCCACGTCTTCCAGCTCGGCACCAAGTACGCAGAGGCCCTCGACGCGACGTACACCGACGAAGACGGCAACCGTCACCCGATGGTGATGGGCTGCTACGGCATCGGGGTCTCTCGGATCGTGGCGGCGATCGTCGAGGAGCACCACGACGACGACGGCATGGTGTGGCCGGCCGCGCTCGCGCCGTACGACGTCCACCTCGTCGTGCTCCCCGGCCGGGGTGACGCGGCGGCCGGGGTGGTCGAGGCGGCCGATGCGCTCTACGAGTCCTTGACTGCCGCTGGGGCCCAGGTGCTCTACGACGACCGTGATGTCTCGCCCGGTATCAAGTTCGCCGACGCCGATCTCCTCGGCATGCCGGTACGGCTCACCCTCGGCGCGAAGGGCGTCGCGCGCGGGATCGTCGAGCGGCGCTCCCGCGCGACGGGAGAGGACGACGAGATCCCGCTCGACGGCGCGGTCGCGACACTCGTCGCCTCGAAGCCAGCTGTGGGGTAGTCGCGTGGCGCTCCCGGTCCCGGGTCCGGTCTCGCCGATGCTGGCGAAGCTCGTCCGCGACATGCCCGTCGGCGAGGGCTGGGCCTACGAGCCGAAATGGGACGGGTTCCGCTGCATCGTGTTCCGCGACGGCGACTCGGTGGAGCTCGGCAGCCGGAACGAGAAGCCGCTCACCCGGTACTTCCCCGAGATCCTCGAGCCGCTCAGAGCTGCGCTCCCCGAGCGCGCGGTGCTCGACGGCGAGCTGGTCATCGCGACCGACCACGGTCTCGACTTCGACCTCCTCTCGAACCGGATCCACCCGGCCGAGAGCCGGGTGGAGATGCTCGCAGGGGAGACCCCGGTGTCGTTCGTCGCGTTCGACCTGCTTGCCGTTGGCGACGAGGACGTGCGTGACGAGCCGTTCGCACACCGGCGGGCGCGACTCGCCGACCTGCTCGCCGGTTCGACGTCGCCCGTGCACCTCACGCCCCTCACCACCGACGCGGCAACCGCACAGGGCTGGTTCGAGCGCTTCGAGGGCGCCGGCCTCGACGGGGTGATCGCCAAGCGCGTCGACGACCCGTACCGCGAGGGCAAGCGCACGATGCTCAAGATCAAGCACCTGCGCACCGCCGACTGCGCGGTCGCCGGTTACCGGCCGCACAAGGACGGCGACGGCGTGGGCTCGCTGCTGCTCGGCCTCTTCGACGACGCGGGCGTGCTGCACCACGTCGGCGTGGCGAGCAGCTTCAAGGCCGAGCTGCGGTCCCAGCTCGCCGAGGAGCTCGCGCCGTACGAGGAGCACGCGCTCGACGAGCATCCCTGGCGCGACTGGCAGCAGGAGGACGCGCAGGCCGGGTCGCGCATGCCGGGCGGGCAGAGCCGCTGGAACGCCAAGAAGGACCTGTCGTGGGTGCCGCTGCGGCTCGAGCTCGTCGCCGAGGTGGCGTTCGAGCACGTGCAGGGCGACCGCTTTCGTCACACCGCACGCTTCCAACGGTGGCGACCCGACCGCACGCCGGAGTCGTGCACCTACGCCCAGCTCGACATCCCCGTCCCCGTCGAGCTCCACGAGGTGTTCGGCGTCTGACGAGGTCTCGTCGTGACCTTCGGCCCTTTCGGGGCATCGTCGCGATCCGGACGATGGGAATCATGGAGACGGAGACCGCGAGTCCGCCGAGGCTCCCGCCGGCGTGGTTCCGGCCGCCGGTCGACGGTGACGCCGGTGATCGTCCTCGAGCCGCGCGACGAGACCAGTTGACCGCGCGACAGCTTCGCCCGTTCGGCGCGGCCCTACGCTGTTCCCCGCGGCACTCCCGTCGATTGCTCGAACCAAGGAGGTTCAGGTGCAGGTCGTAGTCAGGACGGACCGAGGTGTCGAAGGCAGTGACGAGCTGACCCGTGAGGTCGAGGCCGAGGTCGATTCGGCACTGTCACGGTACGGCGAGCGTCTCACGCGGGTGGAGGTCCACCTGGGCGACGAGAACGCCGGCAAGCACGGCGCCGACGACAAGCGCTGCACGGTGGAGGCGCGGCCCTCGGGCATGAAGCCGGTGGCGGTGACGCACCATGCCGCGACGTCGGCCGAAGCGCTCCGGGGCGCGCTCCGCAAGCTGCAGAGTCGGTTCGAGAGCACGTTCGGCCGGCTGGACGATCGCAAGGGCCGCGACTCGATCCGCCGCCACAAGGGCGACTGACACAAGTCCGGCGACGACCCCGTTTCTCTTGGCGTCAGCAACCCGCTGTGAGAGCGGGTTGCTGACGCCAAAACCTCAGTCGCGCTGCTTGGCGCGGCTGGGGGCGACGCGCGTCCCCTCGCCCTCCTGCTTGGCGAAGTGAGGTGGCCACGGCTCGTCGCCGAGACCGCCGGCCTCGTCGCGGGCCGCGAGCTCGAGCAACGGCTCGAGAGAGAATGCCCGGACCTCGAGCCCGGCTGCAGGGTCCCCGACCGACTCGAAGCGCGCGGGAACAGTCGCGATCGTGAGCTCGGCCGGGTCGGCTTCCATGAGCTCGTCCCACTCGAGCGGGCACGACACACGACCCTCGGGATTCGCGCGCACCGAGTACGCCGACGCGACCGTGCGGTCACGAGCGTTCTGGTTGTAGTCGAGGAACACCGTGTCGCCGCGCTCCTCCTTCCACCACTTCGATGTCGCGAGGTGGGGGACCCGCCGCTCGACCTCGCGGGCGAGCGCGAGCGCGGCCCGTCGACATTCGGTGAAGTCCCAGCGGGCCTCGATGCGCACGTTCACGTGGATGCCGCGTGACCCCGACGTCTTCGGGAACCCGACCAGCGCGTGCTCGTCGAGCACCTCGCGCACCACGCCGGCCACCTCCTGGACCGCCGAATAGGGGATCCCGGGCTGGGGGTCGAGGTCGACCCGCAGCTCGTCGGGATGGTCCACGTCGGCCCGGCGTACGGTCCACGGGTTGAGGTCGAGGCACCCGAGGTTCGCGGCCCACACGACATGGGCCACGTCGACGGGGCACAGCTCGTCGGCGTGGCGGCCGCTCGGGAAGGTGACCCGCACCGTCTCGACCCACTCGGGGCGCTTGGCGGGGGCCCGCTTCTGGAAGAACGGCTCGCCGGTGGCCCCGTCGGGGTAGCGCTTGAGGACGGTGGGGCGCTCGAAGACCCCCCGGAGCGCGCCTTCGCCGACGGCCAGGTAGTACTGCGCCAGGTCGAGCTTCGTCTCGCCGCGGGCCGGGAAGTAGACCTTGTCCGGGTTCGTGACCTTGACCGGGCGCGTGGAGCCGTCCGCGGCGGGCGCGTCCACCTCCACGAACGGGGACGGGCTCATCGCGCCAGGCTAGGTCCGGTCCCGGGGTGGGCGGACGCCCTCCGCGACCCTCCGCGACCCTCTGCGGCGCGGCGCGGCGCGGTGGTGGTGACATGGGGAAGCTGGGCCGTTCTCTGGTACCATTTCTCCCGATCGTTCGTTCGCGAGCGGCCCCGCGCCCGCAGTGTTCGGGTGGGTGCGGGTGACTGCCCTCGACGTGGGCTTCGTGCCCACGTCTTTTTCTTGACCGGCACAGGAGGTGAGCACCATGAGTGAGGCACCGACGGCACTCGTGGACGTCCTCGAGCCGGTCCTCGATGCGCTGGCCCTGTCGCTCTACGACGTCGAGATCGTCGGGAGCAGTGGTACGCGCACCGTCCGCGTGCTCGTCGACGATCCGCAGGCCGCCGACGGCATCGGCCTCGACCAGATCGCCGTCGCCACCGAGGCGGTCTCCCCGGCGCTCGACCGGGCTGCCGACGACCCCGCGACCGGCGTGGCGCGGATCCTCCCCGGGGCGTACACCCTCGAGGTGAGCAGCCCCGGCCTGGAACGGCCCCTGCGCACCGTCGAGCACTGGCGTGGTGCGGTCGGCACGACCGTCTCCGTCCGGACGAGCCACGCCGACGAGACCCTTCGCCGGCGCGGGGTCGTGGTCGCAGTCGACGACCTCGGCGCCGACCTCGACATCGACGCCGAGCGCGAGCGCATCGCGTTCGCCGACGTCGTCCAGGCCCGCACGGTGTTCGAGTGGGGTCCCGCACCGAAGCCGGGCGGCCCGAAGTCGAAGAAGTCGAAGCCCGGGAGCCAACCGCAGGGCTCCAAGGCGCGCACACGGCGCGCGGACGAGAAGGTGAAGCGATGAATTCCGAGATGATGGAGGCGCTCGAGAACATCGAGCGCGAGAAGGGCATCTCCGTCGAGATCATGCTCGAGGCGCTCGCGAACGCGCTCGTCACCGCGTACAAGCGCATGCCGAACGCAGCCGAGGAAGCGCTCGTCGAGATCGACATCGAGACCGGCGACATCAAGGTCATCGCCCAGGAGCTCGACGAGGAGGGCAACGTCGTCCGCGAGTGGGACGACACCCCGTCGGACTTCGGCCGCATCGCGGCGCAGACGGCCAAGCAGGTCATCCTCCAGCGGATCCGCGACGTCGAGCGCGAGAGCAAGTACGAGGAGTACGCCGGCAAGGAAGGCGAGATCGTCACCGGGATCATCCAGCAGACCGACCAGCGCTACACGCTGCTCGACCTCGGGCGCGTCGAGGCGCTGCTGCCGCAGGCCGAGCAGGTCCAGAACGAGCGCTACGAGCACGGCAGCCGGCTCAAGGCCTACATCGTCGAGGTCCGCAAGACGGCCAAGGGCCCCCAGATCGTGGTGTCGCGCACGCACCCGGGCCTCGTGAAGCGTCTCTTCGAGCTCGAGGTGCCCGAGATCGTCGACGGGGTGGTCGAGCTCAAGGCCATCGCGCGCGAGCCCGGTCATCGCACGAAGATCGCGGTCGCGTCGAACGACAACCACGTCGACCCCGTCGGAGCGTGCGTCGGCGCGCGCGGCTCGCGCGTGCGCATGGTCGTCAACGAGCTGCGAGGCGAGAAGGTCGACATCGTCCCGTACTCCGACAACCCCGCCGACTTCGTCCAGAAGGCGCTCGCCCCCGCGCGAGTACGCGAGGTGCGGATCCACGAGGACACGGGCACGGCCGAGGTCATCGTCCCCGACTTCCAGCTCTCCCTCGCGATCGGCAAGGAGGGCCAGAACGCTCGACTGGCCGCGCGGCTCTCCGGTTGGCGCGTCGACATCAAGAGCGAGACCCAGCTCGCCGAGGAGGAGTCCGGCGACGTCGACTACGCCGAGGGCGAGTGGGTCAAGAACGCCGACGGCGAGCTGGTGTTCCAGCCGGCGGGCGGCGGTGAGGCGATCTCGGCTGCGGCCGCGGGCTACGCGCTCACGGCACCCACGGAGGCCGAGGACGACGACGCGAAAGCTGATGACGCGAAGCCTGATGACGCGAAGCCGGATGACGCGAAGCCGGACGGCGCGAAGCCGGACGGCGCGAAGCCAGCCGCTGCTTCGGAGCCCGAGCCGGAGAAGGAGGAGACCGACGCGTGAGCAGTCCCACCTCCCGGAACGCATGTGCGTCGGCTGTCGACGACGTTCGGCCGTCGACGAGCTCGTGCGGCTGTTCCGCGTCCCCGACGGCACCCTGGGGATCGGTGCGGGCGCCGGGCGCGGAGCGTGGCTGTGCGCGCCACCGTCGGGGCTCCACTGCCTCGAGACGGCACGCGAGCGGCGGGCACTCAACCACGCACTGCGGGCCGAGATCCGCGGCGCACGCATCGACGACGTGCGCGCGAGACTGGAACGCCCGGAGTCGGCGTCCCACGACGGCGCGCGACACCCAGTAGACCGGTTCGACCGAGCGGAAACGGCACACGTTGGCAGTCAAGAAGATTCGGATCTATGAGCTCGCACGAGAGCTCGGCATCTCCAACGAGGAGGTGCTCGAGCTCGCGACCGAGCTGAAGATCGGCGTCAAGAGCCACTCCTCGAGCCTCGAGGACCCGATGGCCGACCGCGTCCGGCGACTGGCCGACTCCAAGGGGATGCGGCGCGAGCCGATCGTCGACGCGCCCACCAAGCCGGCCAAGAAGACCGCGAAGAAGTCGACGGCCAAGAAGGCGACTGCGAAGCAGGGCGCGGCCACCGAGGCCGAGTCCGACACCGACGGCTCCGATGCGCCCGAGGCGCCGCACCGCGTGGTGCGCTCGACCGGCGGGATCCCCGAGCCCGAGGTGTTCCCTGCCGGCGAGGACCAGCGAGTCGTGCGCTCGACCGGCGGTGTCCCCGAGACGCCCGGTGAGCGACCCCCGATGCCGACGCGGCAGCCGGTCCGCCCGACGGCAGCGCCCGAGCGTCCGCCGATGCCGACGCGCCAGCCCGCGGCCGCGTCCACACCGCCGCCCGCGCCTGCCGAGGCGCCACCTGCACCCCCCGCGGCCGACGCCCAAGACCCGACGCTGCGCTCGGCGACCGGCAAGCCGATCCCACCCCCTCCCGGTCAGCGTCGGGTCCCCCCGCCCGCGGGTGGCGCGCGCTCCTTCACGCCCGGAACCGGTGGGGGCGGCTCCCAGCGCCCCTCGGGAGCCGGTGGTGGTGGTGCCCCCGGCGGTGCTCCACGGCGCCCAGGTGGCGGCGGTGGCGGGTTCGCGCCTCGACCCGGTGGTGGGCCCGGCGGCGGCCCCGGTGGAGGCCCTGGCGGGCGCCCGGGTGGCGGTGCCGGACGTGGTCGTCCCGGCGGCGGTCCGCGGCCCCGACGCAAGAAGCGCCGTCGCCGCAACGCCGAAGACCTCGGGCCCGCGTCGGCACCGGTCCTCACGCCGATCGACGCACCCGTTCCCGAGGGCGAGATCGTCGTGCCTCGGGGGATCACGCTCCAGGAGCTCGCGCCGAAGCTGAACCGCAACACGGCCGACCTCGTCCGCCTGCTCTTCGACGCGGGCGAGATGGTCATCGGGACGCAGTCGCTGGCCGACGAGATGATCGAGCTCGTCGCGGAGACGCTCGGCGCCGAGGTGCTCCTCGTCGAGCCGGGCCAGGAGCAGGAGCAGGAGCTCCGCGCGATGCTCGGCGACGAAGAGGAAGAGGAGGAGGACGAGAGCCTCCTCGAGCCGCGTGCACCGATCGTGACCGTGCTCGGTCACGTCGACCACGGCAAGACCACACTCCTCGACCGGATCCGTCAGGCCAACGTCGTCTCCGGCGAAGCGGGCGGGATCACCCAGCACATCGGCGCGTACCAGGTGAAGCGCGGCGACAAGCCGATCACGTTCATCGACACTCCCGGCCACGAGGCGTTCACGGCGATGCGGGCCCGTGGTGCGCAGGCGACCGACATCGCGATCCTCGTGGTCGCGGCCGACGACGGTGTCATGCCCCAGACCATCGAGGCACTCAACCACGCGCGGGCGGCCGAAGTGCCGATCATCGTCGCGATCACCAAGTGCGACCGTGAGGACGCCGACCCCGACCGAGCCCGCCAGGGCCTGGTGGAGCAGGAGCTCGTCCCCGAGGCCTGGGGTGGCGACACGATCGTCGTCGAGGTCGCAGCACCCGAAGGTCGCGGCATCGACGAGCTGCTGGAGGCGATCCTCCTCGTCGCCGAGATCGAAGAGCTCGCCAGCAACCCCAACGCGCCGGCTCGGGCGTTCGTGCTCGAGTCGAACCTCGATGCCGGTCGCGGTCCGGTCGTCACTGCGCTCGTCGAGCGGGGCACGCTCCGGGTCGGGGAGTCGGTCGTCGCCGGTGGCGGTTGGGGTCGTGTCCGCGCGATGTTCAACGACCGCGGTGAGTCGGTGAAGGAAGCCGGCCCGTCCACGCCGGTCGAGGTGTTGGGGCTCGACGACGTCCCGCTCGCGGGCGACGAGCTGCGGGTCGCACCCGACGACAAGGTCGCCCGCTTGGTGGCCGAGGCCCGAGCCCATCGTCGCCGGTCCGCGGAGCTCTCTCGCCCGATGTCGCTCGCCGGGGGAACACGCCTCGAGGACATCTTCGCGATGGTCCAGCGCGGCGAGGTCGCGACCCTCAACGTCGTGCTCAAGGCCGATGTGCACGGGTCCCTCGAGGCGCTCACCGACGCGCTGCGCAAGCTCGACCAGGATCACGAAGAGGTCCGGCTCTCCTTCGTCCACCGTGCGGTCGGTGGGATCAACGAGTCCGACGTCGACCTCGCAGCCGTCTCGAACGCGACGGTGATCGGGTTCAACGTCCGACCCGACAAGAAGGCCCGAGAGCGCGCCGAGGCCGAGCAGGTCGAGCTTCGGCTGTACGAGGTGATCTACAAGATCCTCGAGGACGTCAACTCGGCGTTGCTCGGGCTGCTCGAGCCCGAGTTCGAGGAGGTCGTCACCGGTGAAGCCGAGGTGCGAGAGGTGTTCGGGGTGCCGCGGATCGGGAAGGTCGCCGGGTGCTTCGTGCGGAGCGGCCAGATCACGCGCAACTCGAAGGTTCGCTTCCTGCGCGACGGTGTCGTGATCTGGAACGGTGCCATCAACTCCCTGAAGCGCTTCAAGGACGACGTCCGCGACGTGCAGGCCGGCTTCGAGTGCGGAATCGGGCTCTCGGACTTCCAGGACCTGAAGCCGGGCGACATCATCGAGACCTACGACATGAAGGAGATCGCCCGCACCTAGGGCGTTCTCCACCTTTCGCCAGCCGCGGCGCGTCCGGCACGGGTCGCTGCCCGTCGATCGGGCACCCCGCGCCACAATGGGGTCATGCACGCCGCCGCCGTCCGCTTCGAGCTCTTCGTACCCGAGAGTGGGTCATTGAAGGCCAAGCGGGCCGCGATCCGTCCGATCATCGACGGGCTCCGGCACCGCATGAAGGTGTCCGTCGCCGAGGTGGACCACCAGGACACGTGGCAGCGGGCGGCGATCGCGGTGGCCCTGGTGGCACCCACCGACGGCCGGCTGCGCGAGATGCTCGCGACCGTCGACCGGCTCGTGGCCAACGCTCCCGACATCGAGCTGCTCGACACCGAGACGATCTGGCTCGACACCGACCCGCCCAACCCCGAGTGGCCGAGTTCCGATTCGCCCAGCTCTGGGTGGGCGGAGTCCGGGCTCTCGCTGGGCGAGGCCTGACGTGGTCCGGAGGGCACCGCGACGGTTCGCGCGCACGCTGCGGGTCAACGAGGTCGTGCGGGAGGTGCTCGGCGACGAGCTGGAGCGTCTGGGCGACCCCCGGCTCGAGATGGTCACCGTCACCGGGGTGGAGGTCAGCCCCGACCTGCGGCACGCGATCGTCTACTTCGCGGCACTGGGAAACCACGATCCGGGGATCGCCGCAGCACTCGAGAAGTCCTCGCCGCGCCTCAAGCGCAGCCTCGCGCGCGAGACCCAGCTGAAGTACGTTCCCGCGCTGCACTTCCGCGAGGACCCGGCCATCGAGGCGGGCCAGCGGGTCGAGGAGATCCTGCGCGAGATGCATCGCAAGGCGGAGTCATGAACGATCGCCCAAACCCCGCCCCCTCACCAACGGTCGACCCCGACTTCGACCGCGCGGTCGAGGTGATCGCCGCCGCGTCGCAGATCGCGTTGGCCTGCCACGTGAACCCCGATGGCGATGCCCTCGGCTCGATGCTGGGGATGTTCCACGCTCTCCGCGGTGCGGGTCGCGATGTCGTGGCGTCGTTCCCGCCACCGTTCGAGGTCGCGCGGCACTATCGCGAGCTCCCCGGCCTCGAGCTGCTCACCCCGCCCGAGGAGTTCCCCGACGAGCCCGAGGTCATGGTCACGTTCGACTGCGGGTCACTGGACCGTCTGGGCGCGCTCGACGCTCGAGCGAAGGCGGCGACCGAGCTGATCGTCATCGATCATCACATCTCCAACGACCGGTACGGGTCGATCAACGTCGTCCAGCCCGACGCTGCCGCGAGCGGCACCGTCGCGCTCGAGCTCATCGACGCGCTCGGGCTCGCGCTCGATCGGGACGCCGCGGTCTGCCTCTACGCGGCGCTCGTCTGCGATACGGGCCGCTTCCAGTACGACACCACGACTCCCGCGGTGTTCGACACCGCCCGGCGGTTGAGCGAGTTCGATCTCCCGATCGGGAGCCTCTCGAGGTCCCTGTTCGAGGAGCATTCCTTCGCGTACCTCCAGATGCTGGGAGAAGCGCTGCAGTCCGCGGTGCTCGTCCGGGAGCAGCGGTTCGTGTACACGGCGATCACCCAGGATCTCCTCACCCGCCACGGCGTACGCATCGACGAGGTCGAAGGGTTGATCGACGTCTTGCGCCGGGCGACGGAAGCCGAAGTCACCTGCGTGCTCAAGGAGGAGGCCGACGGAACGATCCGGGTGAGCTTGCGCTCGCTCGGGGACATCGACGTTCGGCGGGTCGCAGAGGCCCACGGCGGTGGCGGCCACCGGTTCGCGGCCGGGTTCTCCTCCGACCTCGATCTCGACACCGTGATCGCGCGCATCCGCGCGGCGATCTAGCGGCGGCGCAGGCCGGTCGTGGTCGACGGACTCGTGGTCGTCGACAAGCCGGCGGGGTGGACGTCGCACGATGTCGTGGCGAGGATCCGCAAGGTCTACGGCCAGCGCAAGGTCGGCCATGCCGGGACGCTCGATCCCGACGCGACCGGCGTGCTGCTCGTCGGCCTCGGGCGGGTCACGCGACTGCTCCGCTACCTCCAGGAGACCACGAAGGTCTACCGAGGCCTGGTGCGGTTCGGCGTCGCCACGAGCACGCTCGACGCAGCAGGCGACGTGCTCGAGCGTGCGCCCATGGACGTGCGACGTGACGACGTTGCGGCGGCATCACAACAGTTCCTCGGCGACATCGAACAGGTCCCTCCGATGGTGTCGGCGATCAAGATCGACGGCCGGCGACTCCACGAGATGGCCCGCCGTGGCGAAGAGGTCGAACGGCCACCGCGCGCCGTCCACATCGCCCGCCTCGATGTCGTCGCGTTCGAAGAGGGTCCGTACCCGGCGGCCGAGGTGCTCGTCGAATGCTCCTCCGGGACCTACATCCGGACGCTCGCCGCGGATCTCGGCGTCGCCCTCGGAGGGAGCGCGCACCTCGAGACCTTGCGTCGGCTGTCGGTGGGCTCGTTCGGCCTCGATGAGGCGCACGACCTGGATGCCATCGCGGCCGACCCCGATGCGGTCGTCGTCGCGCCGATCGACGCGATGCGCGACCTCGAACGCGTCGACGTCGACGTCGAGTGCGCCCGCGCAGTGAGCCACGGCGCGACGTTCGCAGGATCGGCGTTGCCCACCACCGGCGAAGGGCCCTACGCGCTCGCGTCGCCGGCAGGGGAGCTGGTCGCGGTCTACGAGCGCCGAGGCTCCGGCGTCAAGCCGTCGGTCGTCGTCGCAACGGGGGACGCGGGATGAGCGCGATGCGGGTGGTCACCGACCTCGTCGGGTACGAGCCGGCCGCGCGCGGCGCGGTGGTCACCATCGGGGCGTACGACGGCGTGCACCTGGGTCACGAAGCGGTCCTTCGCCTCGTCAGCGACCTTGCAACCGCTCGCGGGCACGACTCGGTCTGCCTGACGTTCGATCGCCATCCCGCCGAGATCGTGCGGCCGGAGTCCGCCCCCAAGCAGCTCACGACGCTGACCCAGAAGCTCGAGCTTCTCGCCGCGACCGGGTTCGTCGACACGACGTGCGTGCTCACCTTCGACGAGGCGCGCGGTCGCGAGCACGCAGAGGAGTTCGTGCAGGAGGTGCTCGTGGAGGGGTTGGGTGCCCGCCTCGTCGTCGTCGGTGCGGACTTCCACTTCGGCCACCGTCGTCACGGGAACGTCAAGCTCCTCGAGCAGATGGGCGCCGAGCTCGGCTTCGAGGTGCTGGGGCTCGGCCTCGTGCCCATCGAGGGCGATGCGACGAATCTGCCGTACTCCTCCACCCACATCCGCGATCTGCTCGGGACCGGCGATGTCGCCGGCGCCGCCCAGCTGCTCGGCAGGCCGCCGCGCCCGTACGAAGTGCGGGGGATCGTCGAGCAAGGGGACAAGCGGGGCCGGGAGCTCGGCTTCCCGACGGCCAACCTCGCCGTACCGAGCCGCGTGTGCCTGCCGGCCGACGGCATCTACGCCGGGTGGTTCGTCGCCGAGGACGACGAGGTCCGCCCCTGTGCGATCTCGCTCGGGCGTCGCCCGACGTTCTACGAGTCCGCGGAGGTGTCGTTGCTGGAGGCG
The DNA here is from genome assembly GCA_046484625.1 of Acidimicrobiia bacterium. Taxonomy (GTDB): domain Bacteria; phylum Actinomycetota; class Acidimicrobiia; order IMCC26256; family PALSA-555; genus DASUAO01. The sequence goes on from JAWOIO010000127.1 coordinate 18,248, forward strand.
TTCGTCTTCGGTGCCGACGGCGGTGACTACGACGGCGACCTCTACGGCCAGGCCGTGAAGGTCCGCTTCGTGGAGCGGATCCGCGCCGAGCAGCGCTTCGACTCGGTCGATGACCTCGTGGAGGAGATGCGCCGCGACGTGGAGCGGGCCCGCGCACTGCTGGTGACGGGCCGCCCCTGAGTGGGGTCGACGCGACGAGCGACAAGCGTGGTCGCGTGCGCCGTGCTGCATGCCGTCGTCGTCGGCGCGGTCGGTGCCGTGCCGGCCGGAGCCGAGCGCTCGAGCGCCGCTCCGGCCGAGGCGGACGCTCCGGCGAGATGGGATCCGGGCCTTCGGGGCCTCGTGCGCTTCGTGGAGCGCGAGCGCAACCTGTCGTTCGACCATCCGATCGAGGTCGAGTTCCTGGACGATCCCGAGTTCGTCGCCGCGCTCGCCGTCGAGGAGACCGCCCAGGATCAGAAGCTGGACCGGCTGTACGCGGACGATCTCCACGCGCTCGGGCTCGTCGGCCCCCGCTTCGACCTCGCCGAGGCAGTGGACGAGCTCGATGCCACGGGCGTCTACGGGTTCTACGACGACGAGCCGGAAGCGATGACCGTACGGGGTCGGGAGCTCGACGACGTCGTGGTGCGTGCCACGGTCGTGCACGAGCTCACCCACGCGCTGCAGGACCAGGCGTTCGACTTCCGCGCGCTTCGCCGAAGCGCGAAGTCGTCGGGGGCCGACTACGCGCGCACCGCACTCATCGAGGGTGATGCAACTTGGGTGGAGGAGGCCTACGTCGCGACGCTCCCGGTCCGCGACCAGGACGAGTACTACGCGCAGTTCGACCTCACGGCTGAGCCGGTCGACGGCCCGGCACTCACGCCGGCGCCCGCGATCGACCTGCTGCTGGCGACCCCGTACTCCCTCGGCTACTCGTTCGTCGAGTACCTCCAGTCCACCGGAGGCACCCGCGCGGTGGACCAGGCGTTCCGGGATCCGCCCCCGTCCGACGAGCACATCGTCGACCCGGTCTCGTTCGTCGGGAACGAAGACCCCGATCCGCCGGCGAAGCCGAAGCTGGGGCCAGGCGAGGTACGGCGAGGCGGCGCCGACGAGATCGGAGTCGTGCTCCTCTACTTCGTGCTCGCGGCGCGCGTGGATCCGCGAGCGGCCCTCGCCGCTGCCACGGGTTGGAAGGGCGACACGTACGTGGGATTCGCGCGGGGTGACGTCCCCTGCATCCGCGCGGCGATCCGGACCGACAGCGGTGTCGAGGCCCGCGAGCTCGCGGCTGCGCTCGGCGAGTGGGCCGGCCCCGATCCCCAGGACGCGGTGTCCGTGGCTCGGCGTGGCTCGGCGGTCCATCTCGACGCGTGCGGTGTGGCTGACGCACCGCTGCCCACCGAGGAGGCGCTGCTCGAGGCAGCGGACGTGCTCTCGGCACGGTTCCTCGTCTACGAGGGGATCGAGGATGCCAGCGCCACGCTCACACCGACGGACGTGCGTTGCATCGTCGACCTCCAGATCACCGACCCGGTGGTCCGAGAGCTGCTGTTCACGCCCGAGATCACGCCACAGGAGCAGCGGCGGCTCGATCGGCGGGGGAGCGATCTGTCCGAGCGCTGCGGCCTGGTGGCGGACGGGTGACGGCGCTTCGACGGCACCCGGAGTGGTGAAGCCGGCGGACCCGAGGCCGGGTCGATCCCGCGCCCCTGATAGCCTTGACCGGTCCGGCCGTCCGGTCGGGCCGTCCCACCTCGGAGCCAGAGCGAACGTATGCCCGACACTGCTGCCGTCATCGATGAGCATCGCCGTCACGAGACCGACACCGGTTCGCCGGAGGTCCAGATCGCGTTGCTCACCGGGCGGGTCAACCACCTGACCGAGCACCTGAAGGTCCACAAGAAGGACCATCACTCGCGACGGGGGCTGCTCATGCTCGTCGGCCAGCGTCGGCGCCTGCTCGACTACCTCCGGCGCAACGACGTCGAACGGTATCGGGCACTCATCGCCAAGCTCGGACTCCGTCGGTAGGACCTACCAGGGGCCGCGCCAGGGAGGCGCGTGCCCGACGAAACAGCGCCCGGGCACGATGTCCGGTGCAACGACGAGCGCGTCGGTTGTCAGTTGCCAGCGCCCGGGCCCCGGTTGCCGAGCAACAGGTCCGGACCCTGACCACTGGGAACCGCCGGCTCTCCGATTCGAGGAGTACCAGTTCCCATGTCACCCCAGGCGTCCAACGCCATCCGTGTGTCCGGCCCCGTCAACGACGCCGGCCTCACCCTGTCCTTCGAGACCGGTCGGCTCGCGAAGCTCGCCGCCGGCGCGGTCCTGGTCCAGATCGGCGGCACGACGCTGCTGTCGACCGTCGCCACCTCGACGCCGCGTGAGGGGATCGACTTCTTCCCCCTCACCGTCGATGTCGAAGAGCGGATGTACGCGGCCGGGAAGATCCCCGGCTCGTTCTTCCGCCGTGAAGGTCGTCCGGGCGAGGCCGCGATCCTGACCTGTCGCCTCACCGACCGACCGTTGCGCCCGTCGTTCCCGAGCGACTTCCGCAACGAGGTTCAGGTCATCGCCACGATTCTCGGCGCCGACCTCGAGAACCCGCACGACATCGCATCGATCAACGGCGCGTCCGCCGCGCTGATGGTCTCGGGCATCCCGTTCAGCGGGCCGATCGGCGCCGTGCGAATCGCCCACGTCGACGGCGAGTGGATCGCGCACCCCACCTACGAGCAGGGCGACGGGTCCACCTTCGAGATGGTGGTCGCCGGCCGCAAGCTCCACGACGGCGACGTCGCGGTGATGATGGTCGAGGCCGGTGGCACCGAGGGTTCGTGGGACCGCTACGAGGGCGGCGCCCCCAAGGTCACCGAGGACACGATCGTCGAGGGACTCGAGTTCTCGAAGCAGTGGATCGTCGCGTCGATCGACCTGCAGCTCGAGCTCGTGAAGAAGGTCCAGGCGGCGAACGGCCCGATCGAGATGATCGACTACGAGCCCCGCGTCGACTACCAGACCGATGCCTACGACGCGGTCGTCGCCGAGGCGCTCGACCCCGCCGCCGAGGCACTGGCGATCGCGGAGAAGAACGCCCGCAACACGCGCCTCGACGAGGTCCGCGACGCCACGATCGCGACGCTCGTCGGTTCCGCCGACGCGCCGGGTCCCTTCGCCGGGCGTGAGCGTGAGCTCAAGGCGGCCTACCGCTCGCTCCAGAAGAAGATCGTGCGCGACCGCATCGTCAAGGACGGTGTGCGCATCGACGGCCGCGGCACCAGCGACCTCCGGCCGCTCGCCGCGGAGGTGGACCTCCTCCCGACCGCCCACGGCACCGGCCTCTTCGAGCGCGGTGAGACGCAGGTCCTGAGTGTCGTCACGCTCGGCATGCCCCGCATGGAGCAGATGGTCGACTCCATCGGCGTCGACGACCGCAAGCGCTACATGCACCACTACAACTTCCCGCCCTTCTCCACCGGGGAGACCGGTCGCGTCGGCTCGCCGAAGCGTCGGGAGATCGGCCACGGTGCGCTGGCCGAGCGAGCGCTCACGCCGGTGCTCCCGAGTGCCGAGGAATGGCCGTACACGATCCGGGTCGTCTCCGATGTGCTCGCCTCGAACGGTTCGACCTCGATGGCGTCGGTCTGCGGATCGTCGCTCTCGCTGATGGACTCCGGGACGCCGATCAAGGCGCCGGTGGCCGGCATCGCGATGGGCCTCGTGCTCCACGACGGCGAGTACGTCACCCTGACCGACATCCTCGGCCAGGAAGACGCGTTCGGCGACATGGACTTCAAGGTCGCCGGAACGCGCGACGCGGTGACGGCACTCCAGCTCGACACCAAGATCGACGGCATCCCGGCCGACGTGCTCGCCAAGGCGTTGCAGCAGGCGCGTGACGCCCGGCTGCAGATCCTCGACGTGATGCAGGAGGCGATTGCCGAGCCGCGTGACGACGTGCAGGCGAGCGCGCCGAAGATCATCAGCATCCAGATCCCGATCGACAAGATCGGCGAGGTGATCGGCCCGAAGGGCAAGGTGATCAACACGATCACCCAGGAGACCGGCGCCGACGTGTCCGTCAGCGACGACGGCGTCGTCGGGACGGTGTCGATCGGCTCGAAGGACAACAGCGCGGTGGACGAAGCCCGTCGTCGTATCGAGCTGATCCTCGACCCGCCGACGGCCGAGCTCGGCGCGAGCTACACCGGACGGGTCGTGAACATCACGAAGTTCGGTGCGTTCGTCAACGTCCTGCCCGGCCGCGACGGTCTGCTGCACATCTCGAAGATCGGTGGCGGCAAGCGCATCGACCGCGTCGAGGACGTGCTCAACCTCGGTGACGAGGTCGAGGTGCGCGTCGACGACATCGACAACTCCGGGAAGCTGTCCCTGAGCCTGGCCAGCTCCGAGCCGCCGGCCGAGGGGTCGTCGGATCGCGGCGGTGACCGTGATCGTGGCGGCGACCGTGACCGTGACGGCGGTGGTCGTGGTCGCGACCGTGATCGAGGCGGCGACCGTGATCGAGGCGGCGACCGTGATCGAGGTGGCGACCGTGCCCCGGCGGTGTCGGACGACTCCGGCGAGACCGTGTCGTTCGAGGACACCTGGGAGGCGACGGCCCGTGAGGAGTTCGGCGACCTCGGTCCGGCGGAGGCTCCCCGCAGTGGCGGCGGAGGTCGAGGCGGTCGCGGTGGTGGCGGGGGCGGACGTCGCCGCCGGTGAGGCCCCTCGTCTCCGAGGGACTGATCCTCTGCGATCACGTGGTCTGACCCCTCGATGAGCGCCGCCGCAGGCATCACGCGTACACGACTCGAGTCGGGCGTGCGCGTCGTGACGGAATCCCTTCCGGCACTGCGCTCGGTCGCCGTCGGGTGCTGGGTCGGAACGGGCGCACGCGACGAGCCGGATTCGATCGCGGGTGCGAGCCACTTCCTCGAGCACCTCCTCTTCAAGGGGACCGATCGAAGGAGCGCGGCCGAGATCGCGGAGGCCGTCGAGTCGGTCGGCGGCGACATGAACGCGTTCACGGCGCACGAGCTCACGGCGTACTACGTGCGGGTGCCGCACGACCGTCTCGGACTGGCTGTCGAGATCCTCTCCGACATCCTGTGGTCGCCGGCTTTCCGGGCGAGCGAAGTGGACTCCGAGCGGCAGGTGATCCTCGAGGAGATCCGCATGCGCGACGACGCGCCGGAGGACCTCGTGCACGATCTGTTCGCCGGAGCGCTGTTCCCTTCCCATCCCATCGGTCGGGACGTGATCGGCACGCCGGACACCATCGAAGCGATGGGACCCGACGAGATCGGGGCCTTCCACGCCGAGCACTACCACCCGAGCAACGTCGTCGTGGCCGCGGCGGGGAACCTCGACCACGACGAGGTCGTCGCGCTCGTCGAAGCTGGTCTCGTGCGCTCCGGTGGTGCCCGGCCGGCACGCGAGACCTGGCCCGGTGAGCCGGGACCCTCGTCGCTTGCAGTCATCACGCGTGACACCGAGCAGGCCCACGCGGTCCTCGGCGTGCGGGCACTGCGCCGCGACGATCCTGATCGATATGCGCTCGGCGTGCTGGCACAAGCGCTCGGCGGCGGGATGTCCTCACGGCTCTTCCAGGAGGTGCGCGAGAAGCGCGGGCTCGCGTACTCCGTCTACGCGTATCGCAGCGCCTACGAGGAGACGGGCACCCTCGCCGTCGCTGCCGGCACGGCGCCGGAACGACTCGACGAGCTGCTCGAGGTCATCGACACCGAGCTCGGCCGCATCGTCTCGGAGGGCGGTGTCTCGGAACGGGAGCTGGTCGCGGCGAAGGGTCATCTCACCGGTTCGCTCGCGCTCTCGCTCGAGAGCTCGAGCTCGCGCATGCACCGGATCGGTCGCAGCGAGCTCACCCTGGGCGAGATCCCGTCGCTCGACGACCTCGTTGCCGAGGTCGAAGCCGTCGGAGCCGACGACGTCACCCGGGTCGTGGAGCGACTCCTCGCACCGACCGACCGGACGCTCGCCGTGGTCGGGCCCGTCGACGAGTCACTGCTCTCGGCGCGGATGTCCTGAGCGGTCGCGTCGGCACCCCGGTACCCTGCGGCCGATGGGAACGAACCGGATCAAGGTCGGGGTGTTCGGCGCCGGCGGTCGCATGGGGGCGACCGTCTGTGCTGCCGTTGCCGCGGCCCCCGACCTCGACCTGGTCGCGGCGGTCGACCCGTACCACGCGGGGATCGACCTCCAGCAGCTCGGCGTGCCCGACACCGGCCTTCGGGTCGCGCGCAGCGCCGACGAGCTGACCGATGCCGGTGCCGAGGTGGCAGTCGACTTCACGGTCCTCGACGCCGCGCGTGAGAACCTGCGATGGTGCGCCGAGCACGGCGTGCACGCGGTCGTGGGGACGACGGGCTTCTCCGGCGAGGACCTGGAGGACCTGCGGACCCGTTTCGCGGCTGCGAACACGAACGCGGTGATCGCCCCGAACTTCGCGATCGGTGCGGTGCTGATGATGCGCTTCGCCGAGATCGCCGCCCCGTACTTCGAGACCGCAGAGGTCATCGAGCTCCATCACGACGAGAAGATCGACGCCCCTTCCGGCACCGCGATGCTGACTGCTCAACGGATGGCCGACCGGTCACACGAATGGGCACCCGATCCGACCGAGAAGACGGTTGCCGAGGGCGCGCGCGGCGGTTCCGGTCCGGGAGGGATCCGGATCCACTCGGTTCGACTCCGAGGGTTGGTCGCCCACCAAGAGGTCCTGCTCGGCACGACGGGGCAGTCGCTCTCGATCCGCCACGACTCCTACGACCGGACGTCGTTCATGCCGGGCGTCCTCCTGGCCGTGCGGGCCATCGCCTCACGCACCGGGCTGACGATCGGCCTTGACGACCTGCTCGAGACCTGATCGGCGCCGCTCCCGACCCTGACCGGCCTCAGGTGCGCGCGTCGGCCAGCGCGGTTAGCGTCCGCCCGGTGAGCGACCAGCCGCTGCTCGCTGTCCAGAGCCTCGAAGTTCGCTACGGCGCCACGGTGCGGGTGCGAGGTGTCAGCTTCGACGTCGGCACCGGCGAGATCGTGGCGCTGCTCGGCGCGAACGGCGCCGGGAAGTCGAGCGTGCTTCGGGCCGTCTCGGGACTGATCCACGTGCACAACGGCCGCGTCGTCCGTGGCGACGTGCTGCTCGACGGCGCCTCCATCGTCGGCTTGACCGCGCCGGCGATCGTCCGCCGTGGGGTGGCGCAGGTGATGGAAGGTCGTCGGATCTTCGCGGAGCTCACCGTCGACGAGAACCTCCGTTCCGGGGCGTTCACCCGGCGCGACCGGACCGGGTCGCGCGAGACCCAGGACGAGGTCTTCGAGATGTTCCCTGTGCTGGGCGAGCGGCGTCGATCCGTAGCCGGGTACCTCTCGGGAGGGGAGCAGCAGATGCTGGCCATCGGGCGCGCACTCATGGCCGGGCCGCGGCTCCTGCTCCTGGACGAGCCGTCGCTCGGCCTCGCCCCGCTCATCCAGGAGCAGATCCGCGACACGATCGTGCAGATCGCCGAGAGCGGCAAGAGCGTCCTCCTCGTCGAGCAGAACGCGATGATGGCGCTCTCGATCGCGCACCGGGCGGCAGTCCTCGAAGGGGGCTACGTCGTGCGCGAGGGCCTCGGTTCGGAGCTGCTCGGCGACGACGAGATCCGTGAGGCCTACCTCGGGGTCGGCGATCGCGGGCGTCGGTCGTTCAAGGACCTCAAGAGCTACCGGCGTCGCGGCCGGTGGAGCGCGTGACATGACAATGACCGGCGCGCGCGTCGACCGTCGCCGCTACGACGGCTCACTGCTCGAGGTCAAGGACGTCACGCTCCAGTTCGGTGGCGTGACCGCGCTGCGGGGTGTGAGCTTCTCGGTCGAGGAGAACGAGCTCTTCGCGGTGATCGGGCCGAACGGGGCCGGGAAGACCTCGATGTTCAACTGCCTCAACGGGGTGTACCGACCTCAGGAGGGCAGCATCCGGTTCCAGGGGCTCGAGCTCGTGGGCCGCCGTCCGCCGGCGATCGCCCAGCTCGGGATGGCGCGCACGTTCCAGAACCTCGGCTTGTTCGTGAACTTGAACGTGATCGACAACCTCATGCTGGGGCGCCACGTCCGCATGCGCTCGGGGCTTCTCAGCGGGATGGCATGGATCGGCCGCGCGCGACGGGAGGAGATCGCCAACCGGGGACGCGTCGAGGAGATCATGGAGCTGCTCGCGCTGCAGCCGTTCCGCTACGAGCCGGTCGGCTCGCTCCCGTACGGAATCCAGAAGAAGATCGAGCTCGGCCGCGCCCTCGCGATGGACCCGCGGATCCTGCTCCTCGACGAACCGGTGGCGGGCATGAACCTCGGCGAGACCGAGGACATGGCTCGACTCATCCTCGAGATCCGCCATGAGCTGAACCTCGCGATGATCCTCGTGGAGCACGACCTGCACATGGTGATGGAGCTGGCCGATCGGCTGCTCGTGCTGGACTTCGGCGAGCCCGTCGCGATCGGCCCCCCGGCCGAGATCCAGGCTGATCCCCGGGTGATCGCGGCGTACATCGGGCAGGGCGACGAGTGAGCGCCCCGGTCGCCGAGACGCCGGCCCCCGGCATCGCGTCGGGCCCTACGACGCTGCCGGCCTGGTTGTTGCTCCAGGCCGAGCTCCGCCCGAAGGCGATCGCCATGCGGGTCAAGGAGCTGGGCCGGTGGCGCGAGATCTCGTGGTCGGAGCACGCGACCCGCGTGGAGTCCGTCGGGCGGGGTTTGGCCCACGCCGGCGTCGGTCGGGGGGATCACGTGCTCCTCCTCAGTGAGAACCGGCCGGAGTGGGTCATGACCGACCTCGCGGTGCAGGGCCTCGGGGCGGTGACCGTCGGCGTGTTCCCCTCCACCCCGACGGCCGAGGTCGGTCGCCTCCTCGAGCGCAGCCGGGCGCAGATCGCGGTGGTCGAGGACGAGGAGCAGCTCGACAAGCTGCTCGCGCTGCGCGAGGGCACCGCGCTCGAGCGGGTCGTGGTGATCGACACCCGGGGCATCCGCGTGCTCGAGGACCCGGCGTCGAGCTTCGAGGAGCTCGAAGCGATCGGCACCACCGAGGCAGTCGAGCTGCGGTCGGGCCCGCTCGACGAATGGCGGACCGCGGTGGGCTCCCTCGCCGCCGACGACGTCGCGATGGTCGCGTTCACGCCGGGGACGTCGGGTGACCCGAAGGGGGCGTTGCTGACGCACGGCAACCTCGCGGCCGCCGCCGAGGTGGGCACCGGCACCTATGACGTGCGCGCCGGAGACCGGATCGTGTCGTGCCTGCCCCTGTGTGAGATCGCGGAGCGCGTGCTCGTGATCGCGCAGGCGACGCGGGCCGGATGCACCGTGCACTTCGGGGAAGGAGGCGATGCCCTCGAGAACGACATCCGCGAAGTGGGTCCGACCGTCTTCCTCGGAGCCCCCCGCCTCTGGCAGCGACTCCAGGCGCAAGTGGAGACCGGACTGCGCAGTGCCGGGCGGCTGAAGCGGGCCGCCTTCCGCTTCGGGATCGGGCGCGGTCCGCGACCCCTGCGGACGTTCCTCGTCACGCGGCCCGTGCGCAGGCGCGTGGGCGTCGACCGGGTGCGGGTCGCGCTCGGCGGAGGGGCCCCGATGCCGGCCGCGCTGCTCGAGTGGTGGTCGGGTCTCGGCGTCGACGTGCACGAGGTCTACGGACTCACGGAGACGTGCGGTGTCTCGACGTTCGTGGCCGACGCCAGGACTGGCGCAGGGTCCGTGGGACGCGCAGTGCGGGGAATCGAGATCGAGGTCGCGGCGGACGGCGAGGTGCTCGTCCGGGGCGCGTCGGTGTTCGCCGGATACCTCGACGACCCCGACGCAACCGCGGCGGCGCTCGACGCGGACGGCTGGTGCCACACCGGTGACGTCGGCGTCCTCGGCGATCACGGTGATCTGACGATCGTCGGGCGGCGCAAGGAGGTGCTCGTCACGTCGGGTGGCCACACGGTGGCACCCGAGCCGATCGAGCGCCGCCTCGCCGCGAGCCCGTTCGTGCGCGCGGCGATCGTCGTCGGGGAGGGCCGTCCCCACCTGGGCGCCCTCGTGGCGCTCGACGATGACGCCGTCGGGGACTGGGCATCGGAGAAGGGCATTCCGTTCACGACGCATTCCTCGTTGGTCGAGCGGCCCGAGGTGGTGGAGCTGATCGCGGCCTGGATCGACGAGGTCGGCGAGGATCTCGCGGCGGAGGAGCGGGTGCGTTGCTTCGCGCTGCTCCCACACGAGCTGACGGAGGACAGCGGCGATCTCACTCCCACACTCGAGATCCGCCGTAGCGCGACGGTGGGTCGGTTCGCGGATCTCGTGGAATCGATGTACTCGTGAAGTTCCTCCAGCTCTTCGCCTCGGGCGCGGCGCTCGGCGCCGTGTACGCACTCGTCGGGCTCGGCTTCGTGGTGATCTACCGGGCGACCGGCGTCATCAACTTTGCCCAGGCCGGCATGGTCGTGCTGGGCGCCTTCCTCGTCTACAACGCGACCACCGCGTGGGGCATGGGCTTCTGGCTCGCGCTCCTGGTGGCGATGGCGCTCGGCGCGCTGCTCGGCATCGTGCTGGAGCGTGTCGTGCTGCGGCGCATGATCGGGCGCCCGGTCTACGCGGTCATCCTCGTGACCGTCGGGTTGCTGCTCCTCGTCCAACCCGTCGTGACGACGATCTGGCAGAACCCGGCCACCAACATCGAGAACCCCTGGGGCCTGAGCAAGGTGACCATCGGGAGCGTGACCGTCCTGCAGGTCGACATCGCGACCGTCGTGATCGGCGGCGCGGTCCTCGGAGCGTTCTTCGCCTTCTTCCGGTACACGAAGTACGGCGTGGCGATGCGTGCCACGGCGATCGACCAGGAGGCTGCGCTCGCGCAGGGGATCAACGTGCAGGGCATCGTCGCGCTCTCGTGGGCGATCGCCGGCGTGGTCGCGGTGCTCGCGGGCACGATGCTCGGGTCTGGTGCCGGCCCGGCGACGGGACTCGGCGTCGGGATCGGGATCATCTCCCTCAAGGCGCTGCCCGCGGTGGTGCTCGGCGGGCTCGACTCGCCGCTCGGCGCGGTCGTCGGGGGACTGATCATCGGCATCTCCGAGGTGCTGATGGCCGGGTACCAGAACGACATCCTGCCGTTCCTCCCCGACGGGTTCGCCGCCGTCATGCCGTGGGTCGTGATGCTGATCGTCCTCCTCGTCCGCCCGTACGGGCTGTTCGGGACGCGTGACGTGAGGCGCATCTGATGGCCGGCGCGACCCGCGGGATGGTGCGGCGGTACGCGCAGGACCTCCGCATGGTGCCGTCGTGGCGCGCGCGGGGGTTCCTCGTCGCGCTGTTCGCGCTCTACCTGTGGCTGCCGTTCCAGCTCGACGACTTCTGGGCCGGCGTCTTCACGCTCGCCGGCATCACGGCCATCGGCGCGCTCGGCCTCAACATGCTCACGGGCTACACCGGACAGCCCTCGCTCGGCACGGCCGCGTTCATCGGGCTCGGCGCCTTCACTGCCAGCTATCTCGGACGGCCGGAGGACTTCGGCGGCCTCGAGTGGTCGTTCCTGGCGTACCTCGCGGTCGCGATCGCGCTCGGCGCAGTCGTCGGGTTCGTCGTCGGCGTTCCGGCGCTCCGATTGCGCGGGAACTACCTCATCATCGCGACGCTCGGGCTCGTGTTCGTCGCGCTGTACGTCTTCAAGAGCTGGGAGGAGGTCACCGGGGGCAATTCCGGTGTGCCGATGCCGCTCGAGGTGAACCTCTTCGGCCTCGACTTCGCGAACCTCGACGTCTTCGGGGAGACGCTCGGGCGCAACCAGAGTCTCTTCTTCCTCGTGTGGGCGTTCGTCGCGCTCACCGCGCTCCTGTGCAAGAACGTGGTGCGCACGCGTGCCGGTCGCGCGTTGCAGGCGGTCCGCGACCGCGACGTCGCCGCCGAGGTCGTCGGCGTGAGCCTCTTCCGGACGAAGGTCGGCGCCTTCGTGCTGTCGAGCGCGATCGCGAGCGCCGCCGGCGTCTTCTACGGCATCTGGATCCAGTACCTGGTCCCGGACGACCAGTCGCTCGGACTGAACCTCTCGATCCAGTACCTCGCGATCATCATCGTCGGCGGGATCGGGACCATCTATGGCCCCATCCTGGGTGCGCTCCTCGTCGGGGCGATGCCGGCGCTCATCGACGAGTTCGCGGGCCAGCTCCCGCTCGTCTCCGAGTCCGCCACGGAGTCGGGCATCTCGAAGCCGGCGCTGAAGGCGTTGCTGTACGCCGTCCTGATCATCGTGTTCCTCGTCACCGAGCCCAACGGCCTGGGCGGCATCTGGCGGCGGATCCGCGACTACTTCGCCAGCTGGCCCCTGTCCCGCTGAGCCCGGGCCGACCCGGCGCGATCGGACACGCGGGTGCGAACCGGAGCATGATGTGGCCGGAGATCGATCGGGCCATTCCCCCGCACCACAAGGAGGCAGTCCCATGGCACGGAGCGCCAGAGGTGTTCTCGCCCTCGCGGTGATCGCCGCCCTCGCCGTCGTCGGGGTCGTCCCCGTCGGCGCGAGTGTCGCCACGAAGAAGCCACCCGAGACCGAAGGGTTCGACGGCAAGACGATCAAGCTCGGCGTGATCACGCCGCTTACCGGCACGGTGAGCATCATCGGGAACCCGCTCACTGCCGGCAACCAGATGTGGTGGGACTACGTCAACGACGAGCTCGGTGGCGTCGCCGGCAAGTACAAGGTCGAGCTCGTCCAGGAGGACAGCGCGTACCAGCCGCCCCAGGCGATCCAGGCGTACGACAAGATCAAGGGCGATGTCGTGGCGTTCCAGCAGATCCTCGGGACCCAGATCACCCAGGCCCTGCTGCCCAAGATGAAGATCGACGAGGTCGGTGGTTCTCCCGCGACGTTGGACGCGACCTGGGTCAAGAACCCGAACCTGTTCCCGATCGCCGCCCCGTATCAGATCGAGGCGATCAACTCGCTCGACCTGTACTCCCGGACCGAGGGCAAGGGCAAGAAGGTCTGCGCGCTGGCGCAGGACGACGAGTTCGGTGAGGCGGGTCTCGAGGGCTTCAACTCGGCGAAGAAGTCGCTGAAGCTCAAGACCGGCCCGACCCCGCGCTTCCAGTCCGGTTCGGACCTGACCGCGCAGATCCAGGAGCTCGCCGACGCCCAGTGCGACGCGGTGCTCGTCGTCGCGACCGCCGTCGATGCCACCGCGATCATGACGAAGTCCGTGTCGTTGAACTTCACGCCGCGGATGATCGCACTTGCCCCGTTCTGGCTCCCGCTGTTCGCAGGGAACCCCGCGCTCAGCGACTTCCTGACCAACAACCTGTGGGTCGCGAACGAGGCTGCCGCGGCGTGGGGTGACTCCTCGGTCCCCGGCATGGATGAGTTCATCGCCCGTCAGGAGCAGTACGCGCCGGACCAGGAGCCGGACCCGTACTTCGTGTTCGGGCACGGCCAGGGCCAGGCCCTGTACCAGATCCTCGAGAAGGCCGTGAAGAACGGCGACCTGTCCAAGGCCGGGATCCTCAAGGCGTCCAACCAGGTCGGGACGCTCGAGATCACCGGGACCGGCGACTACTTCTACGGCAAGAAGGCTGCCGACCGGAAGCCACCGCTCATCACCGCGACCTTCCAGGTCGACCCGGCCGCGCCGATCGGGCTCACGCTCGTCGAGCCGCCCGCGGCGTCGAAGGCCGCGTCGAAGTACAAGATTCCGGCCGGCTGAGCCGAGACCGCCCGGTACGCCGGGACTGCACGCACGATCCCGAGGGGGGCGGCAATGCCGTCCCCCTCGGCGCGTCCGGGGCTCGCGTCCCGGACTGGGCGTCCTACCCTGAGCGGGTGACGACGGAGGCCGCGACGGCGCAGCGCGAGCGTGTGTTCGCCGGCGCGTACGAGTGCGTCCAGCGGTTCGGGCTCGGGAAGACGACCATCGAGGACGTCGCACGCGAGTCCGGAGTGAGCCGGGCGACGATCTACCGCCTCTTCCCCGGCGGCCGCGACCAGCTCCTGCGCGAGACCGTGGGATGGGAGATGAACCACTTCTTCGCCCGGCTCGCGGATGCGGTCGACGACCTCCCCGACCTGGCGTCGCGCCTGGAGCTCGCGTTGGTGTTCGCGCGGCGGTCGGTGCTCGACCACGCGGTCTTCCAGAAGGTGCTGGTCACCGAACCCGAGGTGCTGCTGCCGCTGATGACGATCGAGCAGCACCGGGTCGTCCGCTGGATCACCGCGTACCTCGTGCCGCTGATCGAGGCCGAGCGATCCGCCGGTCGGCTCGAACCCGGGGTGGACGTGACCCTGGCCGCCGACCACCTGAGCCGGATGCTCCTCTCGCTGATCGGGAGCCCCGGTCGGTGGGACCTGGCCGACCCCGACGCCGTCCGTGCGCTCGTGCGCCGCGAGCTCCTCGGGGGCCTCCTCGTCGCCTCCGACTGAGCCGTCGCCCGGTTCGCCCGACCTCACCGGGAGGCGCGAGGTGCCAGCGGGGGTGGGCAGCGGCGGGATTGGGCAGCGCCGCCGAACTGCGTCATGATTCGCCCAGTGGTCGCCACAACCGAACGGAAGGAGCCCACCATGGGCATGTTCAAGGACATCAAGAAGCTCTCGGACCAGGGCAAGGAGATCAGCAAGGCGAGCGGTCGCCCCACCTCGATGCTGGGGATGATCAAGCAGATGCCGGCGGACATCCACAACGCCACCGAGATGGTCGGCGAGGTGCAGGCCGACATGGCCCTGCAGCAGAAGCTCCTCACCTCGGGGAAGCTCGGCACGGGCACGATCACGGCGATCCAGGACACCGGAACCCTTGTGAACTTCAACCCCCAGGTGATCGTCGACATGCAGGTCGCGGTCGAGGGCCAGGCGCCCTATGCGGTCCAGATCACGGCGTCGGTGCCCCAGATCCACATCCCGCTGATCCAGCCGGGTAACACGATCGGCGTCCGGGTCGACCCCGACGATCCGGCCTCGGTCATCCTCGACTGGTCCCGACCGCAGGGCTGAGCCAGCCGCTCGTCGCGTCCGGTGCGAGTTCCCGGATGCGGTCACCCGAATGTGACCTGAGACACGTTGATGATGAGACGACCAGCGTCCTATTGTCTCAGGCAATGACTGCAGCGCTCGCGACCCGTCCCGAGGGTGGCCCCGAGTCGGCGCCCGCCGACGGCGTGGAGGCCCGGGCGATCGCCGCGACGCTCGCCTGTGTCGCGCGGCACGGGCTCACCAAGACCACGATCGACGACATCGCCCGTGAGGCCGGCTGCTCGCGGGCGACGCTGTACCGGTACTTCGAGTCCAAGTCCGGCCTGGTCGATGCCTCGATCCGGGCCGAGGCGCACCGCATCGTCGGCCTGATCGAGGACGCCGCGCGGGACAGCGCCACGCTCGAGGACGCCGTGGTCGCGATCCTCGAGTGTGCGGGCCGCGAGCTCGGCGAGCACCCCGCACTCACCTTCGTGGCCGCCTTCGAGCCGGAGCGGTTGCTGCCGCACCTTGCGTTCGGCGGGGGAGACCGCTTCCTCGCCATCGCCGGCGGTGCGCTCGCACCCGCACTCGGCCGGTTCGTGCCCGACGACCCCGAGCGCGCCGGCGAGTGGATCGCTCGCATCGGCCTCTCGCTGTGGATGTCGCCGTCGGGAAGGGCATCGCTCGACACCGCCACCAAGCTGCGGGCCTACGTGCGGGACTTCATCCTGCCCGGGCTCGCGCCGATGCACGCAGACCTCGTCCTCTCGTCCTCATCCGCTCGGTCCTCATCCGCTCGGTTCTCATCCGGCCCGTCCAGGGGGTAACCCGTCATGGCCATCTCCAACGAAGAGCTCCTCGGCCGCGTCGACGTCGACGACGTCGAAGCGATCCTGGCGATCTCGAACTCCGAGATCGACGCGGTCATGCACGCGGTGCCGTCGAGCGGTGACGCGGTCTTCACGTGGGACTACGAGCGGACGCGCGCGTCGCTGGAGAAGCTGTACGAGAAGGCGAAGACCTCGCAGTGGAACGCGAACGACCTCCCCTGGGACACCGATGTCGACCAGGAGAAGGTCGTCATGGAGAACCAGGCCGCGAACTCCTACCTCTACGACAACACCGACATGACCGACACGCCCTTCGCCAACTGGGGCGAGAAGGAGTGGCTCGAGTTCGGGGTCGAGTCACAGAACTGGACGCTGTCGCAGTTCATGCACGGCGAGCAGGGCGCGCTCATCTGCACCGCGCAGATCGTCGAGACCGTCCCGTGGATCGACGCCAAGTACTACGCCTCCACCCAGGTGATGGACGAGGCCCGCCACGTCGAGGTGTTCGCGAAGTACCTCGACACCAAGCTCTCCGGTCACTACCCGATCAACGCGCACCTGCGGATGCTGCTCGACGACATCATCGGCGACACCCGATGGGACATGACCTACCTCGGGATGCAGATCATGGTGGAGGGCCTCGCGCTCGCGTCCTTCGGGTTCATGCACCAGATGACGACCGAACCCCTCCTCAAGCAGATGCTCCGCTACGTGATGAGCGACGAGGCCCGCCACGTCGCGTTCGGCGTGCTGTCACTGCAGGAGTACTACGAGCAGCTGTCGGCGTCGGAGATCCGCGAGCGCCAGGAGTTCGCGTACGAGGCTGCCGTGCGCATGCGCGACCGGTTCCTCCAGCAGGAGGTCTGGGAGCGGATGGGCGTCGACGTGAAGTCGGCGGTGAAGGGTGTGCTCGCCGCGCCGGACCGACCCATCTTCCAGGCGATGCTGTTCTCGAAGATCGTCCCCAACTGCCGCAAGCTCGGTCTGCTCGACGCCGCCGACGGCTGGCTGCGCGAGAAGTTCACCGATCTCGGTGTCATCCAGTTCGAGCACATGGCCGACACCGGCGAGGAGTACGGCGAGTTCGACGAGGTCGCCAAGGACCGCGCCGTCGCCAACGCCTGATCGCCCGGTCGCCAATGTTCTGGCGTCACTAATTGGCGTATATCGCCTGCTTCTGACGCAAGAACGTTGGAGGTCAGGCGTCCTGGAGCCGACGGGCGCGCTTGTCGGCGTACATCGCGGCGTCGGCCGTCGCGATCAGCGCTTCGAGGGTGACGGGGTTCGCGGGGTCGAACAGCGCCGCGCCCATGCTCACCTCGATGGGTGGGTCCTCGCGGTCACGACCTTCCCAGTTGAAGGCGAACCGCAGGCGATCGAGCAGCTCGGGCACCGAGGCGTGCGGCGTGTCGCTCGCGAGCACGCAGAACTCGTCGCCGCCGACGCGTGCGATGACGTCGGTGGTGCGCAACGTGTGGGTGAGCGTCCGCGCGAGCCGCTTGAGGAGCTCGTCGCCGGCCGCGTGACCGAGACGGTCGTTCACGACCTTCAGGTTGTCGAGGTCCAGGTAGACCAGCGCGGTGGGGCGGTCGAAGCGCACCGCCGATGCGAGCACGTGGGTACCCACGGCGAAGAGCCCGTTGCGATTGGCCAGGCCGGTGAGCTCGTCGAGGCCGGCCCGCTGACGTCCTTCGAGCTCCTCTTCCGCGGTCGCGGCCAGGTCGCGGAGCAGTCGTTCGTCCTCGGCGCCCAGGTAGCGGGGGTGGTGGTCGACGAGGCAGAGCGTGCCGACGCGCCGACCGTTCCCGACGAGCAGGGGACAGGCGGCGAAGAACCGGAACTTCGGGTGCGCGCTCACGAGCGGGTCGTCGGCGTACCGGGGGTCCGACGACAGGTCGTGGACGACGAACAGGTCGCCGTCGGAGAACGTCTTCTCGCAGAAGGAGAGCGCGCGTGGCGCCTGCGTCAGGTCGAGCCCGTGGCGCGACGCGAACCAGGAGCGGTCCCCGTCGAAGAGGGTGACCACGGCGATGTCGGTCGCGAACAGCCGCTGGGCGATGCGGGTGATGCGCTCGAAGCGCTCGGCGTCGGTCGCGTCCAGCGCGGCGAGCGGCGCGGCATCGGGTGTCGGCACCTCGACCGTGGGAGCCGGTTCGGGCGCGACGGAACCCCCGGCGTCGTCCGGGCCTCCCGGGCCCTGGGCCACCCACTCCACACCTGCGAAGGTAGCCCCACTGGCCAATCCAGGCACAATGTCACGGGCAGTAACCTCGGGGCCGATGACTGCTCCCGTCCGGATCGTGTTCCTCGGGGGTCTGGGCGAGATCGGGCGGAACTGCTTCTGCCTCGAGGTCGAGGGCCGGATCGTGGTCGTGGACTGCGGGCTCATGTTCCCCGACGCCGACATGCCCGGGGTCGACCTCGTCCTGCCCGACTTCACCTATCTCCGGGACCATGCCGACCAGGTCGACGGGATCGTGCTCACCCACGGCCACGAGGACCACGTCGGTGGCCTCGCCTACCTCCTGCGGGACGTCCCGGCGCCGATCTACGGCTCGCCGCTGTCGCTCGGGTTCGCCCGGAAGCGGCTCGAGGAGGCCCGGCTCATGGGCTCGACCGAGCTCGTCCCCGTCGAGGGCGGCGAGACCCACCGGATCGGGCCGATCGACGCGGAGTTCATCCCGGTCACCCACTCCGTGCCGCACGCCTTCGCGGTCGCGTACTCCACTCCCGTGGGCACGATCCTGCACACCGGCGACTTCAAGATCGACCTCACACCGGTCGACGGACGCCGGACCGACCTCGCCCGCCTCGGCGAGCTCGGGCGGGCCGGGGTCCGGCTGCTGCTCTCGGACTCGACCAACGCCGAGCGACCGGGCCACACCGAGTCGGAGTCGCTCGTGGGGCCCTCGATCCGCGGGATCCTGCGTGACCATCCGGACCGGCGGTTCATCGTCGCGTCGTTCGCCTCGCACCTGCATCGGGTGCAGCAGGTTGCCGAGGAGGCCGTCGCCGCCGGCCGTCGGGTCGCGTTCCTCGGGCGGTCGATGGTCCACAACACCGCGCTCGCGCGCGAGATGGGGTTGCTGGATCTGCCCGTCGATCGCGTGATCGACATCGAGGACGCGGCGCGTTACGAACCCGGCGAGGTGTGCGTCATCTGCACGGGTTCGCAGGGCGAGCCGATGAGTGCGCTGTCGCTCATGGCCGCGCACGAGCACAAGCACGTGAAGATCAGCGCCGACGACGTCGTCGTGATCTCGGCGCACGCGATTCCCGGCAACGAGTCGAGCGTGGGGCGCGTCATCGACTCGCTGCACCGCGCGGGCGCCGAGGTGCTTCACGGCGGGGACGCGTCCGTGCACGTGTCGGGCCACGCATCGCAGGAAGAGCTGAAGTACATGCTCGACATCGTGCAGCCCGAGTGGTTCGTGCCCGTGCACGGCGAGTACCGGCACATGGTCCATCACATGCGCCTCGCGCTCCAGATGGGCGTTCCGGACGACCGGATCTTCGTCTGCGAGGACGGCGACGCCGTGACCCTCGACGAGAACGGTGCCGACGTCGAGCGCCGAGCGGTGCCCGCCGGCTACCAGTACGTCGACGGGAACAGCAGCGATGTGGGTCACGAGGTCCTGCGCGACCGGAGGACGTTGGCCGAGGAGGGCTTCGTCGTGGTGATCGTGACCGTCGATGCCGTCACCGGTGAGGTGGTCACGGGGCCCGAGATCGTGACCCGCGGCTGGATCCACGCCGACGAGGCGGAGGAGCTCCTCGACGACGCACGCGCCGCGGTCACGGCGTCGCTGGCCGAAGCGGCGGCCGAGGGCGCGACCGACTTCGAGACGCTACGCCGCCACACCCGGCGCGCCGTGGGGCGTCTCATCAACCAGCGCACTCGGAGGCGGCCGGCGATCATCCCGGTCGTGATGGAAGTCTGAGGCGTCGCCAGTGATCCGCGACTGGTCGAACTTCATCGGCGGGCGGACGGCCGTCGTGACGGGCTCGGGTGCCGGCGTGGGCCGCGCGATCGCGATGCACATGGCACGCGCGGGTGCGGAGGTCTGGATCAACGACCTCGACCCCGGGCGCGCCGAGAGCGTCGTCGGCGAGATCGCCGGGGAGGGTGGGACCGCGTACCCGGTGGTCGCCGACGTCTGCGACCCCGCGTCAGTGCGGGAGATGGTCGCCGCCACCGGCCCGGTCGACATCCTCGTGAACAACGCGGGGAGCGGTGTTCGGGCGTTCAGCGAGGGCCGGGCCCGCCTCGCCACGTTCGCCGAGGCCTCGCCGAGCGAGTGGGGGCCGGTGATGCGGGTGAACCTCACTGGGGTGCTCCACGTCACCCATTCCTACCTGCCCGAGATGATCGAGCAGCGGTGGGGCCGCATCCTGACGATCGTCTCCGATGCCGGCCGCAGGGGTGAGCGACTCCAGGTCGTCTACGGCGCGGCGAAGGCCGCGGCGATGGGGTTCTCGCGGGGCCTGGCTGCCGAGGTGGGCCGCGACGGCATCACCGTGAACTGCATCGCGCTCGGCTCGATGGCGCACGGAGCCCTGGCCGATGCCATCGACGCGGACCCCGGGTTCGAGGCCAAGCAGGCCCGGCCCTATCCCGTGGGTCGCCTCGGCCGGGTCGACGACCCGGCACCGCTCGCCGTCCTGCTGTGCAGCGACGCCGCGGAGTGGATCACCGGCCAGGTCTATCCCGTCGACGGAGGATACGTCCCCGCGCTCTGAGGTCGGCACGCTCCGCCCCCCAGGGCTTCTCGGCACGCTGGTTGTTGCCAGGCAACGCTGAACGTGCCGAGAAGCCCGCGCGGTGCACGTGTGACGCCGTGCGGTGGGCGTGCAGGTATCCGACTGTGGCAGGTGTGGCCAGTGTTACCGTTGCCCGATGGCTACTCGCACGTCGGCGCGTCGCGCTCCTGCCCGCTCCAAGGGCTCCAAGGGCTCCAAGGGCTCCAAGGGCTCGGGCTCCAAGGGCTCGGGCTCCAAGGGCTCGGGCTCCATGTCCGGTCGCGCCAGCGCGCGCAAGGGATCGGGGTCACGCGCTCGGCCGGCGGGCAAGGGCGGCCGCGCCACGTCCGCACCCACGCGGACCGAGCGAGTCCGTGCCGCGGCCCGGAGGGAGCTCGCGGGTCACGCCGCGGACGCCACCGCCGTCGGCCTGATCGTCCTCGGCGCCCTCACGACGCTCGGGCTGGTCTCCGACCTGGCGGGACCGGTCGGCTCCGGGCTCGCCGACGGCTTCGGCGCACTGATCGGCCGGGCCCGGTTCGCGGTCCCGATCGTCTGCCTGTTCTTCGCGATCCTCCTCTTCCGTCAGCGACCCGCGGCGCGGCGGGCGCTCGAGGCGGAGGAAGCCGGCGAGGACAGCCCGCCGGAGCCTGCGCCGCTCCGGGTCGCGATCGGTGTCGGCCTGATCGGCCTCGCGGCCGTCGGCACCCTGCACCTCGCGTTCGACCGCCCCGCCGTCGACGGCTCGCTCGACCGCCTCCGCGACGCAGGCGGGGTCATCGGTGCGGCGATCGGTGGGCCGCTCGCGGCTGCCGCCGGCACCGTCGGCGCCGGGATCGTCCTCGGGGGGCTGTTCGTGCTCGGTGCGCTCCTCGCTCCCGGCGTCCCGATGCGCGACGTCGTCGCCATGTTCGGCCGAGGGGCGCGCTCGGCCGGATCCCGTCTCGGTAGCCGCGCCCGCCGGTTCGGCGACCTCAGCGACGGCGCACCGCGGCCGACGCCCGACGACGAGATCGACCTCACCGCGCCGATCCCACCGGTCTACGACGAGTCGCTGCCCCCCGAGGAGCCGGTCGCCGCCGGCGACGCCTTTGCCGGCGACGAGCCCGACCTGCCGCAGGTGACGCTCTACGACGTCGAGACCGACGCCGCGCCCGACGCCGCGCCCGATCGGGACGTCGACATGCACGCGCCGGCGCCGGTCCCCACCGTGGTCGAGGACGACGGCCAGGTCGCGCTCGACCTCGGGGCCCGATCGGGTCGCCGCGGCGGGTGGAAGCTGCCGCCGAAGAACCTCCTCAAGAAGGGTGATGCCAAGCCCACCGACCGGCGCCTCGTCGAGGAGGGCGGCAAGGTGCTGGCCGAGGCGCTCCGCGAGCACGGCGTCGACGCCAAGCTCATCGGCATGACGGTCGGCCCGACCGTCACCCGCTACGAGCTCGAGCTCGCACCCGGCGTGAAGGTGAACCGCGTCACCGGGCTGAGCCACGACATCGCGTACGCGATGGCGTCGGCCGACGTGCGTATCCTCGCCCCGATCCCCGGTCGGTCGGCGATCGGCGTCGAGGTGCCGAACAAGACCCGGCAGCTGGTGACGCTCGGCGACATCCTCACCTCGCCCGAGGCCAAGGCCGCCACCCAGCCGCTCGAGGTGGGGCTCGGTCGCGACATCGCCGGGCGCGCGGTGATGCTCGACCTGGCCACGCTGCCGCACGTGCTGATCGCGGGCGCCACCGGTGCGGGAAAGTCGAGCTGCATCAACTCGCTCGTGACGTCGCTGCTCATGCGCAACACGCCCGATCAGGTACGTCTCATCCTCGTCGACCCCAAGCGAGTCGAGCTCGGCGCGTACAACGACCTGCCGCACCTGCTCACGCCGGTGGTCACGAACCCGAAGAAGGCGGCGAACGCGCTCGACTGGGCCGTGCGCGAGATGGACATGCGCTACGAGGCGCTCGCGGATGTCGGCGTGCGCGACATCACCGGCTACAACGCGGCGTACGACCGGGGTGAGCTGCCGTCGCCCGAGGAGCCCGACCCGGTCACGGGCAAGGGCTACGAGCGGCTGCCGCACATCGTCATCGTCGTCGACGAGCTGAACGACCTGATGATGGTCGCCGCGCGCGACGTCGAAGCGAGCGTGTGCCGGATCGCGCAGATGGCCCGCGCCGTCGGCATCCACCTCGTGATCGCGACGCAGCGCCCCTCGGTCGACGTCATCACGGGTGTCATCAAGGCCAACGTGCCGAGCCGCCTCGCCTTCAGCGTGTCGAGCCTCGCCGACTCGCGTGTGATCCTCGACCAGGCCGGCGCCGAGAAGCTCATCGGACAGGGGGACCTGCTCGCGCTCACCGCCAGCTCCAGCCGGGCCCAGCGGATCCAGGGCGCCTGGGTCGACGAGTCCTGCGTGCGAAAGGTCGCAGCCCACTGGAAGCGCCAGGCCGGCGAGGTGACCTATGTCGAGGGGATCGCCGAGGAGACCCCGCAGTCAGGTGGCCGCAGCTCCGACGACAGCGACGACGACCCGCTCCTCGTCGAGGCGATGGAGCTCGTCGTGCGCGGTGGCCTCGGCTCGACGTCGATGCTCCAGCGCAAGCTGCGGGTCGGGTTCTCCAGGGCCGGTCGGCTCATGGACCTGCTCGAGCGCAAGGGGGTCGTCGGTCCGTCGACCGGGTCGAAGGCCCGCGACGTGCTGATGACCGTCGAGGAGTTCGAGGGCATGGAGCGCCGCGGCGCCGAGTGACCCCGCGGTTCTCGGCACGTTCGACGTTGCACAGCAACGCTCAGCGGGCCGAGAACGGGGGCGCCAGTAGCATCGGCGGGATGCCCGCGGTCGATCGGTCCACCCTCGGCGCACCTGGCGCGTCCGGAGCGACCGCCGCGATGGGCACGTTCTGGGTCGAGACGCTCGGCTGTCCGAAGAACGAGGTCGACTCCGACAAGATCGTCGCGTCCCTCGTCGGCGACGGACTGGTCCCGGCGGCCTCCAGCGACGACGCCGACCTCGTCGTCGTGAACACCTGCGCGTTCGTCGAAGCCGCCCGGCAGGAGTCGGTGGAGACGGTGCTCGACCTCTCGGGACGGCGCCGGGCCGACTCCCGGCTCGTCGTCACCGGATGCATGGCCGAGCGCTACGGGACCGAGCTCTCCGAGGCGCTTCCGGAGGTCGATGCCGTCGTCGGGTTCGCGGGTGAGGGCTCGCTCTCGCAGTACTCGCCCGTCGAGCTGCTGGCCGGTCGCAAGCCGATCGGGGTCCGCGACCTGCTCGAGATCGAGCGGGGCGCCGCGAGCGCTCCGTGGGCGTACCTCAAGGTCGCGGAGGGCTGCGATCGGGCGTGCGCGTTCTGTGCGATCCCGTCGTTCCGGGGCGCCCAGCGCTCACGAAGCGACGACGCCATCGTCGCCGAGGCCCGCACACTGGTGCACGGCGGTGCCGCCGAGCTCGTGCTCGTCGCGCAGGACATCGCCTGGTACGGACGGGACGTCGGGAGACCGGGCGGGCTTGCTCCTCTGCTCCGTCGCCTCGACCGCGAGCTCGCGGGCGACGGCCTCGCGCGCATCCGGCTGCTCTACCTCTACCCGAGCGAGGTCAAGGGTGCGCTCCTCGACGCGATCCTCGAGGTGCCGACCGTCGTCCCGTACTTCGACCTGTCGTTGCAGCACGCCGACCGTGCGCTCCTCGCCCGGATGAAGCGTTGGGGGAGTGGTGACCGGTTCCGGTCGATCATCGCCGACATCCGCGAGCGTTCGCCGGAAGCGGCGTTCCGGTCCTCGTTCATCGTCGGCTTCCCCGGCGAGACGGAGGCCGCGCACGACACCCTCCTCGAGTTCCTCGCCGACGTCGAGCTCGACTGGGCCGGCTTCTTCCTGTTCTCGCCCGAGGACGGCACGCCGGCGTCCGGTCTCGACGGCGTCGTCCCCGACCGGGTGACGGGCGAGTGGATCCGCGAGTGCGACGAGCTCCAGTCGCGCATCACCGCGGCCGCACGCGACGCACTCGTCGCGGCCGGCACCGAGGTCGAGGTGCTCGTCGACGGCGTGGGCGAGCACGGCGACGCCCATGGGCGGACCCACCGCGAGGCGCCCGAGATCGACGGTGTCGTCCACCTCGAGGGCGCCCAGGCCCGCCCCGGCTCGATCGTGCGGGCGAAGGTCGTCGGCGCGGCGGGGACGGACCTCACGGCCACCCCGATCGAGGTGCTCCGATGACCTCGCCGACGAGGATCCCGGCAGCCGAGCGCATCAAGCGCTACACGGAGTCGGCGATCCTGACCCGGGCGAACGTCGTGACGATCGCGCGCTTGGTCCTCACGGTGCCGGTGCTCCTCCTGATGCTCGAGGAAGGCTCGACCTGGCTCACGTGGGGCGGGTGGTTCTTCCTGTCGGTCACCGACGGGCTCGACGGGTGGATCGCCCGTCGCGACGGCACGACCCGGTCGGGGGCGTTCCTCGACCCGATCGCCGACAAGTTCCTCGTGCTCGGCGGGTTCGTGGTGCTGGCCATCAACGACGACCTCTCCTGGGTGCCCGTGATCCTCGTGATCGCACGCGAGGTCGGGATCTAGGTCTACCGGTCCTTCGCCGGTCGGCGGGGCATCTCGCTCCCCGCCCGCCAGCTCGGCAAGTGGAAGGCCGTCCTCCAGTTCCTCGCGGTGGGGTTCGTGCTGTTCCCACCGACGGCCTCGGCGACGACGTTCCACCTCGTGATGGTGTGGTCGGCGGTCGCGATCTCGATCGTGTCGGCACTCGACATCGTGCGCCGCGGCTGGGTGGAGACCCGGGTCGCGTGACGGGACCCCAACCGACGGGAGCAGGATGAGAGCGGACGTCCTCGCGATCGGGACCGAGCTGCTGCTCGGCCAGATCGTCGACAGCAACAGCGCATGGATCGGCGAGCAGCTGGCGTCCGCGGGGATCGACACCTACGACCACCGCAAGGTCGGCGACAACCAGGATCGGATGGTGGCCGCGATGCGCGACCTCCTCGGCGAGGCCGACGCGCTCGTCGTCTGCGGGGGGCTCGGCCCGACCCAGGACGACGTCACTCGCGACGCGATCGCCGAGCTGATGGGCGTCGAGCTCGAGCGCCGTGAGGACCTCGTGGAGCAGATCGCGGCGATGTTCGGGCTCCGTGGTCGTGACATGCCGGCGAACAACCTGCGCCAGGCCGACGTACCCGCGGGTGGCGACGCGATCCCGAACCCCATCGGCACCGCACCGGGATTGCGGTGCGAGGTCTCCGTCGACGGCCACCAGCGTGTCGTCTACGCGGTCCCGGGCGTCCCGTACGAGATGCAGCAGATGGTGCGCGACCACGTGCTCCCCGACCTGCTCGAGCGGTCCGGGGAGCGGGCGGTGATCGTGAGCAGGTCCCTGAAGACCTGGGGCACGTCGGAGTCCGGCCTCTCCGAGATGATCGCCCACCGGGTGGACGGCCAGTCCAACCCGACGATCGCGTTCCTCGCGCGGGGGATCGAGGGCCTGTGCGTCCGGCTGACCGCGAAGGGCGCCGACGAGGCCGCGGCCCGGGCGCTGATCGAGGCCGAGGAGACCGAGCTGCGGTCGATCCTCGGTGACCTGATCTTCGCCGTCGACCACGAGACGATGGAGTCGAACGTCCTGGCTGCCTGCGAGGCGCGGGGCTGGACGCTCGGCGTCGCGGAGTCCCTCACCGGTGGGCTCGTGGGCGCGCGCCTCGCCAACGTCCCCGGTGCGAGCCGCACGTTCCGCGGCTCGATCGCGTCCTATGCCACCGAGGTGAAGCGCGACGTGCTCGGCGTCGATGCCGAGAAGGTGGTCTCGCAGGAGTGCGCGATCCAGATGGCCGAGGCTGCCCAGCGGGTACTCGGTGCCGACGTCGGGATCTCGTGCACCGGCGTCGCCGGTCCCGACGAGCAGGACGGCCAGCCGGTCGGCACGGTGTGGTTCGGCGTGGCGGTTCCCGGGCACCCCACGCACGCGATGTCGACCCGTCTCCCCGGGGACCGGGAGCGCATCCGCCAGTTCTCGACGATCTCGCTCGTCAACCTGCTCCGACTGCGCCTCGATTCGCTGGCGTGAGCTCGACCGGTCGCGCGTTCGTCGCGGTCGTGCCACCCGCGGCGGTGCTCGACTGCATCGAAGAGGCCCTCGCGCCGGTCGAGCGCCTCGTGCCGGCCGCGCGTTGGACCACGCGCGGGCAGCGGCACGTCACCTTGCAGTTCCTCGGGAACCGCGTCGACCTCGACGCGGTCGCCGGTGCGCTCGGAGGGCTCGCCGTGACGGGCGGCGAGGTCCGCGTCCGCGGCGCCGGCGCGTTCCCCGACGAGCGCCGGGGAAGAGTCCTGTGGGCCGGGATCCCGGGCGGCGCGGCCGTGCTCACGCGTCTCGCCGGGGCGGTGGGCGAGCGCCTCACGCCGATCGGCCACGAGCCCGACAGTCGCGGGCTCCACCCACACCTCACGCTGGCCCGGCTCCGTACCCCGGGCGACCTGCGCGCCGCGGTCGCCGTGCTCGACCAGCGTGACCTCGGCCCGACCTGGCGGGTCGAGGAGGTGGTCCTGTTCCGGAGCGAGACCCGTCCGGAGGGCGCCCGCTACGAGGCGGTCGCCCGGATCCCGATCCCGGCCCCGGGCGGTCCCTGAGGGCGGTGCCGTGCCGAGATCCGATGGGGCTACTGGAACGGGCGACTGCCGAGCTTGCGCCCGGGGGCCCACCGGCTCGGCTTCTTCGGGGCCTTCGGCTCCTTGAATCGGGGCGTGACCTCGTCCTTGCTCCGGGCCAGCGCCTCCCCTGACCGGACGCTCGGCGACCGGACGCTCGGCGACCGGCCGTTCGGTGCGGCCGGCTGGCTCCCCGAGCCGGCAGGAGCGGATTCGTCGTCGTGTGTGCCTCGGTCCGTCATCCCCGAGAGCCTAGTGGCCCACGGTGCTTGACCCCGAACGGGTGTTCGTCTAGCGTCTCACAGACGTGGAGTTCCACGTGTGTGATCCTGCCGCTCCGGAGCCCCCGGCGTGACTGTCACACCCCCGCCGTAGGTTGCCGGCCAGTACCAGCGAGCAGCACCAGCGAGCACTTCCCCCAACCGAAGACGAAGCCCCCAGGAGGGTCCCCGTGGAGCGTGAACAGGCACTCGAGATGGCACTGGGTCAGATCGAGAAGAACTACGGCAAGGGCGCGATCATGCGCCTCGGCGAGCGAGGCCACGTCGGGATCTCGGCGATCCCCACCGGGGCGCTCGCCCTCGACATCGCGCTCGGCATCGGGGGCCTGCCCCGCGGCCGCGTCGTCGAGATCTTCGGCCCCGAGTCGTCCGGGAAGTCCACTCTCGCGATGCACGTCGTCGCCGAGGCCCAGCGCAACGGCGGCACCTGTGCCTACATCGACGCCGAGCACGCCATGGACCCGGTGTACGCCGCGGCCATCGGGGTCAACGTCGACGACCTCTACATCTCCCAGCCCGACACGGGGGAGCAGGCGCTCGAGATCGCCGATCTGCTGATCCGCTCGGGTGCCCTCGACGTCGTCGTCATCGACTCGGTGGCCGCACTCGTGCCCCGGGCCGAGATCGAGGGCGAGATGGGCGACACCCATGTGGGCCTGCAGGCCCGGCTCATGAGTCAGGCGCTGCGCAAGCTCACCGCGAACCTCAACCGGTCCCGGACGGTGTGTGTCTTCATCAACCAGCTGCGCGAGAAGATCGGTGTGATGTTCGGCTCACCGGAGACCACGCCGGGCGGCCGGGCGCTGAAGTTCTACTCGTCGGTCCGTCTCGACATCCGTCGCGTGGAGACGATCAAGGACGGCGCCGAGATGATCGGCAACCGGACCCGCGTCAAGGTGGTGAAGAACAAGGTCTCGCCGCCGTTCAAGATGGCCGAGTTCGACATCATGTACGGCAAGGGCATCAGCCGCGAGGGCTCGATGCTCGACGTCGGTGTGGAGCTCGACATCATCAAGAAGTCGGGGGCCTGGTTCACCTACGAGGGCGAGCAGCTCGGTCAGGGACGGGAGAACGCCAAGGCGTTCCTCAAGGACAACCTCGACATGATGCTCGAGATCATGGAGAAGATCCGGGTGCAGGCCGGCATCGGCGAGTCCGACGACGTCCCGCCGCCCGACGGCGAGATCGACCTCACCGAGGCGGCCGCCGACGCGATCGCCGAGGCCGCGGAGGCCGAGGCGAAGGCCGCCAAGGACACGAAGGCGGCCTCGGCAGACGAGCCGACGCCGACGGCGAAGAACGGGACGAAGGCGTCTTCCAAGTCCTAGGAGCCACCGCCCGGCAACGGGGCATGCGACGTACGGGAGGCGCTCGAGCGATCGGGTGCCTCCCGTTGCGCGTCGAGATCGCCCCAGACGATCAGAGCAGGCCGCGGGCGATCGCGACGCACCCTGCGATCCCCGAGACGATCAGCACCATCGGGCGCAGCCAGCCGCCGTCCACGAACACGTGGAGGTGCTTGCTGGCCCAGAGCCCGGCGATCATCGCCGGGAGCAGCGCGAGTGCGAACAGCACCTGGTCCCCGTTGATCGTTCCGGCGATGCCGTAGCCGATCAGCGACATGCTCGCGCTCACCGCGAAGAACGACCCGAGCGTGGAGCGAGCGGACGGGCCGTCGCGGTGCTGGAACAGGAGTGCGACCGGCGGCCCACCCACTGCGGCCGCGGTCCCGAAGATGTTGGACGCGAAGCCGGCCAACGCGCCCGTCACCGCGGTCACCGGGATCGGCGGCGAGACGACGCTGAGCAGCACCCCCAGCAGGACCACGAAGCCGACGAGGGTGGCCAGCGCGCTCGTGCTCACTCGCGTGACGATGAAGAGCCCGACGACGGTGCCCGGCACCGCCCCCACGAGCATCTGGCCCACGGCCGTCCGGTCGATCGCGTGGTGCTCGCGGGCGACCGTGGTGATGGTGAGCGGGAAGGCCACCAGCACGAGCGTCGTCGGCAGGGCCTCGGGGACGACGATCGCCACGAGGGGCGCCGCGAGCAGGTTGAGCCCGAACCCGATGGAGCCCTGCACGACCGAGCCCGTCAACACGGCCCCGAGGGCCACCACCAGCTCGAGGGCTCCGACGTGCACGACGGCTGATCCTGCCAGGTCGGCCGCAGGAGGGACGACCGGGGCCCCGTACACTCGGTGGTCGTGACCCGCCGGTTCCACGTCCGCACCTACGGATGCCAGATGAACGAGCACGACTCCGAGCACCTGGCCGGGATGATGAGCGCCGCCGGGCTCGAACCGACCGACGACGCCGAGGATGCCGACGTCATCCTCCTGAACACCTGCTGCATCCGGGAGAACGCCGACAACCGGTTCTACGGCCACCTGGGCAACCTCAAAGCCCTCAAGGAGGCCCGTCCGGGCCTCCAGATCGCCGTGGCGGGCTGCCTGGCCCAGAAGGACCGGGAGCGGATCGTCGAGCGAGCCGGCCACGTCGACGTGGTGTTCGGGACCCACAACCTCCACCGGGCCGTCGACCTCCTCGATGAGCAGCGGTCCAGGGGCGAGACGGTCGTCGAGATCGCCGAGGAGCACGGTCCCGACGCCGCCGCGATCGCCGGCGCGCTCCCGGCTCGGCGCGACCTCGACCACTCGGCCTGGGTGACGATCCAGATCGGGTGCGACAACTCGTGCACGTTCTGCATCGTCCCGCTCGTGCGCGGCGCAGAAGTCAGCCGGCGGATGGGGGACGTCGTAAGGGAGGTCGAGGAGCTCGCAGCCGCCGGCGTGAGCGAGGTCACGCTCCTCGGGCAGAACGTCAACTCCTACGGCCGCGACCTCGGTGCCGGCCAGTACCGCCCGCGCTTCGCCGACCTGCTCCGGGCCATCGACGCGGTCGACGGGATCAAGCGCATCCGGTTCACGTCGCCGCATCCCAAGGACCTGCGTCCCGAGACCATCGCTGCGATGGCCGAGTGCGACGCGGTGTGCGAGCATCTCCACCTGCCGCTCCAGTCGGGGAGCGACCGGACGCTCGCCCGGATGCATCGCGGCTACACCGCCGAGCGCTACCTCCAGCGACTCGATGCCGCGCGCGCCGGGATCCCCGACCTCGCGGTCACGACCGACCTCATCGTCGGGTTCCCGGGCGAGACCGACGACGACTTCGAGCGAACACTCGAGGTGGTCGACACAGCCGGGTACGACGCGGCGTACACGTTCGTGTTCTCGCCCCGACCCGGGACACCTGCTGCCCGGATGACCGACCTCGCGGTGCCGGCCGAGGTCGTGCGCGAGCGCATGAACCGCCTCACCGAGGTCGTCGAGGGCCATGCCCTCCTTCGTCACGAGGCCCGCGTCGGCAGGGTCGAGGCCGCGCTCGTGGACGGGCCGTCGAAGACCGATCCAACCCGTACCTCGGCGCGCACGGGGCAGGGCAAGCTCGTCCACTTCGACGCCGGCGCCGCGGCGATCCCGCCCGGGTCGTACGTCCGGCTCGAGGTCACACGCGCCGCGCCGCACTGGTTGGAAGGCACGTTGCGCGGCATCGACTTCACCCCCGAGTCGCGTCCGGTGCGCATCCCGGTCGCGTCGGTGTGACGACGACGCACCTCGCCCTCGTCGGGCCCACCGCATCCGGAAAGTCCGTGGCCGCGCTCGCCATCGCGCGGGAGCTGGGCGACGTCGAGATCGTCTCGGTCGACTCGATGCAGGGCTACCGGGAGATGGACATCGGTACCGCGAAGCCCTCGGCAGCCGAGCAGGCGGCGGTCCGGCACCATCTGCTCGACATCGCGGACCCCGCCGAGGATCTCAATGTCGCCCGCTACCAGGAGCTGGCCCGCGCCGCGGTCGCCGACATCGCCGGACGGGGCAAGCGGGCGCTGCTCGTCGGCGGCACCGGCCTGTACTTCCAGGCCGTGGTCGACGACCTGCGCTTCCCCGGCGAGGATCTCGAGCTCCGTGCCGAGCTCGAGCGACGCACCGCGGAGCCGGGCGGGATCGCCGCCGCGTACACCGAGCTGGAACGGCTCGATCCACTCGCGGCGTCGCGCATCGATCCGCACAACGCGCGTCGGGTCGTCCGCGCGCTGGAGGTGATCGAGCTGACGGGGGAGCCGTTCTCGTCGTTCGGTCCGGGAGTGCAGTCCTTCGGGCCGACGGCGTTCCCGGTGCACCTCGTGGGGCTGTGGCTGCCCCGGGAGGCGCTCGTGGGTCGCATTGCCGAGCGGGTCGCGGTCATGCGCGAGCGCGGCCTCTGGGCCGAGGTGGAGCGCCTGCGCCGCCTGCCCGCGTGGTCCCGCACGGCCCGCCAGGCCATCGGGTACAAGGAGATCCTCGACGTGATCGATCGTGGCGACGGTGGCGCCGCCTCCGACGCCGCGGCGGTCGACGATGCGTTCGAGACGATCGCCCGCCGCACCCGGTCCTTCGCCCGTCGTCAGCGAATGTGGTTCCGGCGTGACCCCCGCATCACCTGGGTCGGCGGAGGCGGGAATCCCTGCGGCCGTGTGGGCGCCGTGCTGGCATTGTGGAGGCGATGACCTTGCGCGTGAGCAAGCTGCACGGGACCGGAAACGACTTCCTGGTCACCGTCGTGGCCGACGGCCCCACTGTGGCCGCCGATCACGCCCGCGCGCTCTGCGACCGCCATCGAGGGATCGGGGCCGACGGGATCATCTCCCTCGGCACCGGATCCGACGGCGCCGACTGCACCATGGAGCTGCGCAACGCCGACGGCGGGATCGCCGAGATGAGCGGCAACGGGATCCGGTGCCTCGCGTGGGTCGCAGTGCGCGAGGGTCTGGCCCGCGACGGGCGCCTCGTCGTCGACACCGGGGGCGGCCGCAGGGTCGTCGACCTCGACCTCGGCCCCGACGGGATGCTGCGGACCGCCACCGTCGACATGGGGCCCGTCACCTTCGAGCCGGCCGAGATCCCGCTCGACGCCTCGTCTGCGTTCGACCTCACGGCCACCTTCCACGGTGTCGAGTACTCCGGCGACGCGGCCGGGATCGCCAACCCACACCTCGTGCTCCTCGTCGACGACGTCGATGCGGCCCGCGTCACCCAGCACGGGCCGCGGCTCGAGCGCGACGACCGGTTCCCGAACGGCACCAACGTCGAGTTCGTGGAGGCCGCGGGCGCCGACCGGATCCGCATGCGCGTCTGGGAGCGGGGGGTCGGCGAGACGCTCTCGTGCGGCACGGGCGCGTGCGCCGCGGCCGCGGTCGCGCATCGCCGGGGGATGGTGGGCGAGCGTGTGGTGGTCGCGGTCACCGGCGGCGAGCTCGTCGTCGGGCTCGGCGACACCGTGACGCTCGGCGGTCCCGTCGTCCATGTGTTCGACGTCGACGTCGACGCCGCGATCGAGACCACACCGTGAGCCGGTCCGCGGCGCGGGGCCGGCGTCGGCTCACCGCGACCGAGGTCGACCTCGCGGTCGTCCGTCAACGGGCCCTGCTGGTCGGAACCGGCTTCGGCACGAAGACCGTCGAGGAGGCATCTGCTTCGCTCGATGAGCTGGTGCTGCTGGCCGACACCGCCGGCGCCGACGCGGTCGACGTCGTGCTGCAGCGCCGCGACCGTCCGGACCCGGCCACGTACGTCGGCCGGGGCAAGGTCGAGGAGCTCCAGGCGACCGCCGAGGCGCTCGACGTCGACGTCGTGGTCTTCGACGACGAGCTCACACCGGCCCAGCAGCGGAACCTGGAGGCGAAGTTCTCGTGCGACGTCGTCGACCGCGTCGCGCTGATCCTCGACATCTTCGCCCAGCATGCGTCGAGCCAGGAGGGCATGGTGCAGGTCGAGCTGGCGCAGCTCCGCTATCGCATGCCGCGCCTGCGCGGTCGTGGCCTCCAGCTGAGCCAGCAGGGCGGCGGCATCGGGACCAGGGGCCCGGGTGAGACCCAGCTCGAGGTGGACCGGCGGCGCATCCAGCGCCGGATCACGACGCTCGAAGGCGAGCTGGTGCGACTGGCGAGGAACCGTGCGACCCAGCGCAAGGCGCGCCGTCGCCGCAGCCTGCCGACGCTCGCGCTGGTCGGCTACACGAACGCAGGGAAGTCGACCCTGCTCAACCGGATCACCCAGGCCGACGTCCTCGTGGAGGATCGGCTCTTCTCCACGCTCGACCCCACCACGCGAAGGCTCCGACTTCCCGGTGGGGAGACCGTCCTGTGCTCCGACACGGTCGGCTTCGTGCGCCGGCTACCTCATCAGCTCGTCGAAGCCTTCCGTTCGACGCTCGAGGAGGTCGCCGAGGCCGATCTGCTCGTGCACGTCGTCGACACGACGGCTGCCGACGCGGAAGCACAGATCGACGCCGTGCGGACGGTGCTCGGCGAGATCGGCGCGGGGGAGCTGCCCGAGCTGATGGTCCTGAACAAGATCGACGTCGCCGACGCCGAGCGCCGACACGAGCTCGTCCGCCTGCTGGGTGGCGACGCCGTGGAGGTGTCGGCGCGGACGGGTGCGGGAGTCGAGGAGCTGATCGCGGCGATCGCCGCCCGGCTCCGAGCCCTGGGCGCCGTGGTGGAGCTGGTCGTCCCCTACGAGCGGGGCGACGTGCTCGCCGCGCTCCATCGGGACGGCGAGGTGATCGTCGAGGTGCACGATGGCGACGGCACCCGTGTGCGGGCGCGGCTGGGCTCGGCCGACGTCGAGCGCTTCCGGGAGTACGCGGTCGAGGGCACCGGGTGAGCCCGCCCGCGGGTGAGGCGCCCCGGATGGCGGGTGGGTTCGTCCCGCCCCCGTACCCGCAGGCCCGGCTGGGCGAGCTCCACCACGTGGCCGAGACGGTGCCCGGAGGTGCCATCGACACGTCGGTCGGCACGCCGGTCGATCCCATGCCGGAGGTCGCGGTGCGGGCGCTCGCCGAGACGGCCGCACTCGCGACGGGGTACCCGCAGGCGATCGGGTCCCCGCGCTTCCGGGAGTCAGCCGCGACGTGGATGCGTCGGCGGTTCGACGTCGACGTCGATGCCGATGCCGTGCTCGCGTGCGTCGGCACCAAGGAAGCGGTTGCCGGGCTCCCACGACTCCTCTCGCTGCGGACGCCGGATCGCGACACGGTCCTGTACCCGGCGGTGTCGTATCCCACCTACGCGATGGGCGCGACGCTCGCGGGACTCCGCGCGGTCCCGATCCCCGTCGACGCCGACTGGCACCTCGACCTCGATGCGGTCGACCCCGCCGACGCCGATCGGGCGCTGATCGTGTGGCTGAACGACCCGGCGAACCCGACGGGTGCGTCGGCGTCACCGGAGCGCATGGCTCGGACCGTCGAGTGGGCGCGCGGTCACGGCGCGGTCGTCGCGAGCGACGAGTGCTACGCCGAGTTCACCTACGACGATGGTGGGGCCCCGGTTCCGCCGGTCACCGCGCTCGGGCTCGGCGACGAAGGAGTCCTCGCGGTGCACTCGCTGTCGAAGCGCTCGAACATGGCCGGGTTGCGGGCCGGCTTCCTCGCGGGCGATCCCGACCTCATCGGCTACCTGGGCGAGGTGCGTCGGCACGCCGGGATGATGGTCGCCGCTCCGGTCCAGGCCGCGGCGGCCGCAGCCCTGGGCGACGACGCCCACGTCGACCTCCAGCGGGCCCGCTACGCCGACCGGCGAGCGCAGCTCCTTCCCGCGCTCGAGGCCCTGGGGCTGCACCACGAGGGCGGTCCGTCGGCGTTCTACCTGTGGCTCCGGGACCATGTCGACGACACGAACGACGGCTGGGCGGTTGCGGCGTTGCTCGCCCGGCGGGGCATCGTCGTGGCGCCGGGAGACCTCTACGGGGCCCCCGGTGCCCGTCACGTCCGGCTGGCGCTGTGCATCCCCGACGCCCGGCTCGGGTTGGCCCTCGAACGCCTCGACACGCCACGCTGAGCCTTTCGCCGCCCGTCGCCGACGCACCGCACCCAGAGGAGCCCCGCAATGACCGACCTGCCCCACGAGCTCGCCGACGACATCGGAGCCCTCTGGGAGCACCGTGACGATCTCGCGGGGTTCATGCCCGAGGCCGAGGCGCGCACGCTCGTCCACGCGGCGATCGACCTGCTCGACCAGGGCGGTGCCCGGGTGGCCGAGATCGTCGACGGTGAGGTGGTCGTCCACCAGTGGCTCAAGCAGGCGATCCTGCTGCTGTTCCGCCTGTCGAAGATGGAGACGCTCGAGGTCGGTCCGTTCGAGTACGCCGACAAGATCCCGTTGAAGCGCGACTACGAGGCTGCCCGTGTCCGGGCGGTGCCCGGTGCCTCGGCTCGGTGGGGCTCGTACCTCGCTCCCGGCGTCGTGCTGATGCCGAGCTACGTGAACATCGGTGCGCGGGTCGGAGAGGACACGATGGTCGACACCTGGGCCACGGTCGGCTCCTGCGCGCAGATCGGGGCGCGGGTGCACCTCTCGGGTGGTGTCGGCATCGGTGGGGTCCTCGAGCCGCCGCAGGCCGCGCCGGTCATGGTCGGCGACGACACGATGATCGGGTCACGCTGCATCGTCGCCGATGGCGCACGGGTGGGCGAAGGAGTGGTCCTGGGTGCCGGCTGCGTGCTCACGTCGTCGATCCCGGTCATCGACGCCGAGACAGGTGAGGAGCTCGGCCGAGGCGTCGTGCCCGACTGGTGCGTCGCCGTGGCCGGGACGCGTCCGCGCACCTTCCCGGGTGGGGAGTTCGGGCTCCCGTGCATCCTCGTCATCAAGCGGCTCACCGAGGGCGAGCGCCACGAGAAGTCACGCCTCAACGAGATCCTTCGGGATCACGGGGTCGCGACCTGACGCCAGTGCCGGTCGCGGCCGACGGGCACCCGAGGGGACGTAGCGGTCGATCCAGCCGCGCAGCTGGTCGCCGAGACGTCGCCCGGTCTTCCCCCTGCGTTGGAGCGCTGAGCGACCATTGCGGTCGCCCAACCTGCCAACGGCGTGCGAGGTCAGGCGCTGGCGGCGGTCTCGGACCATGTGGTCCAGGGTGGTGGCGACGTGGGGGAGCATGGTGGCCTCCTGGTCGGCGGACGCTTCGTGGCTTGCACGATGCGGGAACAGCGCCGTCCCGACGAGTGGCAGGAATGACACGGTACGCTAAGATCCTGCCAATGACCCGTGCGCAGCACCTCCACGTCGTCGCGGCCCTGCTGCCGCCCGTGGCCCTCGGCCCGCTCGAACTCGCGGTGGCGGTCGAGATGTTCGGCGATGACCCGCGGGATCAGCACGGGCCCTACTACGAGCTGCGCCTCTGCGGCGCGGAAGGGCGGCGGGCCGAGGCGTTCGGTGGGTTCACGGTCGAGCTGCCCTACGACCTGGGAGGGCTCGAGGGGGCCGACACGGTGATCGCCATGCCGTTCGAGTCATGGGACCTCGCCGGCGCCCCGTCGTCGCCCGTGGTGCTCGACGCGATCGCGCGCGCCCACGAGCGGGGCGCGCGGATCGCGTCGTTCTGCACGGGCGCCTTCCTGCTCGCCGCGGCCGGCCTCCTCGACGGGCGCCCGGCCACGACGCACTGGCATGCCGCAGACCGTCTCGCTCGGGAGTATCCGAACGTGCGGGTCGATCCGAAGGTGCTCTACGTCGACGACGGCGACGTGCTCACATCGGCCGGCGCGGCTGCCAGCATCGACCTGGCGTTGCACATGGTGCGGTCCGACCACGGCGCCGAGGTCGCGAATGCCCTGGCGCGACGGGCGGTCGTGCCGCCGCATCGCGACGGGGGGCAGGCGCAGTACGTACAGATGCCCGTGCCCGAGCCCGAGGTCGGCTCCGACGCGTTCCAGGAGGCGCTCACGTGGGCGCTCGACCACCTCGACGAGCCGCTGAGCGTCGCCGACCTCGCGGCCCGGGCGCACACCAGCCCGCGGACCTTCGCACGGAGGTTCCGCGCCTCGACCGGGGTGACCCCGCACCAGTGGCTGCTGCGCCAGCGCGTGCTCCACGCACAGGAACTGCTGGAGGCGACCGACGCGTCGGTCGAGCGTGTGGCCCATGCCTCCGGGTTCGGTTCAGCGGGCGCGCTCCGCCTTCACTTCCAGCGGATCGTGGGGAACTCGCCCCAGGCCTACCGCCGGACGTTCCGCGTCGAGACCGGCCGCGTCGAGACCGGCCGCGTCGGACCTGGCCGGGTCAGAGGCGGCGCAGCAGCGTGACGACCTTGCCGTAGATCGAGACGTCGGCCGGGTCGAAGACCATCTCCTCGAGCGCGGGGTTCTCCGGCCGCAGCACGACCTTGCCCCGGCGGCGGAGGTAGGTCTTCACGGTCCCTTCCTCCTCGCGGATCCCCGCCACGACCGTGTCACCCGGCTCGGCGGTGTTCTGCTGGCGCACGACCACGTAGTCGCCGTCGAGGATGCCGGCGTCGATCATCGAGTCGCCCTTGACCTTCACCATGAACAGCTGCCCGGCGCCGGTGAAGTCCTCCGGCATCGGCACGGTCTCGTCGACCTCCTCCTGGGCGATGACGCCGGTGTCGCCGGCGGCGACCTGGCCGACCAGAGGGATGTGGCGGACGGGTCGCCGCTCGATGGCCGAGCCCGACGCCGAGTCGTAGACGAGCTCCATGGCTCGGGGCTTCGTGGGGTCCCGCTTGAGGAAGCCCTTGTCCTGGAGGGCGGCGAGGTGGGCATGGACAGTGGAGCTCGACGAGAGCCCGACCGCCTCGCCGATCTCCCGCACGCTCGGCGGATAGCCGCGGTCGCGGACCTCCGCGTCGATGAACTCGAGGACCTGGCGCTGACGTTCCGTGAGATCGGTCATGCGGGGGACGGTAGCACGAGTACGTGTTCGGGGCAAACACCTGTTCGGCCCACATCGGGGCGCGGGCTACGTGGAGTCGGCGATCTCCCGGAGGAAGTCCTCCAGGGGGAGCGCGCCCTCGAAGCGCTTCCGGCCCCGCCCGGCGACGCGCCGCCCGATGGTCTGGTCGATGGTCTGGTCGATGGTCTGGCCGATGGTTCGGGCGGAATCGTCGTTGGGGATCGCCGATGCCTCGGCCTGCTCCTCGGCCTGCTCCACGGCCTCCCACGCCTCGCCGAGCAGGCGGACCAGCTCGGTCTCCGACGGTCGGGGGCGTGGGTCCATGGTGGGCCTCTCGAGGTCGGGGAACGCGTCCCTGGGACGTCGTGCGGGCGGGCTGGGATGCTGGCGTCCTCATCGGCACCCGTCCGGGAGTTCCTGAGCATCCGCCGCCACGAACATCTGTTCTTGACGCCGAACAGATGTTCTGCTTAGATGGGAACACGCGTTCGGGGCGACCCGACGCCGGTGTCATCGCTCGACTGTCACACCCGGCCCGACTGTCACACCCTGCCCGACTGTCACACCCTGGTGGTTCGATCTCCGGGTGGACGCACGACACCAGATCACACCAGTCCCAGACCGCCCCGCTCGGGTCCCGGCGACCCGAGCCCAGACCCAGGAATCGCACCAGATGGCTGCCGTCACGACCGTCCCCGGCTTCGGAGTGGCAACGGGTCCCGCAACCCGTCGCTGCACGCCGCGCGCTGCCACGCGCGGTCGCCGGTGTTCGCCCACCACGTACCGGCGCCGCCGTTTGGCGGCGCTGCTGGTGTCGGTGGGCCTGGTGGTCGTGGCCGCACAGGCGGGTGCTGCGCTCGGGGGCTCCTCCCTCGCTGCTTCCGAGCGCCGCCCGACCTCGCAGCCCGGCACCGCGCCGGGCGCCCCGGAGGCCGACACGGCCGGCCTCCGGGAGATCCCCGGTCCGGAAGTTCCCGGTCGGGAGATGCCGAGCCGGGAAATTGTGGTCCGTCCCGGCGACACGTTGTGGGCCATCGCGGTCCGCCTGGCGCCCGACGAGGACCCGCGTTCGCTCGTCGACGAGCTCATGGCGGCCCGCGACGGCGCTCCGCTCGAGCCCGGCGAGGTCATCGTCGTCCCAACCTGAGCCGTGCCCGTACGGATCGTCGGC
The DNA here is from genome assembly GCA_046484625.1 of Acidimicrobiia bacterium. Lineage (GTDB taxonomy): Bacteria > Actinomycetota > Acidimicrobiia > IMCC26256 > PALSA-555 > DASUAO01. The sequence goes on from JAWOIO010000127.1 coordinate 57,606, forward strand.
CGAACCGATCTGCTGACGCCAAAACGCAGCGAGTCACGGTCGGCCGTCCGGCGGAGGGCTACGGTCGGGCGATGCGCTGCCCGTACTGCGAGGTCGACGACGACAAGGTCGTCGACTCGCGTCCGGTCGACGGGGGCGGGTCCGTGCGCCGTCGGCGCGAGTGCCTCGGGTGCGGCCGCCGCTACACGACCCACGAACGACCCGTCGAGCTGCCGCTCATGGTGGTCAAGCGCTCGGGCCTCAAGGAACCGTTCGACCGCGCGAAGCTCATCGGCGGGATCGCCAAGGCGCTCGCCGACGGGGTCGTGACGGCCGAGGCGCTCGACGCGATCGCCGCGGAGATCGAGGAGGACGCCCGGGCCGCGGGCCCCGAGGTCGCGACCGAGACCCTGGGGAGGGCCGTGCTGGAGCGCCTGCGGGTGCTCGACCCGATCTCGTACCTGCGCTTCGCGTCGGTCTACAAGGGCTTCGACGCCGTGGCCGACTTCGAGCGCGAGGTCGTCGCCCTGCGCAAGACCACGGCGCCGAAGCGGCGCCGCGGTCGTTCCGGATGAGCCGGATCGGGGCCGCGGAGCCAGCCCGCGAGCGGGGCCCGGAAGATTTCTTCGCCTGTGGCCAAAGTGACCATTGACACAGGTGGAATTTCAGTGGTGTAATTCACCCCGCATCTCGTAGGCAGGGGAGTGTGGACCACCAGATCTGGTGGTCCCGTAGAGTTGGTGGTCCATAGAGTTGGTGGTCCACACTCCTCGGTCGCCGGGACGGCAACATCCAGACCAGGCCCAGCACCACCGCACCACCGGCACGACGTACACCCGACCCCCAGACGAGGTCGGCCCCGCGCCGACCGCAGGAGAGAGGAACCACGCATGGCGATTGCGCCGGAGCAGATCGGCATCGGTATCCGCCGATACTTCACCCAGCCCGGAGTGCACCCGTACGACACCGTCGAGTGGGAGCAGCGCGACGCCAGGATCCAGAACTTCAAGGACGGCACCGATGCCTTCCTCCAGACCGACGTGGAGTTCCCCGTCGCCTGGTCGCAGAACGCGACGAACATCGTGGCCCAGAAGTACTTCCGCGGGACGCTCGACACCGACGAGCGTGAGTGGTCGCTCAAGCAGGTGATCGACCGCGTCACCGACACGATCACCGCGTGGGGTGTGCGCGACGGCTACTTCGTCGACGAGCAGGAGGGCGCCGCGTTCCGCAACGAGCTCAAGTACGTGCTGCTGCACCAGCGCGCTGCGTTCAACTCGCCGGTGTGGTTCAACATCGGCGTGCAGGGGGTTCCGAAGCAGGCGTCGGCGTGCTTCATCCTCGCGGTCGAGGACACGATGGACGGCATCCTCAACTGGTACCGCGAAGAGGGGACGATCTTCAAGGGTGGGTCGGGATCGGGGATCAACCTCTCCAACATCCGTTCCTCGCGCGAGCACCTCGCCGGTGGCGGCACCGCGAGCGGCCCGGTGAGCTTCATGCGCGGCGCCGACGCCTCGGCGGGCACGATCAAGAGCGGGGGCAAGACGCGGCGCGCCGCGAAGATGGTCATCCTCAACGTCGACCACCCCGACGTCGAGGAGTTCATCTGGTGCAAGGCCCGAGAGGAGCGCAAGGCCCGAGTCCTCAAGGACGCCGGCTTCGACATGGACCTCGACGGGATCGACTCGCATTCCATCCAGTACCAGAACGCCAACAACTCGGTGCGCGTCACCGACGAGTTCATGAACGCCGTCGTCGAGGGCACCGACTGGGACCTCACGGCGGTGCGGAGCGACGAGTCGCTCAAGACGGTGCGTGCGCGCGACCTGATGCGCGCGATCGCCGAGGCCGCGTGGGAGTGCGCCGACCCCGGGATGCAGTACGACACCACGATCAACGCGTGGCACACCGCACCCAACACCGGCCGCATCAACGCCTCCAACCCGTGCTCGGAGTACATGCACTTGGACAACTCCGCGTGCAACCTGTCGAGCATCAACCTGCTCGAGTACCTCAACAACGACGGGTCGTTCGACATCGAGGGCTTCGAGCACACGGTCGAGGTGATGTTCACGGCCCAGGAGATCCTCGTGGGCAACGCCGACTACCCGACCGAGGCGATCGGCGACAACAGCCGCAAGTTCCGCCAGCTCGGCCTCGGCTACGCGAACCTCGGCGCGCTCCTCATGGCCCAGGGCCTCGCGTACGACTCCGACGAGGGCCGCGCCTGGGCGGGTGCGATCACCGCGCTCCTCACCGGGCACGCCTACGCCACGAGCGCGCGCACCGCGGGCCGGATGGGCCCGTTCGCCGGCTTCGCCGAGAACGCCGAGCCGATGCTCGATGTGCTGCGCAAGCATCGGCGGGAGACCGCGAGCATCGACGAGGACCTCGTCCCGGTCGAGCTGCTCAGTGCCGCGCAGCGGTCCTGGGACGAGGCCGTCGAGGTCGGCGAGATCCACGGCGTGCGCAACTCCCAGGCGACCGTCCTGGCACCGACCGGCACGATCGGGCTGATGATGGATTGCGACACCACTGGCATCGAGCCCGACCTCGCGCTCACCAAGTCGAAGAAGCTGGTGGGTGGGGGGACGATGCTGATCGTCAACCAGACGATCCCGCGGGCGCTCCGCAAGCTCGGGTACACCAACGAGCAGGCCGATGCGATCGTGGCGCACATCAACGAGCACAAGTCGATCCTCGGTGCGCCCCACTTCAAGGAAGAGCACCTGCCGGTGTTCGCGTGCTCCATGGGCGACAACACGATCCACTACATGGGCCACGTGAAGATGATGGCGGCCGTGCAGCCCTTCATCTCGGGAGCAATCTCGAAGTGCGTCACCGGCGACACGCTGGTGACCACCTCCGACGGGCTCGTGCGGATCGGGTCGCTCCATCGCGGTGAGTCGGCCGACAGCTTCCGCAACGAGATCCTCGAGGTCGCGTCGCTCGACGGCACGCAGAAGACCGACGCCTTCTACTACGGCGGGCACCGCCAGGTGCGCGAGGTCACGCTGCGGTCGGGCCACCGCGTGCAGGCGACCCCCAACCATCGGCTCCTCGTCGCTCGCGACGGTGGGCTCGACTGGGTGGCCACCGAGGACCTCGAGCTCGGGGAGTGGGTTGCCGTCCAGTACGGCGACGACCTCTGGTCGACGCTTCCCGCGCGCTTCGACGACTTCACCCCGTCCGCCGCGTACGGCAACCAGAAGTCGGTGCGGATCCCGACGGAGATGAGCGAGGAGCTCGCGTTCCTGCTCGGCGCGTACATCTCGGAGGGCCACACCACGCGCTCGAACTGGACGGTCACGATCACCAACTCGGTCCCGTCGGTCCTCGACCGCGTCGCGGCCGCGTGGCGCGACGAGTTCGGTGTGGAGGCAAGGCTCGAGGTCCGCGACGACCGGTGCGCCCAGGTGCACGCCTCGTCGAAGACGATCGTCGAGCTCCTCGAGCACCTCGGGTGTGGCGAACGGGCGTCGGAGAAGCGGATCCCCGACGTCGTCCTGCGCTCGCCGAAGGAGATCGTGCTCGCGTTCCTCCAGGGGCTCGCGCTCGACGCGTACGTGACGACCTCGACGGCACCCAAGTGGGCGATCTGCATGGACTCTCCAGGGCTGCTCGACGACCTCCAAGCGATCCTCACGAACCTGGGGATCGTCCACGGACGCGTCTCGAAGGCGAATCCGCAGTACGCCAAGTCCTACGACGAGGTGTACGTGACCGGCGAGGATGCCCAGCAGCTCGTCGGGCTCGTCCCGTTCCTCGAGCCCGAGAAGGCCGAGCGGGCCGAGCGCCTGCTCGACCTGACGATCCAGCGCGCGCACGACACCGCCGACGTCGTCCCGGGCATCACACCTCGCGAGCTCTACGGCCTCCTGCCGAAGGGTCGGCCGGGTCGGAGCGGGCGGGGCACCGGGGTCTCGCGGGAGTTCGCGTTCCTCTGCGACCCGCGCACCACGCATGTCACCCGGCGCACCGTCGAGCGGGTCGCCCGGGTCGGGGGAGTGCACCTCCCGACCTGGCTCCAGACGGTGCTCGTCGACAACCTGCACTTCAGCCCGGTCCAGGCGGTTCGAGACGGTGACGTCGTCGACGTGTTCGACCTCTCGGTGCCGGCGACGCACGCCTTCGTCGGCAACGGCATCGTGAACCACAACACGGTCAACATGCCGGAGGAGGCGACGGTCGAAGATGTCGAGGAGCTGTACCTCGAGGGATGGCGCCTCGGCCTGAAGGCCGTCGCCATCTACCGCGACAACTGCAAGGTCGGCCAGCCCCTCTCCACCCAGAAGAAGGCGAGCGCGGCTGCCGACCCGGGTGCGGCCGAGATGTCCACCGCGGTCGTCGACGCGCTCACCCAGCAGGTCGAGCGCATCGTCGAGACGGTGATCGTCCAGCAGCCCGTCCGCCAGAAGCTCGGACGGGTCCGGACCTCGAAGACGTTCTCCTTCCGGGTGGCCGACTGCCACGGGTACGCGACCGTCGGGGAGTTCGAGGACGGGCGTCCCGGCGAGGTGTTCCTGAAGGTCGCCAAGCAGGGCTCGACGCTCGCCGGGATCATGGACGCGTTCGCGATCTCGGTGAGCATGGGGCTCCAGTACGGAGTGCCCCTGCGGGCGTTCGTCGAGAAGTTCACGAACATGCGCTTCGAGCCGGCCGGCATGACCGACGACCCGGACCTGCGGTTCGCGACGAGCCTCGTCGACTACATCTTCCGGCGCCTCGCGGTCGAGTACATGGACCCGCAGGAGCGGGCCGACCTGGGCGTGCTCACGGTGCACGAGCGGCTGGAGCCGACCCTGCCGGGTGTCGAGGAGGCGGCGACGCCCACGTCGAAGGGCCAGGACCTCCTGCCGCCCGAGGACCGTGCCCCCGCGGACTCGCTCTTGGACGCCCCACCGGAGGTGTCCGAGCCGGTGGCCGAGGCGCCGCCGGCTCGGGCGATGGAGGCCGAGGTGGTGCTCTGCTACGTGTGCGGTGACATCATGCAGCGCGCCGGGTCCTGCCACGCCTGCCCGTCGTGCGGCGCCACGAGCGGCTGCTCGTAGCGGAACGCCGCACCGGTCCCCGTCAGCCGACGGGGACCGGTCCGAGGCCCAGGCGGGCCCGGACGTCGGGCCGACGCATGCGGACGAGCTGGCGCGCCGCGGCCTCGATCTCCTCGTCGGTCGCAAGAGGTTCGAGCCCGCGCAGCTCGGTGATGTTTCGGCACATGGGCCGGATGCTACGCGGAGCGTGACCAGGGGGTCTCGGGGCGGGCCTGGGCCTCGCCGTCGATCGTGATGTCGACCCGCTCGTCGTAGAAGCAGACGAGGTCCCGCAGGCGCTCGGCGCTCTCGATCGGGCGTTCGTAGCTCCAGGCCAGGTCGCGGTGCTCGGTGTCATCGATCCGGAGGGTCCAGTACGACGCCTGGCCCTTGAACGGGCAGACGGTCTCGGTGGTCGTGGCGTCGAGGAGGTCCATCCGCACGTCGGCGCGCGGGAAGTAGTGGCGGACGGGGAGCCCGGTCTCGAGCATCCCGACCGTGGCCGACGAGTCGGCGATGGTGACGCCGTCGACGCTCACGACGATCCGTCGGCGGTCCTCGTCGAACCCGAGCGCGTGTCCCTCCATGCCGGTCAGTGTACGTGCAGCTCAGGGCGCGCCACGATGGGCCCGGTGGAGCGCGTCGCGGTCGTCGGGATCTCGGTATCGGGGATGACCACGCTCGCGTCCACCCTTGCCCGGCCCCTCGGTGTCCCGCGCATCCCGACTTCGTCCGGCTCGGGTCACCTCGGGCCGGCCGGCGCTTCCTCCGCTCCGTCGGCTGATCCCGCAGGTCGAGGTGCGGGCGCGCGACGCAGACGGTTCGTGATGGGGTCGGCGAACCGGGTGAGGACCGGACCGGCGATCGCGAGGATCAGCACGTAGGCGGCCGACAGCGGCACGAGGTCGGGTTCCACGGACGCGCCGATGGCGAGGCCCGCGATCACGATCGAGAACTCACCGCGGGCGACGAGGATGCTCCCGGCGCGGACGCGACCTCGGGCCTGGATGCCCGCCCGGGCGGCCGCCCACCATCCGGTCCCGAACTTCGTGAATGCCGTGACGACCGCGAGCGCCGCCGCGGCGATCAACACCGGAGGAAGTGTCGCCGGGTCGATGCGGAGGCTGAAGAGCACGAAGAAGATCGCCGCGAACAGGTCACGTAGCGGACCGATGAGGTTCGAGACGCGCTCCTGCACCGGCCCGGAGACCGCGATCCCGACGAGGAACGCTCCCACCGCGGCGCTCACCTCCAGCGCCTGCGCGGCGCCGGCGACGAGCAGGGTCAGACCGAGCACTCCGAGGAGCAGCGCCTCGTCGGTCCGGGCGGCCACCGCCCGCGACACGTGCGAGCCGAACCGCAGGGCGATCACCAGGACGACGGCCGCCGTCGAGAGCGCCAGCACCACGGCCACCACGGCTCGATCGAACGGCTCCGCCGCGAGCAACACGCCCACCACCGGGAGATAGGCCGCCATCACGAGATCCTCGATCACGAGGATCGTCAGGACGGTGGGTGTCTCACGGTTGCCGAGACGGCCGAGGTCGGTGAGCACCTTCGAGACCACGCCCGACGACGAGATGTAGGTGACGCCCGCGAGCAGGACCGCGGCGGTCGTGTCCCACCCGAGGAGCATCCCGGCGGCGAAGCCGGGAGTGGCGTTCGCGACCAGGTCCACGAGACCGGCACGCCAGCCCGCGCGAAGGCTGTGCTCGAGCTCGGCCGGCGAGTACTCGAGTCCGAGGGTGAACAGCAAGAGGACGACGCCCAGCTCGGCGGCCACCTCCAGGAAGTCGCTCGAGAACGCGGGCGCGACGATCCCGCCCTGCCCGAAGAGGAGCCCGGCGCCGACGTAGGCGGGGATGGGGCTCACGCCGAGGCGGTCGGACAGGCGCGCGAGCGCCGCGAGGCCCAGCGCGATGGCGCCCAGCTCGACGAGCGCGAGCCCGAGATCGCCGGAGGCGGCAGCGAGCATCAGGCGCTACGCCGTTGCCCCAGGTGCTCGGCGAGCAGCGTGAGCCCCTCCGGTCGACCGACGGCGACGCACACGTCGCCGACCCGCATCATCGCGTCGGGGCCCGGTGCCGGGACAGCCGCGCCGTCCCTGATGATCGCGACGATCGAGACGCCCGTCTTCGTGTGGACGCCGGCATCGGCGAGCGACCGGCCCGCCCAGTCCGAGCCCGACTCCACGTCGACCCAGTCGATGCCGAGGCCGGCGACGTCCTGCTGGAGGGCGACGAGCTGCGCGGTCACGCGGGAGGCGCCGAGGAGCTCGGCCAGGGTGCGGGCGTCCTGGGTGTCGAGCCGGAGCGTCGAGATGCACGCGTCCGGATCGTCCTGGGAGTACACGAACAGTTCCCGTCGCCCCGTCCGGTGGACGAGGACACCGACCGGGTCTCCGGCGGCCGTCGTGAAGTCGTACCGCACGCCGGCGCCCGGCAGCTCGGTCTCGCGGATCTCGTCCATCTCCATGCTCCTTCGTCGGGACTCGACCTGGCGCCCTAGCGTGCCACGGCGGGCCGGGCTGGACCGCCGGCCCGGGATGGCCCTAGCAATACATGGACCGCCGCCCGCCCCCTGAACGCAGGAGCACCTGATGAACATCGTCGAACGGCTCGGGATCGAGTTCCCGATCTTCGCCTTCTCCCACTGCCGAGACGTCGTCGCGGCGGTGAGCCGCGCCGGTGGGTACGGCGTCCTGGGGGCGCTCGCCTTCAGCCCCGAGCAGCTCGAGATCGAGCTCACCTGGATCGACGAGCACGTCGACGGCAAGCCGTACGGGGTCGACATCGTCATGCCCGCAAAGTACGTGGGGAAGGGTGGGGGCGACGAGGCGAGCCTCGCCAACCTCGAGTCGATGATCCCCGCGGAGCATCATCAGTTCGTCGACGAGCTCCTCGAGCAGCACAACGTGCCGCCGCTCCCCGACGACCTCGATGCGCCGGTGAAGGCCGCCGGCCTGGGCGTCGACGAGGAGGGGCCGGGTCAGGTCGAGGTCTCGCTCGCCCACGGTGCCAGCATGCTCGTCAACGCGCTCGGCCCGCCCCCGCCCGAGGTGATCGCCCAGGCCCACGAGCACGGCGTCCTCGTCGGTGCGCTCGCCGGCGCGCGGGTGCACGCCGAGCGTCAGGTCGCGATGGGTGTCGACGTGATCGTCGCGCAGGGCACCGAGGCCGGCGGGCACTGTGGCGACGTCTCCACCATGGTGCTGGTCCCCGAGATCGTCGATGCGGTCGGGCCCGACGTCCCGGTGCTCGCCGCGGGGGGCATCGGCACGGGGCGACAGATGGCCGCGGCCCTCGCGCTCGGCGCCCAGGGTGTGTGGACCGGATCGATCTGGCTCACCGTCGCGGAAGCCGATACGTCGCCGGTCGTGGTGGAGAACCTGCTCGCGGCGGGCTCTCGTGACACGGTCCGCTCGCGGGCGATGACGGGCAAGCCGGCGCGCCAGCTCCGTACCGGGTGGACCGAGGCCTGGGAGCGGGAGGACACCCCCGACCCGCTGCCGATGCCGCTCCAGGGGATCATCTACAGCGAGGCCGGTCGCCGGATCACGCGGGCCAACAACAAGGAGCTCGCGGGGTTCCCCGTGGGCCAGATCGTCGGGCGGATGAACACCGTGCGACCGACGCGCGACGTCATCTTCGACATGGTGCAGGAGTGGATCGAGACCACCGAGCGCCTCGGCTCGATGATCGCCGACGGCGCATGACCGATCGACACTTCTCGCTCGCCGACCTCTTCGAGCTCGTCGCCGACACGGTGCCCGATCGACTCGCGCTCGTCGCCGGTTCGGAGCGGCGTACGTTCGCCGAGCTCGACGAGCGGTCGACGCGGCTCGCGAACCACCTCGTCGCGCGCGGCATCGGTCCCGACGACAAGGTCGCCATCTACTCGTGGAACCGCGCCGAGTGGATCGAGGCGATGTTCGCCGCGTGGAAGGCGCGCGCGGTCCCCATCAACATCAACTACCGGTACGTCGCCGACGAGCTGCGCTACGTGCTCGAGAACGCCGACGTGCGGGCCGTCGTGTTCGAGCGGTCCTTCGCGCCGTTGCTCGACACCGTCGCTCCGGACCTGCCCCTGGTGTCGCACCGGATCGTCCTGGAAGACGGCTCCGACGCCGAGGTCGGGGACGCCGTCCCGTACGAGGAGGCGGTCGCTTCGGCGTCGCCCGAGCGGCCGGGGATGGAGCGCTCGGCCGACGACCTCTACATGCTCTACACGGGCGGGACCACCGGGATGCCCAAGGGAGTCATGTGGCGCCAGGAGGACATCTTCTTCGCGGCGATGGGCGGTGGCGGCTTCGGCGAGCCGCCCATCGAGACCCCCGAGGAGATCGTGGGCCGGGTGAAGCCCGAGGCCGAGCGCATGATCTCCATGGCGCTCGCGCCCGTCATGCACGGTGCCGCGCAATGGGGCCTGTGCATCACGCTCTTCGGAGGTGGGACGGCCCTGCTCTACACCGGGCACCACTTCGACCCGCACGAGGTCTGGAAGATCGTCGAGGCCGAGCGCGCCAACTCCGTGATGGTCGTCGGCGACGCGATGGCTCGGCCGTTGGCGGAAGCACTCGCCGAACCGGGAACCAGCTACGACACGTCGTCGGTGTTCTCCGTCGGGTCCGGGGGCGCGGTGTTCTCGACCGCGGTGAAGGACCAGCTCCGCGAGCAGCTCGGCGAGGTGCTCATCATCGACACGTTCGGCGCGTCGGAGCTCGGGGCCGGCGGCAGCTCGCTCGACCCCGACCGGGGGCTCCGCTTCGCGGCGAGCCCCTCGATGAGCGTCCTCGACGAGGACTTCTGCCCCGTCGAGCCGGGCTCCGGGCAGCGGGGGCTGCTGGCCCGCCGGGGCCACATCCCGATCGGGTACTACAAGGACGAGGCCAAGACCGCCGCCACCTACGTGACCGACCCGGACGGCGTCCGCTGGGCGATCCCCGGGGACTTTGCGCTCATCGAGGCCGACGGCACGATCACGCTGCTCGGGCGCGGTTCGGGGTGCATCAACACGGGCGGGGAGAAGGTCTACCCCGAAGAGGTCGAGGCGGCGCTCAAGAGCCACCCCGACGTCTTCGACGCGCTCGTCGTCGGGCTCCCCGACGAGCGGTTCGGAGAGCGGGTCGCGGCTGTGATCGCGCCCCGACCGGGGCGGACGCCGTCGCTCGACGACGTCGCCGCGCACTGTCGCACCAAGGTCGCGGGGTACAAGGTGCCGCGCGAGGTGCGCCTCGCAGAGACGATCGGACGCACGCCGGCGGGCAAGCCCGACTACGCCTGGGCGAGGGAGCTGCTGGCGACGAGAGGCGACGACAGCTAGCCGAGCTGCGCCGGTCCGCTGCCGTCGAGGGACATCACGGTCAGGCCCAGCTCGTCGATCAGGTCGAGGCTCACCGTCACCCGCCCCGTCAGCTCGGGCGGGCAGTCGCAGAGCGCGATCGTCGCCTCGACCATCTCCTCCATCGACTCCGTGAGCTCGGGGGTGATCACGTCGCTCGCGACCGCCGCGGCACCTTCGCTCATCACGGCTGCACGTGGCTCCACCGTGTTGACGCGCACCCCCGACCCGGCGAGCTCGATCGCGAAGCCGTTCGTGAGGCGGTTGAGCGCCGCCTTCGTCGACCCGTAGACGGCCATCGTGGCGATCCGCGCCGGCGTGCGCGCGGGATCGGGGGCGGGACGCGCCGTCGCGCTCGAGAGGTTCACGATCCACCCCTCACCAGTGGCGAGCATGGGGGGCAGGACCTGCTGCATGAGGTCGACCGGCGCATGCACGTTGATCGAGTAGGTGAGCAGGCGCCGCTTCAGCGGGTAGTCCACGAGCGGCAGGTACATCGCGGCCGCGGCGTTGTTCACCAGCACCTCGATGGGTCCGCCCAGACCGGCTTCGGCTTCGGGGACGATGCGCGCCCGGTCGTCGGGATCCGAGAGGTCGGCCACGATCACCGTCGGGGACGTCCCGACGGCGGCGATGCGGTCGGCGACCTCGCGGAGGCTCCCCGGCAGCGTCGGGTGCCGGTCGAGCGTGCGTGCGGTGATCGCGACGGATGCACCTTCCGCGGCGAGCCGGAGCGCGACCGCGGCGCCGATGCCCCGGCTCGAGCCGGTCACGAGCGCGCGGCGGCCCGAGAGGCGACCCGTCATTGCGCCACCGCGCTCATCGGGTCGCCAGGAACGCATCGGCGGTGGCGCAGACGTAGTCGACGTCGTCGTCGTCCATCGCGTGGTTCGACGGCAGCACCAGCCCCTGCTCCATCACGCGGTCGGCGTTGGGGAGCCCCTCGCCGGCCACCCGGTGAGCGATGCCCTCGAACCCGGGCTGGCGCAGCGCGTTGCCGGTCCACACCATGCGGGTGTCGACCCCGCTGGATTCCATGTGCTGCTGGAACTCGCCCCGGCGGACGCCGGACTCCGGTCGGATCAGGAGCGGGAAGAGATGCCACGCGGTGTCGAGGCCCTCCAGCGTCCGGGGGAGCACGAACACCTCCGGGTGCGTCGCGAAGTGGGCGCACAGGCGGTCGTGGTTGCGCTGCCGGCGGGCGAGGTTGGCCGGCAGCTTGCGGAGCTGCACCAGCCCGAACGCGGCGCTCACCTCCGACGGCTCGAAGTTCCAGCCGATCTCGTCGAAGATGAAGAGGTTGTCGTACTCGAGCCCGTCGACGTCGGAGAAGAAGCGGGTGTCGACGCCGCGCCGGGACCCGAACAGCTGCGGCTCGGACCGCCGGCCCCACCGGCGCAGGAGGAGGCAGCGATCGAGGAGGTCGTCGTCGTCGAGCAGGACCATGCCGCCGGTGCCCATCGCGGTGATGATGTGCGAGAGCGCGAAGCTGGTCACGCTGATGTCAGAACGGGTGCCGGTCGGCGTTCCGCGCAGCGTGGAACCGAGCGCGTCGCAGGAGTCCTCGACGACGGCGAGGTTGTGGGCGTCGGCGATGCTGCGGACGACGTCCCAGTCGGGCGCGTTGCCGATGAGGTTGGGCGCGAGGATCGCCCTCGTGCGCGGCCCGATCGCCGACTCGACCTGACTCGCATCGAGGTTGAACGTGTCGGGCTCGACGTCCACGAACACCGGCACGAGGCCGGAGCGGACCATCGGCGCCAGGTCGGTCGAGAAGGTCACCGGCGAGGTGATGATCTCGTCGCCCGGCTCGAGCGCGAGCAGCTCGACCGCGAGGTAGAGGGCCGACGAACCGGAGTTGCACATCACCCCCCGGCGCTTCCCGAAGAGCTCGGCCACCTGGGCCTCGAACGCGCGCACGTTCCGTCCGATCCGGAGGGCGGTCGCCCCGCCCCGGAGCACCTCGACGACGGCCTCGATCTCCTCGTCGTCGTGGACGCTGCCCGCGTACTCGATGCGTCGGACAGGAGCCGCGGGGGACGGGTCGGTCACGCCCGACACCGTAGGTCGGCCAGACTGTTCGCGTGGAGGAGACCGCCGCCGACTTGCTCGAGCTCCAGACCCTGCTCGACGAGAGCCACGCGCGCGCCGGAGAGCACCTGCGGGACGCGCTCGCGGACGGTCCGCCCGCCTGGGATCCGTACGCACCGACCGCACCAGGACGCGAGGAAGGGGAGCACGAATGAGCCCAACGACGCCCGATGCGAACGAGCTCGCCGAGCTCGAGGCCCGCCGCGCCGAGCTCCGGACCCGGCATCTCCTCCCGCGCGACGAGCGCGCCGAGAGCGCCGCCCGGGGCGTGCACCACGTGGCGCTGCTGTGCGCCGACGTCGAGCGGACCATCGACTTCTACCAGGGCCTGCTCGAGTTCCCGCTCACGGACCTCTTCGAGAACCGTGACTACCCGGGTTCGACGCACTTCTTCTTCGACATCGGCAACGGGAACGGGCTTGCGTTCTTCGACTTCCCGGGGCTCGACCTCGGTCCCTACGCCGAGGTGCTGGGCGGTCTGCATCATCTGGCCCTCTCGGTCCCGCCCCATCGATGGGCGCAACTGCGGGCCAAGCTCGACGCTGCCGGTGTCCCCACGCAGAACATCAGCGGGTCGTCGCTGTACTTCTCCGACCCGGACGGCGTGCGGCTCGAGCTCATCAGCGATCCGCTGGGCGAGATGTACGGATCGCCGGTCCTGTGAGTGCCGGTCCGGTGAGCCTGCCCCAGGATGAGGAGGTCCTGGCCGAGAACCGGATCATGCGCTTGGTCGTGCTCGCCGTCGTATGCCTCGCGCTCATGGCGGTGTTGTACGTCATCGCCGTCCACACGTCGCAGGGGCAGAGGATCGACGACGCTGCGGTCGACGGCCGCACGCTTCGCCCGTCCGTGCTGCAGGCGACGGACCGGGTGCTCAACACGATCAGCGTCGCGTCGCTCGCGCTCGGCGGGTTGGCGGTGATGCTCGTCGCCCTGGTGCGGGAGCGTCTGTACCTCGCGCTCGCGGCGGGGGTCGTGATCGTGGGCGCGAACGTCACCACGCAGATCCTCAAGACGGGCATCCTGGACCGGCCGGACCTCGTCGGTCCGACGGATCCGATCGGCGTCATGAACAGCTTCCCCAGCGGGCACTCGACGGTGGCGATGTCGCTCGCGGTCGCCTTGGTGCTCGTCGTCCCGACGGCTGCACGAGTGCTCGCCGCCGGCTGGGGCATCGTCTACGCAACGCTCGTGGGCGCGGGCACCGTCACGGCGGGATGGCACCGGCCGAGCGATGTGGTGGCTGCGTACCTGATCGTCATGGCCTGGGCCGGGATCTCGGTCGCGGTGTTGATCAGTCGGGAGGGTGCGGTCCCGGATCCGGGTTCCCGGTCCCGGCTCGCGGCGCGTGCCCCGTCGGCGTCGCCGTTCCTCGTCGGGACCGGCGTCGGTGCGCTCGTGGGCGCGCTCGCCGGGGTCGCGGTGACGCTCGTCGCGACCCGCCAGAGCGATCTGGATGCGGTGCGTCTGAGCGCGGCGTACGCGGCGTCGATCGTGACGATCGCGGCCTGCGCGCTCGTGCTGATGGTCGTCCTGATGTGGATCCTGCGGGGCGTGGCACTGGATCAGCCCACCGACGTCAGCCGAGCAGCACCCCGAGGAACAGCGCAGCCAGCGCGCTGACCCCCGTCAACGCCCCGAAGACCGCGAGCCCCACCTTGGTGCGCGCGATCGTGTGGAGGAACGCGGTGACCCCGGAGACGGCGACGACGGCGATCTTGATCATCACGGTCCGGCCGTAGCTGCTCGAGAAGTCGGGGTCGACGGCGAGGATGTTCCAGATCCCGGTGACCACGAGGACGCCGTAGGCGGGCCACGCGATGCGGTTGAAGCGCCGGGCCACGGTCCGCGGGGCGTCGGGGCCGAGCGCCCGCAGTCCCGGGACGAGCCCGGCCAAGGTCAGCTGGCCGCCGACCCAGACCGTCGCGGCCGTGACGTGGAGGAAGACTCGAACGGTCGCCCAGGTGATCGGGAGCACGGTCGGACACGGTAGGTGGGTCCGGTAGGGTCGGACCAATGGACGGTGAGGTGACCCCGGAGCGTGTGCTGATCATCACTGCGCACCCCGACGACGTCGACTTCGGCGCCGCCGGGAGCGTGGCCACCTGGACAGACGCCGGGATCGACGTCACCTACTGCATCGTCACCGACGGCGACGCCGGTGGCTTCGACCGCGCCGTCGCCCGCCACGTGATGGCCGAGACCCGCCGCGCTGAGCAGACGGACGCGGCGAAGACCGTCGGCGTGACCGACCTGGTGTTCCTCGGCTACCCCGACGGACGCCTCGAGGCCACCCTCGAGCTGCGACGCGACATCTCGCGCGTCATCCGCCAGGTGCGCCCGGACCGGGTGGTGACCCAGTCGCCCCAGCGGAACTTCCAGCGCATCTACGCGAGCCACCCCGACCACCTGGCGGCCGGCGAGGCGGCGCTGTGCGCGGTGTACCCCGACGCCCGCAACCCGTTCGCCCACGTCGAGCTGCTGGAGGACGAGGGGCTCGAGCCGTGGTCGGTTCCCGAGGTCTGGCTCATGGCCGACCCGAACCCCGACCGCTTCGTCGACATCACCGACGTCGTGGAGCGCAAGCTCGACGCGCTGCGCTGCCACGTGAGCCAGCACCCCGATCCCGACGCCCTCGACGGCCTGATCCGCGGGTGGAGCACGATGGTCGGCGAGCTCGCCGGCTTCCCGGAGGGGCACCTCGCCGAGGGCTACCTCTGCGTCCACACCGTCTGACGTCTTGGCGTCAGCAACCCGCTGTGAGAGCGGGCTGCTGACGCACACACGTGGTGTCGCGCGAACGTGGGTGGTCAGGCGATGACGCTGCGGATGACCTCGCCGGCCTCCATGGCGCGGAAGCCCTCGTTGATCTCGTCCAGCGTGATCGTGCGGCTCACCATGTCGCCGACATCGAGACGGCCCGTCTCGATGAGCCCGATGAGCCGGGGGAAGTCCCGGCGCACCTGGGCCGAGCCGTAGACGCACCCGAGCAGACGCTTCTCCTGGAGGACGAGCGGGAACGTCGGGATCGACACGGACTCGTCGGAGCGCGGGACACCCACGGCGATCGTCGTGCCACCGGCCCGCGTCGCCATGAACGCCGCCGTGATGAGGTCGGTGTTGCCGATCACCTCGAACACGTAGTCGGCACCGCGACCGCCGGTGAGCCCCATCACCTGACCGGCGAGGTCGCCGTCGGCCGGGTCGATCACGTCGGTCGCCCCGAGCTTGAGCGCAGTGTCGCGCTTGAGCGCCACCGTGTCGACGGCCACGATCCGGGCCGCACCCGCGATGCGGGCGCCCTGGATCACGGCCTGGCCCACGCCACCGCAGCCGATCACGACCACGAACGAGCCCGGCTTCACCTCAGCGGTGTTGAGCGCGGCGCCCACTCCGGTCGTCACGCCGCAGCCGATCAGCGCGAGCTGGTCGTCAGGGAGGTCGGTCTCGACCTTCACCACCGACATCTCGTCGACGATCATCTGCTCGGCGAACGTGCCGAGGCCCGTCATCGCGGGGAGCATCGTGCCGTCGCCACGGGTCGCCCGCGGGTTCATCATCACCGTGTAGGTGTTCTCGCAGAGGTTCGACTGGTCGTTGAGGCAGAACCAGCAGATCCCGCAGGCCGGGATGAACGAGCCGATGACCCGGTCGCCGACCTTCACCCGGGAGACCTCGGGGCCGACGTGCTCGACGACGCCGGCACCCTCGTGGCCGAGGATGGCGGGAGGCGGCATCGGGAGCGAGCCGTTCATGACCGAAAGGTCGGAGTGGCACAGGCCACTCGCCGTCACCCGCACGACCACGTCACGGGGGCCGGGGTCGGTGGGCGTGACGTCCTCGACGGAAAGGGGGCCGTTCAGCTCGGTGAAGACGGCGGCGCGCATGCTGAGTCCTTTGCGGGAGACGGTGGGATGGGACGTTCAGGAGTCCGGGGAGGACGCTACCGCGGGCGCGGCCTCAGTGACGAGGGCGCCAGGGGTGCACGGCGAGGCCGGGCGTGGGCATGCCCTCCCAGGCGACGAGCGTGCCCGGGACGCCGTCGGTGGCGAAGAGCGTGCGCCCGTCGAGGCCACCGAAGCAGCAGTTCGTCGTGACGCCGGTGCCCGGCAGGGCGAGGAACTCGACCTCGGTGCCGTCGGGGTCGAAGACCCGGACGCCGTGGTCGGCCGTGTTGGCTGCGTAGATCCGGCCGTCGGCGTCGACGCAGATCCCGTCGCCGGACGACGCCCCCACGCGCTTGGTGATCCACTCCCGTGCGCCGCTCCCGTCGGGCGCCATCCGGACCAGCCCCTGCCCCTCGACGACGACGAGCGTGCCGCCGGGCTCCAGCGCGATCCCGTTGCAGTAGTGGAATCCGTCGGCGACCACGGACGTCGTGCCGTCGGGGTCCATGCGGTGGACGGTCCCCACCGGGTCGGCCGGGGGTGGGAAGTGCGGCGGGTCGGTGAACCACATGACCCCGTCGTCGCGCACGACCAGGTCGTTGGGGGCGAGGAAGCCGTCGTCGGCGAGGTAGTCGGCCGCGCCGTCGGGGTACACGCGTTGGATGCCCGGGGTCACCGGACGGAAGGGCGGCGGCGGGTCGAACATCCCCGGCGCCCGGGCGGCGAAGTCGATGCCGCCGTTCTGGGTGACGAGGAATCCGCCGTCGGTCACCGGCCACGCTGCGTTCGCCCCGCCGCCGACGTCGGCGAACCGCTCGACGGCCCCGGTGGCAAGGTCGATGCGCTCGAGCGTGCCGTCGGCGACCGATGTGCAGACGATCGATCCGGGTTCGACCGTCCCGCGTGCCGGGGTGCACCACACCGGTCCCTTCGGGAAGTGGATCCCGGTCGCGACGACCTCGGCGTCAGGCACGGCGGCGCGGTTGGCCGGCTCAGGCGTCGTAGCCGGGACGTCCGGCCGCTTCCCACTGCTGGTAGAAGTCGAAGAAGGCCTGGCCGAATGGGTCTTCGCCGCGCACCGGCATCGAGCCGCGATGGATGGTCCAGTCCTCGGGTGCGAGCGCCATCGCGCGTCCGAGCGCCTGTTCCGCGGCATCGGCGGCGCCGGCCCGCAGCAGGTGCATCGCGAGCCGCCGCTCCGCGCGCGCGGCCTGGAGGTTGGCGCTCGGTGGCGTGAGCCGGGCGCGCACCTCGTCCTTGCTCATCGGTGCGACCCCGTCGCGCACCCAGGCCCGCAGTGCATCGTGGTGCACCGAGGAGTCGAGCTGGGTGAAGTCCTTGAAGCGGTCGTCGCCCGGGGCGATCGACGGAGGGCGCACGACCACGCCGTCCTCGTCGATCCAGACCGTGGTGGGGACGTTGACGATGCCGTAGCGCTCGGCGACGACGTGGTCGCGGTCCACGAGCACCGGATACGTCAGAGGGGTCGTGGGCTCGTCGACCGCCCACTGGCGGATCGCGTCGATGTCCTCGTCGAGGGCGACCGCGAGGATGACGAGCGCGTCACCGAGCTCGGTGGCCAGCTCCTGCCAGACCGGCAGGTCCCAACGGCAACCTCACCACGAGGACCAGGCGAGCAGCATCCGCTTGCGACCGGCGAAGTCCTCGAGGGACACGTCGCGGCCCTCGATGTCCGGAAGTGTGAACGGCGGCGCGCGGTGGTCGAGCAGGCCGGGGTCGAGCGCCTCGGCGGACTCGCCCAGCACTGCGATCGCGGGGTCCTCGGCCAACGCGAAGGGGCGACGCAGCGAGTCGGCGACGGCCCGCAGCGAGATACGGCCGTCGACGTGCAGCGCGTCGGGATCCCGGACCTGCGTGCAGACGTTGCCTCGGCAGAGCCCCTCGGGCTTCAGCTCCCAGCCGACCGCCGGCTCGAGCATGGGTGGGTCGAGGAGGACGGTGTCGGACCGGGCGTCCCCGAGGACCTCCACGACCCGGTCGCCGTCGACGACGGTCACGGTCCCGAGAGCCACAGGGCGCACGTTACTCGCACCGGCGCAGGACCGGAACGGCGGGGCGGACCGGCCGTGGCGAGGCACTAGGTTCGCCGACGATGCAGGCCGGGCGTGTCCACGAGCTCTCGGGGGCCGACAACGGGCTCGGGGTCTGACGGTGGCCGACACCGATCCGGGCTCCGCGCCCGTCGAGATGCGGGTCCTGTTGGTGCGCCACGGGCAGTCGACGTGGAATGCGGAGGGCCGGTGGCAGGGATCGGCCGACCCGCCGCTCTCGGTGCTGGGGGAGCACCAGGCCCGGGCCGCCGGCGAGGCCGTGGAGCACCTCGGCGTGCAGCGCGTCGTCACGTCGGATCTGGAGCGTGCTCGTCGCACGGGCGAGCTCCTCAGCCCGGACGGGATGCCGATCGCGGTGGACGCGGCCCTCCGTGAGCGCCACGCGGGGGAGTGGGAGGGCCTGAGCCGGGAGGAGATCGAAGCGGGCTACCCCGGCTTCCTGGCCGCACACCGGAGCCCGCCCGGCTTCGAGGACGACGAGACGCTGCTCGCGAGGGTGCTCCCCGCGGTGGGTGCCCTGCTCGGCGACCCGACCGCCGACGTCACTCTCGTCGTCACCCACGGCGGCGTCATCCGCACGCTCGAACGCCACCTCGGTGCACCGGAGGCCCCCGTCCCCAACCTGGGGGGTCGGTGGCTGCGGCGCACCGCGAGTGCGCCGCTCGTCCTCGGGGAGCGCGAGGTGCTCATCGATCCCGACGTCGTCGCGCTCACGGTTCCCGACCAGCTCTGAAGGCCCGAGCGCTCGGACGTGACGCATCGAGTCGGGGGGGTCGGGACGCGCCCGCGCGTCTTGTACGATGGTCGGTCCCCCACGCAGCATCGGAGCCGCGCGTTGTCCGTCCGGGATCCCGAAGTCGTCGCCGAGCAGGCCTACGTCGACGCGGCCTACGAGCAGCTCGACGTCATGCGCACGGCCGCCCGGCGGATCGCAGCCGGGTACTCCGAGGTCGGTCGCGGCGGTACCCACCAGGCCCGGCTCGAGCGCGACGTCGCCGAGGACGCCACCCGCCGACGGCTCGCCTCCCTCGACGTGGGGGACCTCCCGCTGTGCTTCGGCCGCCTCGACCGGACCGACGACGCCACGCACTACGTCGGGCGCATCTCGGTCACCGGTCCGGAGGCGACCCCCCTCGTGGTCGACTGGCGGGCTCCCGTCGCCGAGCCGTTCTACCGGGCCACCGCGGTCGAGCCCATGGGCGTGGTGCGCCGCCGCCACTTCCTGACCCGTCCGAACGAGGGGCGCATCATCGTCGGGCTCGACGACGAGGTCTTCGACGCCGATCGCGCCGACGCCGCCGGCCTGTCGGTCATGGGCGAGGGCGCGCTCCTGTCGGCGCTCGAACGTGCCCGCACCGGTCGCATGGGCGACATCGTCGCCACGATCCAGGCCGAGCAGGACGAGGCCATCCGGGCGCCCCTGCCGGGGGTGCTCATCGTCACGGGTGGCGCCGGCACCGGCAAGACCGCCGTCGCGCTGCACCGGGCGGCGTACCTCCTCTACACGCACCGGAGCCGCCTCGGGTCCCAGGGAGTGCTCCTCATCGGCCCGAACTCGATCTTCCTGCGCTACATCGACCAGGTGCTCCCGTCGTTGGGGGAGAACGAGGTTCGGCTCGCGACCCCCGCCAGCCTGAAGCCCCAGCACCGCGTGGGCGCGACCGACGCGCCCGACGCGGCCCGGGTGAAGGGCGACCTGCGGATGGTCGACGTCATCGCCCGGGCGCTGCGTGACCGGGAGCACCCGCTCCCACGCGACGCCGTGATGGTCCTCGACGACACCGTGCTGCGGCTCAGTCGCGGTGCCACGGCCCGGATCATCGACCGTGTCCGGGCGCAGCGCGGCCTGCACAACGAGAAGCGCCCGCGGGTGGTCCGGGCGGTCGTCGAGCACCTCCGCTTCCAGTACCGCACCGCGTTGGGCGCAGCCGCACCCGATGACCGCGACTGGGACCGCGAGCTCGACGCCCGTATCCGGCGCCTGCCCGAGGTTCGGGCGGCGCTCGAGCGGATGTGGCCCGTGCTCACGGGCGCCGACCTCGTCCACGACCTGTACTCGTTCCGGGGGTTGGTGCGTTCGGCGTCCCGCGACGTCCTCACCGACGAGGAGCAGGAGCATCTCGTCCGCCCGCGGTCGCCGAGCCTCCGGGAGGTCGGGTGGACCGACGCCGACCTCGCGCTCGTCGACGAAGCCGACACGCTCCTCGGCCCACCCGAGTCGGCGAAGCCACGTCGGTCGCGTGCCCGGCGGTCGTCGTCCGACGAGACCGCCGATCGCGTCGTCGCCAACCTCGGCGTGGGCGGGTTCATGACCGCCGGCGAGGTCGCACGTCGCTACGCCGCGGCCCCGTCGAGCAACGGGGGCAGCGACGAGCCCGGCACGTACGGTCACGTCCTCGTCGACGAGGCCCAGGATCTCTCACCGATGCAGTGGCGCATGCTCTCGCGCCGGTGCCCGTCGGGGTCGATGACGGTCGTGGGCGACTTCGGTCAGGCGAGCAAGGCCGGGTCGGCGCGCGGGTGGGACGAAGTCGCCCGGATCATCGACGCCCCCCAGGCGCCCCGGATGGTCACCCTCAGTGTCAACTACCGCACGCCGGCGGAGATCATGGACGTCGCCCATCGGGTGCTCGCAGCCGCCGCGCCCGGGATCGAGCCGACGCAGGCGGTGCGCCACACCGGGGTGCATCCCAGGTTCGAGCCGGTTCCCGCCGACCTCCTCGTCGACCGGGTGGCCGACGCCGCCCGCGAAGCGGCCGCAGCCGAGGGGACGAGCGCCGTCGTCGCCCCCGCGGGACTCCACGAGGCGATCGTCGACGCGCTCGCCGACATCGGCGCGGTCGCGGGCTCGGCGGACGCACTCGACGCGCCGGTCGCCGTGCTGGGTGCCTCGGAGGCCAAGGGCCTGGAGTTCGACACTGTCGTCGTGGTCGAGCCGGCAGGCCTCGTCCCCGCGGACGTCAACGGACTGCGGTTGCTGTACGTCGTGCTGACCCGGGCAACGAAGTCGCTCGTGGTCGTGCACTCGGAGCCGCTCCCCGAGTCGTTGGCGATCTCGAGCGTCGTAGGCTCGCCGTCGTGACGACCTCCACCGCCGCTGCTTCCCCTGCTCCATCCGACCCCGACCTCACGGCGGCCGACGTCGCGTGGGACATCGAGCCGCTCGTCGACGGGAAGGGCGCCGACGGGGTCGAGGCGCTGCTCGACGAAGCGGCGAGTCGCGTGGATGCGGTGGCCGACTCCGCGCGCGGGCGGATCGCCGATCTCGACGCCGCCGAACTCGCGCAGCTCATGCACGAGGTGGGTCAGATCAGCGAGCTCATCGGCCGGGCCGGCTCGTACGCCGGCCTCTGGTTCTCGACCGACACGACCGACGCGCAGCGGGGGGCGCTGCTCGCCCGCACCGAGGAGCGGGCCACGACGATCTCCAACGAGCTCCTCTTCGTCGAGCTGGAGTGGGCCGCGCTCGACGACGACCATGTCGCCACGATCCTCGCCGACGAGGGGCTCGAGTTCTGCCGGCACCACCTGGCCTCCGCCCGTCGGTACCGGTCACACCTGCTCTCCGAGCCCGAGGAGCGGATCCTCGCGGAGAAGGCCGTCACCGGCAGCAGCGCCTGGGCCCGCCTCTTCAGCGAGCTCACGTCCACGATCGACGTCGCCGTCGGCGGGGAGACGGTGAGCCTGGAGGAGGGGCTGTCGCGGCTCCAGTCACCCGACCGTGACGTCCGCCGCGATGCGGCCGAGGCGGTCACCGACGCGCTCGAGCCCGGGCTGCGGACCCGTGCCTACGTCTTCAACACCTTGCTCGCCGACAAGTCCAGCGACGACCGGCTCCGCAAGTACGAAGGGTGGCTCGCCAGCCGCAATCTCGACAACGAGGCGAGCGACGAGTCGGTGCAGGCACTCGTCGACGCGGTGGTCGCCCGATACGACATCCCGCAGCGGTGGTACCGGCTCAAAGCCGCGCTGCTCGGTGTGGAACAGATCGCGGACTACGACCGCATGGCATCGGTCGCCGACGTCGAGGAGACGTTCGCCTGGTCCGACGCCGGCGCCCTCGTGCTCGACGCCTACGGCTCCTTCTCGCCGGAGCTCGCCGGCATCGCCCGTCGGTTCATCGAGGAGGGGTGGATCGATGCGCCGATGCGTCCGGGGAAGCGCCCCGGCGCCTTCTGTGCGTACACGGTGCCGTCGCTGCACCCCTACGTCCTGTTGAACTGGACCGCCCGGCGCCGCGACGTGCTCACCCTCGCGCACGAGCTCGGACACGGCATGCACGCGTACCTGGCCCGCGACCAGGGTGTGTTCCACCAGTCGACGCCGCTCACGCTGGCCGAGACCGCGTCGGTCTTCGGGGAGACGGTCACGTTCGGGCGTCTGCTCGAGGCGACGACCGACCCCGCGTCGCGACTCGCGCTCCTGGCCGAGAGCCTGGAGGGCCAGATCGCAACGGTGTTCCGGCAGATCGCCATGAACCGCTTCGAGGACGCGGTGCACACCGATCGCCGCGAGCAGGGCGAGCTGTCCGTCGATCGGTTCGGCGAGCTCTGGATCGAGTCGCAGACCGCGATGCTCGGCGATGCCGTCCACCTCACCGAGGGCTACCGAACGTGGTGGTCGTACATCCCGCACTTCATCGCGACGCCCGGGTACGTCTATGCGTACGCCTACGGGCAGCTGCTCGCGCTGTCGGTGTATCGCCGGTACGAGGAAGAGGGCGCCGACTTCGTCCCCTCGTACCTCGAGCTGCTGGCACGCGGGGGCTCGGCATCGCCCGAGGAGCTCGGCGCCGTCGTGGGCGTCGACCTGGGGGACCCCGGGTTCTGGACCGGGGGTCTCACCATCGTCGACGAGCAGCTCGCCGCCGCCGAACAGGCCGCGCGCGAAGCCGGCCGCCTCACCTGACGACCCGAGGCGATCAGATCCGGGCGAGCTCGTCCTCGAGCTGGTCGAGGCCCATCGAACCGAGCTCGAGCGCCCGACGGTGGAAGGTCTTGAGGTCGAAGGAGTCGCCGGCGCGGTCCCGGGCGGCGTCCCGCGCGCGCAGCCACACCCGCTCACCGACCTTGTAGCTGATGGCCTGCCCGGGGAGCCCCAGATACCGGTCGACCTCGCTCGCCATGAAGTCCTCGGGGAAGTGGCTGCGACCGATCACGAACGGCAGTGCGAGCTCGGGCGTCCAGGTCTCGCCGCCGTGCTCGGGCTCCGAGTGCGGGATCGGGAGCGACAGGTGCAACCCGATGTCGACGACGACGCGGACGGCTCGCATCACCTGGGCCCGGAGCATCCCGAGCTCGTACGCCGGGTCTTCGAGGAAGCCGAGCTCGCCCATGAGTCGCTCCGCGTACAGCGCCCACCCCTCGCCGTGGCCCGAGTTCCAACCGATCGTGCGCTGGAAGCGGTTGAGGCGGTCGCGCTGCGTGCGCATGGTCGCGACCTGGAGATGATGCCCTGGGACGGCCTCGTGGTAGCAGATCGAGACCTCGCCCCAGAGCGGGAACGTCGTACGCCCGAGCGTCGGGTACCAGGTGCGCCCGGGGCGACTCAGGTCCTCCGACGGGCCCGTGTAGTACATCGCGGCGGCGCCGCCGGGCGGTGCGATCATGGCCTCGCAGCGGCGGATCTCGGGGGGGATGTCGAAGTGCACGCCGTCGAGCTCGTCGGTCGTGCGGTCGATCAGGTCCTGGAGCCAGCCGACGAGCGCGTCCTCACCCACCACGGTCCGCGACGGGTCGTGCTCGAGGTGCTCGATGACGGCGCTCACCGACGCGCCGGGCACGATCCGGTCGGCCACGGCGACCATGGCCGCCTCGATCCGGTACAGCTCCTCCCACCCCCACGTGTACGTCTCCTCGAGGTCGAGCACCGTCCCCGTGAACGCGCGGGCCCATCGCCGGTACCGCTCGGGGCCGACGCCATCGGGCGCGTCGGTACCGGGGAGGTACTCGTCGACGAGGAACCGCCCGAGGGCTGCGTACGCGTCGGTTGCGCGTGCGGCCGCCTGCTCGAGGTCCGACCGGAGGGCCGGTTCCTCGACGCCGGCCCCGGCCATCTCCTCGACGAGCCCCGCGAAGTAGGGGGCGGTCCCCGGCACCGAGCCGGCGAACGTGTCCGCCTGGCGGGCACACGCGATGGCCTGGCGACCGGCGGCGGTGACCCCTCGTCGCATCCCGTCGCGCAGGCTCGCGACGAGCCCATCGAGCGCCGCGGGGACGGCGCCCACCCGAGCGGTGATCTGCGCCCAGTCCGCCGTGGTGGCGCGCCCCATGAGGTCGAAGCACATGACGATGCTCGTGACCGGGCTGGCGATGACCCGAAGGGGCCGGAGGTCCTCGTCGGCATCGGCGAGATCGAGCGCGGTGTCGAGGTGGCGCTCCAGCGCGACGGCGCCGATCCGCTCGGCGTCGGTCTGGGGGTTCACGGTCGCCAGCTCGGCACGGGTCGCGCGGTCGTGGGTGACCCGCGCCGCGATCCCGTCCGGTGAGTAGTCGGTGAGCTCGGTCTCGTGGCCCGGAATCCCTTCGAACGTTGCGGCCACGGGATCGAGTGCGGCAACGGTGTCGACGTAGCGGTCGGCGAGGTCGGCAACGGTCATGGGAGTCGACATGGCGAGGCAACGTAGCCGCATCCGGCGCAGGCGGTGCGGGTCCGGATAGGCATCGCGAACCGCGGCGTGCCACGATCGCGGGCATGACGAAGCTCGCGGACGCCCACGTGCTCGTCACGGGCGGGTCGGCCGGGATCGGTCTGGCGACGGCGCGCCTTGCGCTGGCCCACGGTGCCCGCGTCTCGCTCGTGGCGCGCGACCCCGAACGGTTGGCGTCAGCGGCAGCCGGGCTCGAGGCGGGGATCGGGGACCCGACCCGGGTCGCGGCCGAGCCGGCCGACGTCACCGATCCGACCGCACTCGAGCAGGCGGTGCTTCTGCTCACCACGCAGTTCGGTCCCGTTGACGTCCTCGTCGCGAACGCCGGGGCCGCGGTCCCCGGGCACTTCGAAGATTTCGACGCCTCGGTGTTCGAGGACCAGATGCAGCTGAACTACTTCGGGACGCTGCACGCGATCCGGGCGGTGGTGCCGTCGATGATCTCCCGGGGGGCGGGACACATCCTCGTCGTCTCGTCGGACGCCGGCATCGTGGGCGTGTACGGCTACTCCGCGTACTCCCCGACGAAGTTCGCCGTGCGAGGACTCGCGGAGACGCTCCGAGCCGAGCTGAAGCCCTTCGGGATCGTCGTCTCGTGCGCCTTCCCGCCCGACACCGACACGCCCGGCCTCGCGGCCGAGGACTCCACGAAGCCGGAGGCGACGAAGCGGATCTCCGAGGGGGTTCGGGTGCGGACCGCCGACGAGGTCGCGCGGGCGATCGTGCGGGGGATCGAACGGGACCGGCTCGTCATCACCGCCGACCCGTCGTCGGCGGTGCTCGCGCGCACCGCGGGCCTGATCGCGCCGTTTGTGCGGCGGTCGATGGACCGTCACGTTCGGAAGGCGCCGAGAGCACCGCAGTAGCGTCGGGAGCGACGAGGAGGCACCCGCCACATGGCCGAGACGCACGAGGGCCCGTCCCGCACCGAGACCGACAGCATGGGGCCGATCGAGGTCGCCGCCGACCGGTACTGGGGGGCGCAGACCCAGCGGTCGTTGCACCACTTCACGATCGGCGGCGACCACATGCCGTCCGCCGTCGTGCGGGGGATGGCCGTCCTGAAGAAGGCAGCGGCGCTCACCAACCGTGACCTCGGGAAGCTGTCGTCCGAGCACGCCGACCTCATCGCAGCCGCTGCCGACGAGATCATCGCCGGGGACCTCGCGGGGGAGTTCCCCCTCTTCGTCTGGCAGACGGGTAGCGGCACCCAGACGAACATGAACGTCAACGAGGTGATCTCGAACCGCGCGATCGAGATGACGGGAGGCGCTCGCGGGTCCAAGGACCCGATCCACCCCAACGATCACGTGAACATGTCGCAGTCGTCGAACGACACGTTCCCGGCTGCGATGCACATCGCGGCCGTCGAGGAGATCGTGCAGCGGCTCGTCCCGTCGGTGCGCGCGCTGCGTGACGCGCTCCACGCCAAGGCCACCGAGTTCGACGACATCGTGAAGATCGGGCGGACCCACCTCCAGGATGCAGTGCCACTGACCCTCGGCCAGGAGTTCTCCGGGTACGTCGCACAGCTCGACGCCGATCTCGAGCGCATCGACCAGACGCTGCCCGGCCTCTACGAGCTCGCCATCGGCGGGACCGCGGTCGGCACGGGGCTCAACACCCATCCCGAGTTCGCCGACCGGGTCGCGGCGCGCATCGCGGAGCTCACGGGCCTGCCATTCGTCTCCGCGCCCAACAAGTTCGCGAGCCTCGCGGCCCATGACGCGCTGGTGTTCACCAGTGGTGCGCTGAAGACCTTGGCCGTCTCGCTCATGAAGATCGCCAACGACGTGCGGTGGCTCGCGTCCGGTCCGCGGGCGGGGCTCGGGGAGCTCGTGCTTCCAGAGAACGAGCCCGGGTCGTCGATCATGCCGGGGAAGGTGAACCCCACGCAGAGCGAGGCGCTCACGATGGTGTGCGTCCAGGTGATCGCGAACGACGTCGCGGTCGGGATGGCCGGCTCACAGGGCAACTTCGAGCTCAACGTCTTCAAGCCGGTGATGATCTTCAACCTGCTGCACTCGGTGGACCTGCTCACCGACTCGTGCCGGAACTTCCGCGAGTTCGCGATCGAGGGGCTCGAGGCCAACACCGAGCAGATCGCGGAGCACGTCGCGAACTCGCTCATGCTCGTGACCGCGCTGAACCCGCACATCGGCTACGACAACGCGGCCGCGATCGCGAAGCACGCGCACAAGAACAAGCTGACGCTGCGCGAAGCGGCGGTCGCCCTCGGGCACCTCACCGCCGAGAAGTTCGACGAGCTCGTCCGCCCCGAGGACATGACCAGCCCCAAATAGCGGCCGCCCCACCGTTCTTGCGTCGGAAACTGCTGCCAATCAACAAGAAGTGACGCAAGAACGCCGGGGGTCAGGAGGCGGGGACCTTCACCTTGGCGAAGTCGAGCTCCTCGCCGGGCTCGAGGGGGAAGTGGCACGCGACGTAGTGGTTCGTGCCGGCCTCATGGACGGTCGGCTCCTCGTCGGCGCACTTCTGGGTCGCCTTCGGGCAGCGGGTGCGGAACCGGCAACCGCTCGGGGGGCTCAATGGCGACGGGAGCTCGCCGCCCAGCACCTTGTCGGGGTCGGGCTGGACCTCGGGGTCCGGGACCGGGATCGCGGCCAGCAACGCAGCCGTGTACGGATGCGACGGGCGCCCGTAGATCCTGTCGGGCGCGCCGATCTCGCAGACCTTTCCGAGGTACATGACCATGATCCGGTCGCTCACGTTCTTCACCACTGCGAGGTCGTGCGCGATGAAGACGAGTGTCAGCCCGTACTTCTCCTTCATGTCGGCGAGCAGGTTGATGATCTGGGCCTGCACGGACACGTCGAGCGCGGAGACCGGCTCGTCGCAGATGATGAGCTTGGGCTCGGTCGCGACGGCGCGAGCGATCGAGATGCGCTGGCACTGGCCACCGGAGAACTCGTGCGGTCGACGCCCGGCATTCGCCGGGTCGATCCCCACGGCGTCGAGCACCTCGGCGACCTTCGCCGCCCGGGACTCCTTGTCGCCGATCGACCAGATCTCGAGGCCCTCGGCCACGATGTCGCGCACCTTTCGGCGCGGGTTCAGCGACGAGATCGGGTCCTGGAAGATCATCTGCATCCGTGGACGGAGTCGACGCAGCGCTTCCCCCTGCAGCGACGTGAGCTCGGTGCCGTCGAGCCGAACGCTGCCACCCGTGGGGTGGGGGAGCTGCACGATCGCCCGGCCGGTCGTCGACTTCCCGCAGCCGGACTCACCGACGAGCCCGAGGGTCTCGCCCTCGACGATGTCGAGGCTGATGCCCGAGACCGCGTGGACCTTCTGCCCGCCGGAGACGGGGAACTCGACGACGAGGTCCTCGACGCGGAGCATGGTGGCGTCGGGCGGGCGCAGGTGGGCGTTGCCGGTGCCGGCCATCAGGCCGTCTCTCCTTCGAGCAGCAGCGTCGCGTCGGTGCCGGCCTTCCGGTTGCGTTCGAGCGCTTCGATCCCCTCGGGGGTGCCGACCGGGAACCAGCAGCGGAACTGGTGGCCGTCGCCGGCGTCCGTCAGCGGGGGCTCTTCGTCCCGGCAGCGGTCCTGGACGTAGGCGCAGCGCGGGGCGAACTTGCAGCCGGGCGGTGGGTTCACGAGGTCCGGGGGGCGCCCGGGGATGGTGGCCAGCCGGGTGTGGCTCGCATCGTCGATCTTGGGGATCGACGAGAGCAGCGCTGCGGTGTACGGCATCTTCATGGTACGGAAGAGCACGTTCGTCGGAGCCTTCTCGACGATGCGCCCCGCGTACATGACGGCGATCTCGTCGGCCCGACCCGCGACGACCCCGAGGTCGTGGGTGATCAGCACCATCGCCATGAAGCGCTCGCGTTGCTGGCCGCGCATGAGGTCGAGGACCTGGGCCTGCACGGTGACGTCGAGGGCCGTGGTTGGCTCGTCGGCGAACAGGACCTTCGGCCCGCAGGCGAGCGCGACCGCGATGCACACTCGCTGACGCATGCCGCCAGAGAGCTGGTGGGGGTACTCGTTGAGCCGTCGCGCGGGTTCCGGGATGCGGACCGAGGCCAGCATGCTCTCGGCGAGCTCGTTCGCGTAGTCCTTGGTGACGTCGAGGTGCTGGCGGATCGACTCGGTGATCTGCTTCCCGATCTTCATGACCGGGTTCAGCGACGTCATCGGATCCTGGAAGATCATCGACATCTGCGCGCCCCAGTAGTCGCGCATCTGCTTCGGGGTGAGGTCGATCAGCTCCTGTCCGTCGAGCTTGATCGACCCCTCACGCACGAGGCCGCGCTTGGGCAGCAGGCCCATGACGGAGCGCGCGAGCACGGTCTTGCCGCATCCCGACTCGCCGACGATCCCGATGGTCTTGCCCCGCTCGAGCGTGAAGCTGACGCCGTCGACGGCGCGGACGAGACCGCGATCGGTCTGGAAGTGCGTCTTGACGTCGGTGACCTCGAGGAGGGAGCCCTCGAACGGGGCGTCGCCGAACCGGTCGCTCACAGCGCGCCCTCCCGTACGTCGAAGCGGGCTCTGATGACGTCGCCGAGGTAGTTGAGCGAGAGCACGGTGAAGAAGATCATGATCGAGGCCTCGAACACGATGTGGGGCGACTTGAAGAGGTTCCCCCGGTCGAGGGCGATGATGTTGCCCCACGACGGGGTGGGTGGTTGCACGCCGACGCCGAGGATGCTGAGCGTGCCCTCGGCGACGATCGCCACCGCGATGCCGAGGAGCGAGATCGAGAACATCGCCGGGAGCACGTTCGGGAGCACCTCGCGGACCATGACCCGTCCGTTCTTGGCGCCCTGCGCGCGGGCGGCGAGCACGAACTCGCGTTGGGCCCAGCTGAGTGCGCTCGCCCGGGTGATGCGCCCGACAAGGGGGATGGCTACCACCCCGATGGCGATGATGAGGATGAGCTCGGGCGGAAGGCCGCTCGTCGCGGCCTCGCTGGGGCTGCCCTGGAGGAACGCGACCAGCGCGAGCGCCATGATCACCGACGGGACCGAGAGCAGGACGTTGAACATCCCGGTGAGGAAGGTGTCGGCCTTGCCGCCGAAGTAGCCGGCCGCGAGCCCCAGCGAGCCGCCGACGATGAAGCCGAGGGCGATCGCACCGGTTGCCACCAGCATCGAGGTCCACGCCCCCAGCGCGAGCCGCGCGGCCATGCTGCGTCCGTTGCTGTCGCACCCGAGGAGGTAGCCGTCGGCGGTGCCCTCATCGGCGAAGGGACCCTTGCGAGCACACTCGGCAACGCTCTCGAACGGATCGCCCCACGTGACGATGCCTGTCTTCGCGAGGATCGCGATCGCGATGATGGCGACCATCCAGCCGATGGCGAGCTTTGCGCCGAGGCCGAACGGCGTGCCCTTCGCGCCCTTGCCCTCGCCGCCCGCGCCGACCGCGGCCGTCCGGATGTCGGCGCTCTGCCCGAGGAAGCCGCCGCTGACGGACTCCTCGACGATCGTCTCGGCCGACGACTGGATCTCGCCGCCGAACTCGTCAGACGGCGGCGCGGGCACGGCGAAT
The DNA here is from genome assembly GCA_046484625.1 of Acidimicrobiia bacterium. GTDB lineage: Bacteria > Actinomycetota > Acidimicrobiia > IMCC26256 > PALSA-555 > DASUAO01. Next base: position 88,173 of record JAWOIO010000127.1, read on the forward strand.
CCTCGGGTCGAGTACGGAGTACAGGAAGTCGACGAAGAAGTTGATGAGCACGAAGAGCACGGCGATCACCAGGATGTAGCCCTGCAGCTCGACGTACTCGCGGGCGCTGATGGCCTGGAAGATCTTCAAACCCATCCCGGGGATCTGGAAGATGACCTCGATGACGACCGCGCCGCCGATCAGGGTGCCCACGTTGAGCCCGGCGACCGTCAGCAGCGTCAGACTCGACGGGCGGAGCGCGTGGCGCCAGAGGATCCGCCGATTGGAGATCCCCTTCGCCTTGGCCATCGTGATGAAGTTCTCCTGGAGCGTGGCGATCATGTCGCTGCGCAGGAGGCGCATGTAGACCGCGATCTGTCCGACGGCCAACGTGATCGCGGGCAGGATCATGAACCGGATGTGCTCGGCGACGTCGGGGTTGCGCGACGAGTCGAAGAACTGGTCGAGCAGCCCGGGGGCGTACCCGCCGGTCGGGAGCCACTTGAGCTCGGCGCCGACGAAGTACGAGAGCATCAGCGCGAGGACGAAGTTGGGCAGGGCGAGCATGGCGAACGCCGTGGTGTTGAGGGCGTTGTCGGTCCGGGTGCCGCTCCGGTAGGCGGTGAGGATCCCGAGGGGGATCGCGAAGAGCAGCGCGAGCACCTGGGCGTAGATCATGAGCTGGAGCGACACCGGCAACGATTGCTTCACGAGGTCGCTCACCGGGCGCCCCGACGAGTACTGCGTCCCGAGGTCGCCCTGGAGCAGCCCCGTGACGTAGTCCCAGTACTGGCCGAGGAAGCTCTTGTCGAGGCCGAGGTCGGCCGCGAGCGCCTCGCGCTGGGCGTCGGTCCCGAACGGGATGATGACGTTGGTGGGGTCACCCGGCAGGAGCCGAACGAGGAGGAAGGTGAAGAAGCTCACGACCAGCAGCACGATGGCCAGCTGCGCGAACCGCTTCCCTATGAGTCGGACGAGCTCCGACGACATCCTTGCTCGACTCCTGCCGGGTTCCCCTACCTACCTCAGGACTTGCTCAGCCCGTGGACCGGGATCCGGCCGTACACGAAGAGCGGCTTGCCGCCGCCGTCGGGCAGCTTCGGCAACGTGACCTTCGCGTCCGGCACCGACGCGATGGTCCAGTCGACGAACCACGCCGGGACGATGTAGTTGCCGGCCGCCATCGCCTTGTTGAAGTCGGTGTAGATCTTGTCGATCGCAGCCGGGTCGGACTCACCACGCCCCGCGTCCAGCGCCGCCTGGGTGGTGGCGTCGTTGAACTGCGAGAAGTTGATGAAGTTCCCGGTGTCGGCATTCGACCACCACGGGTAGTTGTCGGGGTCCGACGACGTGGTGTAGCCGCCGTGCAGGTTGCGCCAGAGCAGCACGTCGATCGAGCCGGCCAACGCCTCGTTGATCAGCGTGGCCTGGTCGAACAGGGCGATGTCGGCCTCGATGCCGGCCGTGCCGAGCTCTTCCTTGAGGAGCTGGGCCTCGGCGGAGTTCTCGGGGTCCGACGTGGTGCCGAGCACGATGTTGAACTCGCCGCCGCTCTCTGCCTTGTACTGCTCGACGAGGGCCTTGGCCTCCTTCAGGTTGAACTTCGGGTAGCCCGCGTTCTTCAGGTACCCGGGCGCATCGACGTCCATGTTGCTGTTGGCGACGTCGAAGAGGCCCTTGTTGCGGATCTGGTTGATCTTGTTCTTGTCGATCGCGGTGGCGAACGCCTCGCGGGCGACCGGGTTGTCGAAGGGGGCGTTCTTCGACAGCAGTACGTAGTAGCGGATCTCCCGCACGCCGGGCTTCTGCTTCAGGAGGTTCGCGGTGCTCGAGCCGAGGTTGTTGACCGTGTCGATCTGCTGCGCGCTCGACGTGTGGATGACGTCGAGCTGGCCGCCCTGGAGCTGGTTCACGCGCACCGCACCGTCGACGACGGGCACGAACGTGATCGAGTCGGCCTTCGGGTAGCCCTTCTGCCAGTAGTCGGGGTTCTTGGTGACGACCGTCTTCTCGTTCTGGAGGTACTCCTCGAGCACGAACGGCCCGGTGCCGATCATCTTGGTGGCGCACTCCTCGCCCGAGTTGATCTGCTCGGGCGCCATCACGCCGGAGCGGCCGGTGAGGTAGAGGTAGGCGCCGAAGTCGGCGACGGGGACGTTCGTGGTCACTTTGACGGTCAGCGGGTCGACGACGGTGACGTCGGCGATGAACCCGAGCACGACCTTCAGCAGCGGGCCCGCGTTGGGTGCCCCCTCGGCGCCACGCTTGGCGTCGAGGTCGAGCTTGACCGCCGCCGCGTCGAGTGCCTCACCGTTGTGGAAGGTGATGCCCTCGCGCAGCCCGATCGTCCACTCGGTGAAGTCGGCGTTGGGCTCGAGCGACTCGGCGAGGTAGGGGACCGACTCGCCCTTGGAGTTGGGCACGGTGAGGGTGTCGTACACCGCGGCCACGACCTGGATGCCCGAGATCGCGAGCTGGGCGCGGGAGAGGCAGTAGTTGGTGGTCTCGGCCTCGAGCCCGAACGTCAGGTCGCCGCCGCCCTTCTGCTGGGCGCGGCCCCTGTCGGTCGAGGCGCCACTGACGCCGGCGAACGCGACGGAGACGAGCCCCAGCGCGGCGATCGCGGCGCCGAAGCGCGTCCAGCGGCGGCGAGGTGCGTGCCGGTACGAGTGACCCACGATGTTCCCCCTGAGGCTCCTGAGCGCGGTGCGCCGTGGTTGGACGTGATGAGTGTCGGTCGTGCCGGTCTGTGACGCCGGTCACGGGCCGCACTCTAGAAGCCAGACGGCCCCTGTCAATCGCGGGAGGCCGGGGGATCGCCCGCGATCGGACCCCGGGGTCGAGCCGTTCGGGCCCGGAGACCCGGGTCGAGGGGTCGAAAGACCCTGGGGACCGAACCCCGGATCCAGGAACCTGGCCCGGTCGGCCCTTCCGGGGTCCTGATGTACGGCGCCGAGATCGAGGCCGTCCGCGGCCGGACTGCAGGGAGGACCGTTGGTGGCTGGAGCAGGTGCAGGCGAGGCAGGTGCAGGCGAGGCTGGTGCAGGTGAGAAGGACGCCCACGAGAGGGACGCCCACGGGTTCGGGGTTGCGACCTCGATGTTCACCTTGCTCACGGTGGTGCTGGCGTTCGCAGCGCTCGCCGTCGCGGGATCCGCGTTCTCGAAGAGCAACGACGCCGAAGACGCGGCGGTCGCGGCGAACGCACCCAGGATCTCGGCGACCGACTTCGCGCTGACGCCGAGTTCGGTCGCAGGCGGCGATGTCATCGCCGTCAGCAACGACGGCCAGGTCGTGCACAACCTGGCGATCAAGGGCACCGACCTCATCACCGAGGACCTCCAGCCGGGCGACACCGCGACGCTCGACGTCAGCGAGCTCGACGACGGTGCGTACGAGATGTACTGCGAGATTCCCGGTCACCGCGACGCGGGGATGAAAGGCACCTTGACCGTCGGGAGCGGCGGGGGAGGCCACGCCGGTCACGGAGGCGAGTCCGGCAGCGCCGGTGCCGACGACAAGACGTTGCTCGCGGGGAACGACGACAGCGACGCGCTCATGAAGGAGCCGGTCGACGCGTACGTCGCGCAGCTCGAGGAGGGTGCGAACACCGAGGGTGTCGGCAACGTCCCGCTCGAGCCGACGATCCTGGCGGACGGCACGAAGGAGTTCGCGCTCACGACCGAGGTGGTCGACTGGGAGGTCGAGCCGGGCAAGAAGGTGCGCGCGTGGGCGTACAACGGGATGGTGCCCGGACCGCTCATTCGGGTGAACACCGGCGACAACGTGCGGGTCGTTCTCGACAACCAGCTGCCGCAGTCGACGGCGATCCACTTCCACGGCATCGAGACGCCGAACGCGATGGACGGTGTCCCCGACGTCACGCAGGAGCCGGTGAAGCCGGGCAAGAAGTTCGTCTACGAGTTCGTTGCGAAGGGTCCGGCGGTGGGCATGTACCACTCGCACCACCACGCCGAGCACCAGATCCCCGACGGTCTCGCGGGCGCGTTCATCATCGACGACCTTCCCGTCCCCGCGGGGGTCGTGGTGTCACAGCGAGTCCCGATGGTGCTGAACGACGCCGGGGTGATCGGCCTCACGCTCAACGGCAAGTCGTTCCCGGCGACCGCGCCCGTGCTCGCGAAGCAGGGCGAGTGGGTGCTGATCGACTACATGAACGAGGGCCTGCAGATCCACCCGATGCACCTGCACGGCCTGCCGCAGCTCGTCATCGCCAAGGACGGCTTCCCGCTTCCCCAGCCCCAGAAGATGGACACGGTGAACGTGGCGCCGGGTGAGCGTTACTCCGTGCTGGTGCAGGCAACGCTTCCCGGTGTGTGGGCCTGGCACTGCCACATCCTCACCCACGCCGAGCGCGACACCGGCATGTTCGGGATGGTCACGACCTTCATCGTCCAGTAGCCCTACACGCTTTGGCGTCGCTCACCTGTTGTCCAGACACGTCGAGCGACGCCAAAGCCATGGTCGTCGGGTCGGTCGCTACGGAACCAGCGTCCGTCGGTGCTCCGCCGTCGAGGAGCTCGGGAAGGCGGCTGAGGTAGCGCACGATTCCGTCGACGGACGTGTCGCCCCAGGTCGAGTGGAACACGTCGAACGCATGGGGTGCGCCCGGGAGCTCGACGAGCACCGCCTCGACGCCCGCGTCTTGGAGGGTCGACGCCAGTCGCCGCGCCTGCGCGATCGGGACCAGATTGTCGATCGTGCCGTGGAGCAGGAGAAAAGGAGGGGCACCCGACTCGACGCGATGCATCGGTGACGCCTCGCGGTACGCCGCGAGGCCGTCCGGATCGAGCGCGCTGGCACCGACCACCATGTGGCCCATGGACGACGAGATCCGCCGTCCGACCCGGGAGCCGAAACGCGTGAAGAGCTCCTCCAGGTCGTACGCGCCGTAGATCGGGATGCACGCGGTGACCGACGTGTCGACGTCCTCGAAGCCCGGCTGGAACGCGGGATCGTTCGTGGTCAGTCCGACCATCGCCGCGAGATGGCCCCCAGCGGAGCCACCGGTGACCACCACCCGTGTGGGGTCGCCTCCGAATTCAGCGACGTGCTCGCGGATCCAGCGCAACGCGAGCTTGCAGTCGACGAGGTGGTCCGGGTGCTTCGCACGGGGGCTGAGTCGGTAGTTGATCGCGACACACACCCAACCGGCACGCGCGAGCGCGTTCATCAGCGGGCGGCCCTGGGTGTTCTTGGTCCCGACCATCCATGCGCCGCCGTGGATCTGGAGCAGGACCGGCGCGTTCGTCGCTCCGGCCGCGGGTCGATAGACGTCGAGCAGGTGTCGGTGTCCGGCTCCCTCGGCGTAGCGGATCCCCGGGATGCGTTCCACCGCTCGGGTGCGCATCGACATCGGGAGCATCACCGATCGCCGGTTCCGACGAATGCGTCGGCGTGGCTCGACCTCGAGTGCGGCCAACGCCGAGTCGAACGCGTGGACCCCGTGTCGAGCTCGCCGCCATTGCACGAGCAGCCCCGCCATGGCGGCGACGACCAATCCGAGTCCGACCCATCCGGGCCATGCCGTGAGCCCACCAACTGCCGCGAGTGTCGCGGTGGTCACGGGGATCAGCACGAGCCACCACGCGGCGAGCCCGGCTCCGAGCCATGACACGAAGAACGCGGGGAAGAGCAGCACCCAGTGGTCGACGGTGACGAGTGCAGGAATCGTGATCATCGCGAGCACGACGCCGAGCGCGAGGAGGACCCACGGCATGTTCAGACTCCCTTCGGTGTCGTTCCGGCCCTCGCGGCGCCCCCATGGTCGATGGCGAGATCGTCGGGGAAGAGCGTTGTCTCGACCGTGCCGGGAGGAGCACCGCGCCGCACGAACCACTCGGTCCCGAACATCGCGGCGAACGCGTCCTCGGGCATGGCGAGGAAGAACGACTCCTCGTCGACCTGGCTCGCGTGTGCCGCGAGCGCCCTGCGCTTGACCGCGACGAACTCCGAGACGTCGACCGTCGTCGTGATCTGCGACGCGGGGAGCCCCATCCTGATGTCGTCGGGGTCTTCGATGCCCTCGGGGATCTCGGCCCCGCTCGCGGTCATCTCGTCGTAGCGGTCGCGAGCGAACTCCTGGACGCGGTCGCGGTTGATCGTCGCCTCGTAGACCCGCGACGTCCCCGCGAGCTCGCCGGCGCGCGCGCCGACGCGGTGGACCTGGATGTGGTCCGGGTGGCCGTAGTTCCCGTGCTCGTCGTAGATCGTGAGGACTTCGGCGTCCTCCTCGCGGAGGATCGCGGCAACGCGTGCGGCCGCCGCCTCGATGTCGGCCTGCCAGAACGAGCCGTCGTCGTGGTTGTGGTGGGTGTCGACCATCCCCGAGTCGCGGTACCCCAGCCACTCGATCCGGGCGATGCCGAGGATCTCTGCGGCGGTCTCGGTCTCCTGCACCCGCCGCTCGAAGAGCGTCTCGCCGGGGTCGAGGAAGTCGTCGGCCACCTCGCCGACCTCGCCGCCGGTGGCGACGATCAGCACGACCCGGTGCCCGGCCGCGGCGGCCTGGGCGATCACGCCGCCGGTGGCGATGCACTCGTCGTCGGGATGGGCGTGGAAGGTCACGAGCGTTCCGGACACGGTCCCATCGTCGCGCACGGGGACCGGACCCTTCGGCCCCGACCCGTCGCGGCGGCGCGATCGCTGCGTCGCCGGGGGTGACCCTGACGTGTGCGTCATTCCTGGCTAGAGTGCCGCCGTCGACGGAGACACGAGTCTCCGAGGGCACTGGACTCGGAACCGGGGGGAACACCGATGCGCCGGATCATCTCGCTCGTGGCAGCCGCCGCGGTGCTCGTCTCGACCGTAGGGGTCGCCACCGCCGGCGCCCAGGGCAACGGTCGGCCTGGCGTCACGAAGACGGAGATCCGGGTGGGCGGGCTGGCCAGCCCGGTCAGCGCGCTCAACGTGCCGTACGTCGACGGGTTCGACGGCGTACAGGCCTACTTCGACCAGGTCAACAAGCAGGGCGGCGTCTTCGGCAAGAAGCTGAAGCTCGTGGCGCAGCTCGACGACCAGGGCGCACCCTCGGGCAACATCCGGGCGATCCGGTCGCTCGTCGAGGAGAAGAAGGTGTTCGCCGTCATGCCGATGATGTCGAACTCCTTCGCCGGTGCGTCATATCTCGCGGACAACAACATCCCGACCTTCGGCATCAACGTCGATGCCGGCTGGTGCGGGACGACCACGGAGCATGCGGCGGTCGAGGCCGCGGTGAAGGCGGGCGACCTCACGGCCCAGTGCCCGCGGCCGAGCCTGTTCGGCGAGAAGGGCTCGTTCCTCTGCTTCACCTGCCCGGGGATCGCGCCGGCGTTCATCGCCCGGCAGAAGGGGCTCACGAAGGGCGCGATCTTCACCTACACGCACCCGTCCTCGACGCGGTGCGCCGAGGGCACCGAGTTCTCGTTCGAGAAGTACGGGATCGACCTCGTGTTCGCGGACAAGTCGCTCGAGTTCGGCTTCACCGACGTGAGCTCGGACATCCAGGCGATGAAGGACACCGGCGTCGAGTTCGTCGCGACGTGCATGGACTTCGGTGGCGCGTTCAAGATCTCCCAGGGGCTCAAGCAGGCCGGCGTGGACGACGTGGTCTTCTACGCACCGGAGGGCTACCGCCAGGAGACGATCGACAAGTTCGGCGACCAGCTCAACGGCTGGGTCTTCGGGCTCTCGTGGTGGCCGTGGCAGGAGAAGCGGGGCATGCCGAAGACGGTCAAGCAGTACCTGGCCGCGATGGAGAAGCGTGGGGTCCTCCCGAGCGAGCAGAGTCAGGCCGGCTGGCTGAACGCCATGCTCCTCGTCGAGGGTCTCGAGCGCGCCGGGGAGGACTTCACCCAGGCGTCGCTGATCGAGACGATCAACGGCATCACCGACTGGGACTCCCAGGGGATGCGGCCCGACATCGACTGGACCCAGGACGGTCACGGCGCGGGCCGCGAGGCGTGCGCCGCGTACGTCGAGGCGATCGACGGGAAGTTCGTGCCCCAGTTCGGCAAGCCGGGCCAGCCGTTCATCTGCTTCCCCGAGAACCCGCTGCCGGACAACCTCGACAGCCCGTGGTACAAGCCGCTGAAGCCGGGCGAGCCCGACCCGGCCGACGCGCTCACGCCGTAGCCGCGACCGCCGCAAGGAGGACGAGCCCGACGGAGTAGGTCACCACCTTGGATCAGGTCATCCAGTGGGTCATCGAGGGAGCGCCCGTCGGGTGCGTGTACGCCCTCGTCGCCGTCGGACTCGTCCTCACCTACAAGACGTCGGCGGTCTTCAACCTCGCGTTCAGCGCCCAAGCGTTCGCATCGGGCGCCATCTTCTACGAGATCGTCGCGAACCAGGAGCAACCGCTCTGGTTCGGCTTCGTGGTCGCGGTGCTCATCTTCGGGCCGCTCTTCGGGCTCCTCCTCGACCGTGCGCTGTTCCGCTACATGCGCACCGCGTCGTGGCAGGTGAAGCTCGTCACTGCGCTCGGTCTCCTCATCTCGCTCCCCGAGATCGTGAAGCTCTTCTTCGGGTCCCAGCCGGGCTTGGCGCCGCCGAGCCTCGCTCCGCTCCTCGGGATCGACCAGTTCAAGGTGTTCGAGATCGGCGACTACTTCGTGTCGGCCGACCGCATGGCCACGGTCGTGGTCACTCTGGGCGCCGTGCTCCTCCTCGGGTTGCTGTTCCGCTACACGGCGATCGGTCTCCAGATGCGAGCCGTGGTCGAGAGCCCACGCATGGTCGAGCTCGCGGGCGTCGACTCCGACCGCGTGAGCATGTTCTCGTGGATGCTCTCGAGCTTCTTCGCCAGCCTCGCAGGCGTGCTGTTGGCGCCGTTGTACTTCGAGCTCAACGGCAACCTCTACACGGTGCTCATCGTGGCGGCGATCGCCGCGGCCGCGGTGGGACGGTTCTCGAGCATCCCGATGACGCTCGTCGGTGGGCTCCTCATGGGCATCGGCGAGCGTGGGCTCCCCGACGTCATCGGGGTCACGAGCGACTTCGCCCAGGACCTCCGGCCGTCGTTCCCCTTCCTGCTGCTCTTCGTGCTCCTGGTCTTCTGGCCCAAGCTGCGCGAGAGCCGCGCCGTGAGCGACCCGCTCGCCGGCGTCGACCCGCCCCCACCGTCGATGGCCCACGAGTACAAGGACGCGGCACTCCAACGAGCGTCGAAGCGACTCTTCGCGGTGTTCATCAGCGGGTTCCTGCTGGCCATGGTGACGATCGTGAGTCCGCTGTGGGTCACCCGCATCACCGACGCCCTTGCGCTCGCCGTCGTGTTCCTCTCCATCACGATCTTCACCGGCCTCGGCGGGCAGATCTCGCTCGCACAGGCGACGTTCGCGGGGTTGGGCGGCTTCGCGATGGCAAACTTCGCCTCGGAGCTCGACGTCCCGGTCCTGCTCGCTGCCGTCATCGGCGCCGTGATCGCCGCCGTGTCGGGCGCGCTGTTCGTCGTGCTGATCGATGCTCTGCCCGCCGCGATCGGACGCATCCGCGGACGGGCGGTGGGCAGGCTCTCCGGGCTCTACCTCTCGCTCGCGACTCTCGCTTTCGCGCTCATGTCGGAGAGGGTGATCTTCCGGCGCGAGGAGATCTCCAACGGCGAGTTCGGCATCGACGTGAAGCGACCGGACTTCGTGAGCGGCGATGACGTCCTGCACCCCGACCGCAAGTGGTTCCTCGTCGTGTTCGCGATCTTCGCGCTGGTCGGGTTCGTGGTGATCCTGATCCGCAAGGGAACCACCGGCCGGTACCTTGCGGCGCTCCGCGGCAGCGAGACTGCGGCCGCCTCGATCGGGGTCAATGCAACCGCGCTGCGCATGACGATGTTCGCGCTCTCGGCCGGGGTCGCCGGGCTCGGTGGCGCGCTGATCGGGATCTCCCAGGGCAAGGTCGAGCCGGTGGCGACCTATCCCGCGCTCTTCGGGGTCGTGTGGGTGGTCCTGGTGGTCACGCTGGGATCTCGGACGGTCGACGGCGCCGCGAACGCGGCGATCGGGTTCATCGTCTTCCCGTGGCTCCTCGAGTCGCTCGGCTTCACCCCCACGATCGCCATCATCGGGTTCGGGCTGGGAGCCATCACCTACGCGCGCCACCCCGAGGGCATCGTCGAGTTCCAGACCCGCAAGAACATCCTGCGGACCGTTCGGCAGAGAGCGCTCGCGCGGCGGGCGAAGGAGCTGGCGGCCGAGGACCGGCTCCCCGCCGGCTACGTCCCGGCCTCACGGGTGGCGCTTCCGGTCCTCGCGGGCCCGCTCGCCTACTTCCTGTACGTGCTGGGACGCAGCGCCATTCAGGGGCACTGGGTGGCCGTCCACCGCACGACGCTGCTCGTGTTCATCCTGCCGAGCCTGTTGTTCGCGCTGGCGTGGATCGCGCGCACGGATCACCAGCTCCGCGGCCAGGGCGGCGTTCCGAGGAGCCATCTGATCCTGGCCGCGGGCGCGCTCACGGGCGCGCTGGGAGGCCTGCTGTTCTCGAGTCAGGACTGGGTCGTCGGGGCGAGCCTCCTCGACTGCGTCCTCGTCGGGATACCGGCCGGGTTCGCGGGCGCGGCGTTCATCGTGCTCCCGCTGCACGTGCAGACGATCGCCAGAGGTCGCGGCTGGTTGACCAGCCCGATCACGTGGCGCGAGGGCAGGGCTCCGCTGGGCTTCGTCCTGCTCGGTGCGTACCTCTTCGCCCGTACCTCGGTGGAGCCGGGGATCGCGGGTGCGAGCCCGATCGACCACGGCT
>JAWOIO010000132.1:0-14478 GCA_046484625.1 Acidimicrobiia bacterium
CGCCACCGACCGCGCCCGCCACCGCGACCTCGCGGGCCGCGGTGAGGGAGAGCTCGCCGGAGCGCAGGGCTCGGTCGGTGGCGACGCGGCCGAGCGACGTGTTCTCCGGAAGGCCACCCGTGAAGGGCTGCGCTCGGCGAAGTCCGAGGCGGCCCGGGTCCTCGCCACCGCTCCCGACGCCGACGCACGCGCCGAGCGCATCCACCGTGAGCGTTCCCGCCGCCAATGGACCCGGGACGGCGTCTGGAACCTCGCGCTCTCGGGCCCGATCGCGCTCGGCGCCGAGATCGAGGCCTGCCTGGCGCCCTTCCACGACGCCGCCTGGGACGCGGCCGCGAGCCAGCCCAAGGACGCGCGCGACACGCCCGACGCCATCGCGTTCGACTCCCTGCTCGCGCTGGCCCGCGCGGCACGCGACGGCTGCGGTCGCCCGACGGGGACGAAGCCCCGGGGACGCGCGAAGACGCGCGACCACGTCGTGGTCCACGCCGACCTCGCCCGCCTGGTCGCGGCCGACGGCGACGGAGTCGAGGGTCGCTGCGAGATCCCGGGGGTCGGTCCCGTGCCCGTTGCGCACGCCCGGGCCATGCTCGGCGACGGTCCGGTCGGCGGCGCCGTCTTCACGATCCTCGTCGAGCACGGGGAAGACGTCCGCACCTTCGCCCGGCCGGGCCGCAACGTCACCCGGCGCCTCGCCCAGCTGCTCGAGGCCCGGTCGCCGGCCTGCTCCATCACCGGCTGCGGGCGGGTGGCCCGCCTCGAGAACGACCACGCCACGCCGGTGAGCGAGGGCGGCGACTCCACCGACGAGAACGTCGACCCGCTCTGTCGGCACCACCATCGCAGGAAGACCGACGGCTGGATCCTCACCGAGCAGCCTGACGGCACCCGCACGCTCCGGCCCCCGCCCGGGATGCGAGAAGACGTCGCGGCGTGAGGCCGCACCGGCACGTCCCGGCCGCCAGTCCTCGTGCGCTAGAGCGACAGCTCGTACTCCAACCAGGTGCTGCGCGCCGCGCCGGTCGCGTCGTAGAGCCGTTGCGCGGTCGCGTTGTCGGGCGCCGTGCTCCACACCAGCGCCGCCGCACCCCTCGCACGCGCGAGATCCGCCGCCGCCTCCAGCAACGCACGGCCCACCCCCGCGCCTCGGACCTCGGCTACCGCGTACAGGTCGTGGAGGCAGACCACCTCCTTGGCCGCCACCGTGTCGAGCCGCCAGTGCAGGCACGCGTAGCCGACGAGGGGTCCGGCGCCGTCGTCGCTATCGCCGCTACGAGCGCCGAGCAGCACGCCCGGCAGGTCGGTGGGGGCGGTGCCCGGAACGAAGCCCGGAACGAAGCCCGGAACGAAGCGACGGAAGAACGCCTCGTTGCGCGCCTCGTCGGGCTCGACCTCGTAGAACCGCTGGTACGCGGCAATGAGCGGCAGCACCTCCGGGTACTCGTCGGCGGTGAGGGAGACGACCTGGGTCGGCATCGCGGTCATGATCGCGCCTGCGCACCGGGCTCGGGTCGACGGGCGCGGGCGAGCCGGTGTCGGGCCTGGGCCTCGAACACGCGGCGGTGCACGGGCTGGAGCAGCTTCCAGTACAGGAAGCCGGGAACGCCCTTCGGTCGCAGCGCACCGACCTGCACGAGCGTGCCGTCGCGCACCTCCCACCCGAGCCAGCCCTCGCCGACGAACCAGCGCTGGGCGCGCAGCACGAGCACACGCGGTCGGCGCCGGACCACGACCCACCAGTCGACCTCGGTCCCGTCCTCGAGCCCCTCCCCGAGCCGACCCTCCCCGAACCGACCGTCCTCGAGTCGCTCCCCGACTGGCCCATCGAGCCGCTCCTCGACCCGGGCGGCGCGCCGCAGCGGCCAGCGCTCGCCGGCAAGGCGCCCGAACGCCATCCGCACCCGCCAGCCCGCCGCGAGCCCGTACCACGCGAGGCTCCCCCCGATACGGTCGAGATCGCGGTCGATGGCGTCGGCGTCGTTCGCCTCGATCGGGATCTCGACGCGCTCGGTGTACACGCCGTCGAGGAGGCCGCTCCCCCGCGCGAGGAGTGCGTCCTCCACCAGGGGCGTCTGGTCGGCCAGGGCCTCGCGGATCGCGTCGACGAGTGGCCGGGCGGCGATCCCGAACGCGGCCTCGGTGCGTTCTGCGTCGTGGACCACCACCTCGGTCACCAGGCTCTCGATGAGCGCGTGGCTGACCTGCTGGTCGACGGGCGTCACGAAGTCGACCCAGTACGACGAGAGTCGCGGCGTGAGAAGTGGGACGTCGACGATCAGCCGACGCCGCAGGCCTCGGGCCTCGGCGTAGGCGTCGATCATCTCCCGGTACGTGGTCACGTCGGCGCCGCCCACCTCATAGATCCCCGGGTCGACGTCGGTGGCGCGCACGAGGTGCGCGACCATGTCGGACAGCGCGATCGGCTGGATGCGCGTGCGCACCCAGCGGGGACACACCATGAACGGCAGCCGCTCGGTGAGGTACCGCAGCATCTCGAAGCTGATGCTCCCCGATCCGAGGATCACCGCCGCACGCAGCTCGACGACGGGCACACCCGCAGCCCCCAGTGCGATCCCGACCTCCTGGCGGCTCAGCAGATGCTCCGACGACGGGTCGTCGCCGAGGCCCCCGAGGTAGACGATCCGACGCACGCCGGCACGCGCCGCGCCCCGTCCGAACGACTCGGCCAGGCGCCGATCCCGCGCCCGGAAGTCGGCTGCGTCGAGCGAATGCACGAGGTAGTAGGCGACATCGACGCCGGCCAGCGCCGATGCGACGGCGTCCTCGTCGCCGACGTCGAGTGCGATGCCCGTCGTGCTCGGCAGGGTCGGGGCTCGCCGCCCGAACGCGAGGACGTCGTGCTCAGAGAGGAGGGCCGCGACCAGCGCCCGCCCGACGAACCCGCTCGCGCCTGCGACGCCGATCTTCATGCCACGACTGTGCCGCACCGCGCGGCCCGATGCCGACTCCGCCCGGCTGAGGCTCACCAATCGAGGCCACGGGCCGAGGCCCCGACGGGGCGAGCCGGGGTCTGGGCAGACCGAGCCCCGAGCCAGACCGAGCCCCGAGCCAGACCCAGCCCCGAGCCAGACCCAGCGGCGGCCGGGACCGAGCGCAGGCCGGCCGACCCGCTACCGTGCGCGGCATGTCTGTCGCCCCCGCACTCGCCACGGCCGAGGCCGCGCTGCTCGACGAGCGCCGGCCGCTCACGCGCGCCGAGGTCGGCGCGGTCGCGGCCCTCGACCTCGACCAGCTCCCCGACCTGGTCGCGCTCGCCCATCGCGTGCGCCTCGCCTACTGCGGCGACGCGGTGGAGCTCGAGAGCCTCATCAACGCCAAGTCCGGGGCGTGCCCCGAGGACTGCGCGTTCTGCTCGCAGTCGGCCCGCTTCGAGAGCGAGGTCGACGTCTACCCGTTCCTCGACCTCGACGAGGTCCTCGGCGCCGCGCGCGCGACGCGGGAGGCCGGGGCGACCCAGTTCTGCATCGTCGTCGCGGTTCGCGGCCCCGAGGAACGACTCCTCACCAAGGTGATCGACGCGGTGCACGCCGTCCACGACGAGACCGGCCTCGAGGTCGCGTGCTCGCTCGGGTTGCTGAAGCCGGAGCAGGCCACCCGCCTCGCCGAGGCCGGTGTGCGCCGCTACAACCACAACCTCGAGACGTGCCGGGAGGTGTTCCCGACCATCTGCACCACCCACACCTACGACGACCGGGTCACCACCGCCCGGCTCGCGATCGACTCCGGGATGGAGCTGTGCTCCGGCGGGATCCTGGGGATGGGCGAGACCCTCGACCAGCGCATCGACTTCGCGTTCGAGCTCGCGGCGCTCGACCCGTGCGAGGTCCCGATCAACCTGCTGGACCCCCGTCCCGGCACCCCACTCGAGGACCAGACCACCCTCTCGCCCCGTGAGGCGCTGCAGGCCATCGCGTTGTTCCGGCTCGTCCTGCCGTCGACGTGGATCCGGCTCGCCGGAGGTCGCGAGCGGGTGCTCGGGGAGCTCCAGGCGCTCGGGCTCCTGGCGGGCGCGAACGCCCTGATCGTCGGCAACTACCTCACCACGACCGGTCGCTCGGCCGACGAGGACCTCGCGCTCCTCGACGCGCTCGGGATGCCGGTCGCCGACGGGCCCGGCGAAGGGCGCTTCATCGTCGACGGCACCGGCGGACACGCCATGCCGGCCCGGCCCAGCACCACCGGATCCGGCACCACCGGATCCGGCACCACCGGATCCGGCCCGACGACCATTCCGGTCACGTCTCGCTCACCCGCGTGACCGTTGCGGCGGCGCTCAGCGCAGCGGTTCGTTGAACGACGCGAGCACCGGACCGTCGGGGCCCGACACGAGGCGCGTCCTCGATGCCACGTCCACCCGCAGGCGCCACGCGAGCAACGGGTCGCCGCCGAGCGCCGCCACCACCGCGGCCTTGATGGGCGACACGTGCGTGACCGCCACGACGACGCCACGGTCACCGGATGCTCGTGCCTCGGCGAGGAGCCGCTCGATGCACGGCCCGACCCGATCCTGGAGCGCGCGCAGGCTCTCGCCACCCGGCGCGGCGAAGTCCGGGTCCGCCCGCCACGCGCGCCAGGCGTCGGCCGGAACCTCCGCGAGAGGCCGCTCGTCCCACTCGCCGTAGTCGATCTCGAGCAGCCCGGGCTCCGGAGACGCCTCCACGCCGAGTGCCGAGGCGATCGCGGCCGCGGTCTCGCTCGTGCGCTGCAACGGGCTCGTGACGACCCGGACCGGGCTGCGGTCGGCGAGGTCCTCGGCGAGCACCGCCCCGAGCGCACGCGCGTGCTCGCGTCCGGTCTCGTCCAGCCCGGGATCCGCCCGGCCGAGGAGGAGGCCGCGACGGTTCGCGTCGGTCCGACCGTGGCGAACGAGGACGATCACGGCGTGGCACCTTCCTGGAGGCGCCCGGTGCGGAAGAACTCCGCACGCGGCTCGGGCAGGTAGAGGTCGAACTGGCCGACCACCCACCACCAGGCGACCAGCCCACCGAGCTCCTCCAGCAGGACGACCCACCACGCGGGGAGCAGCGCCTCGTACCCGAAGTCGGTCCCCCCCAACGGCCAGAGGAAGAGGTCGCTGTTGGAGAAGGCACCCGACAGGATGAGACCGCAGAACACCCCGATCGGGATGCAGAGGAGTCGACGGCGCAGGAGGCGGGGTCGGCCCAGCGTGCCGATCATCGCGACCACGAGCAGCGCGACCGGGAAGGCCAGGGTGTGACCGAACCACCGGTGCCCGACCGGGAGGTCGACCACGAGGGGCAGGAGCGCGCCACCGGCGACGAGTCGGTAGTCGATGCCGACGCTGCGGAACACGTTCGCGACCAGCAGGACCGAGACCCCCGTGTACCAGAGCAGCATCGGCGCTCAGCCGGCGTCGAGTGCCGCGTTCACGAGCAGATCGGCGTCGAAGTTGTCCTCACGCCGCACGTGCCCGAGGTCGACGTGCTCCCACTCCGCGAGCAGCGCCGTCGCCTCGGCGTGCAGCGGCTTGAGGTTCGGGTGCTTCACCTTCCACGCACCCTCGAGCTGACGGATCACGAGCATCGAGTCGGCCCGCACACGCACCTGTCGGGCGGGGAACGAACGCGCCATCTCGAGTCCCGCGATGACCGCCTTGTACTCCGCCACGTTGCTCGTCGCGACGCCGATGCGCTCGCTCACCGCCGCCAGTCGGGTCGGCGGATCTGTCGACGGATCGGTGATCACGGCGCCGATCGCCGCCGGACCGGGGTTCCCTCGGGCTCCGCCGTCGGTGTGGACCTCGACGACGTCGATCACGTCGACAGCACCAGGATGCACCCACAGTTGTCGCAGTGCCCGATCTCCTCGTCGGCGTTGCGGCGGAGCCGGTCGACCTCGGTCGCCGGGATCGAGAGGTGACAACCCTGGCACGTGCCGGCCACGAGGCGGGCCGCGCCGATCCCCTTCGCCTTGTCGCGACACCGCTCGTAGGTGCTCCTCAGGTCTGCCGCGATCCCGGTGGCGATCTCGGCCCGGGCCGACGTCTCGACTGCGATCTCCGTGTCGACCGCGCCGACGGCAGCGGCGAGCGCGGCGCGCGCCGTGGCGAGGTCCTGGGTCACCGTCGCCGCCTCGGCTTCGAGCTCCTGCAGCCGGGCGTCGAGCGGCTCCCGCCGCTCCATCACCGCGATCTGGCGGTCCTCGACGTCGCGCTGGTGGCGCCGGAGCTGCTCCACGTCGGCCTGGAGCGCCTGGAGCTCCCGGGGCGACGCGATCTCACCGGAGTACAGCTTCGCCTCGGCCGCCGCCGCCTGGTCGCCGAGGCTCGTGGCCTCGGACTCGAGGCGACGCTCGTCGTCAGCGACGGCATCGCGTTCGCCGCGGATCCGCACGACCTCCATCGCGAGCTCCTCGGCCCGGGCCTCGCCGTCGGCGACGACCGCGCGTTCCGGGAGCGTCGCGTGACGATGACGGAGCCGGTCGAGCGCGAGGTCGCGCTCCTGGAGGTCGAGCAGCGGCTCGAGGTCGATCACACCGCCCAAGGTACGCGGGCGAGGGCTGCCCGCGTGAGATCGCAGGCGATCACGGCGGCGGCGGCGACGTCGTCGTCGTCGTCGCCGACGTCGACGGCGGCGACGTGGACGGCGGCGGCGACGTCGGCCGAGTCGTCGACGGCGGGTTGATGATCACGGTCGGCGGCTCGACGGTCGGCACCGTGTCGGCTCCGGGGAGCTGTCCGCCGTCGGTGGCGCTGCGCCCGGTCGGGAGGATGAACGCGCCCTTGCGCGCACAGGCCGGCCCGGGGTCCGGGAACGCCTGCGGTGGCGTGCCGGTGAGGGCCGCGTCCATGTAGAGCTTCGAGATCCGGGCCGGGATCTGCCCACCGAAGCCGGCGCCGGGGATGCGGGCCAGCGCGTTGCCGTGCCACGTGAACGAGACCAGTGTCGGGGTGATGTGCAGGAAGTTCGCGTCGGCCTTGTTGTCGGTGGTGCCGGTCTTGCCGGCCGAGTCACGTCCGTTCAGCCTGGCCGCGGTGCCGGTGCCACCCGACACGACGCCGCGCATGATGTCGAGTGCGCACGCAGCGCTGTCGGCCGAGATCGCCCGGGTCGGGACGATGTCGCGCGTCGCGTCGAACACGACCTCGCCGTCGGGACCGACGATCTTGCTGATGAACGCCGGGGGCCGGTGCAGGCCGCCGCTGGCCATGGTCGCGGCCACCGTGGCCATCTCGGTCGCGGTCGACTCGATGGTGCCGAGCGTGAGCGTGAGGATCGGCTTGAGCGTGTCCTGGGTGATCCCCATCTTCTTGGCGACGTCGATCACCTTGTTGAACCCGACCGCCAGCTCGGTGCGCGCGTAGGCGCAGTTGACCGAGCCGGTGGTAGCGGCCCGCAGCGTCATCCGCCCCCTGCCGCCCTCGGCGTTGGCCGTCTTGCCGAGCGCGGGGCCGAAGTCGCACGGCGAGCTCCCGTCGACGAAGTCGGCCGGCGAGAACCCGCTCTCCATCGCGGCGGCGAGCGTGATCACCTTCCACGTCGAACCCGCTTGGCGGCCGGGCGTGCTCGTGGCGATGTTGTACTGGCTCGACTCGAAGCCCGGGCCGGACACCATCGCCTTCACGAGGCCGGTCTGGGGCTCGATCGAGACGAGCGACCCGGTCCAGCCCGGCTTCTCGGGCAGCACCCGGTTCATCGCGTCTTGCGCGGCGGCCTGGAGCCGCGGATCGAGTGAGGCGTAGATCTTCAGACCACCGGTGAGGACGTTGTTGCGACGCTCCTGCTCCGTTGTGCCGAGCACGGAGTACAGCGGGTCCTTGAACAGACGGTCCTGGACCTCCTCGGCCCACGACGAGCTGGGCCGGAGCTCGGCGACGGGCTTGATCGTCGGCAGCGGCTCCGCGTTCCCGGCCGCCTCTTCCTCGGGGGTGATGAAGCCCTCGTCGACCATCTGCCCCAGCGCGAACGCCCGCCGGCGTGTCGCGCCCTCCGGGTTGAGGAACGGGTTGTTGCCCTCCGGGTTCGAGATCAGCCCGGCGAGCAGTGCGGCCTCACCGGGGGTGACCTCGGCCATCGTCTTGCCCCGTGGGAACTCCGCGCCCGGCTCGGCAACGAGGAAGAAGCGCTCGACGGCAGACTTCACGCCGTAGGAGCCCTGTCCGAAGTACACGGTGTTGAGGTACTGCTCGAGGATCTCGCGCTTGGAGAACTTTTCGTTGAGCCGGATCGCGAGGACGATCTCCTTCACCTTGCGGTTGATGTCGCGCTTGGAGTTCAGGATCCGGTTCTTGACCAGCTGCTGGGTGATCGTCGACCCACCCTGCTCGATCTTCCCGGAGGTCAGGTTCTCCACGAAGGCGCGGAACACGCTGTTCACGTCGATGCCGTCGTTGGTCCAGAACGTCTTGTCCTCCGAGGCGATCACCGCGTTCTGGATGAGCGGAGGAACCTCGTCGAGCGACGCTTCCTCGCGGTTCTCGAGCCCGAGCACGCCGATGACGTTGTTCGCGGAGTCGTAGATCGTGGACCGCTGGGCGAGGCCCTTGAGGTCCTGCACCTTGTCGCTCGTGAAGTAGTGCGCCTCGGAGATGGCCGTCGCGCCCGGAATCAGCGCGGCGAGGCAGGCGCCCACGGCCACACCGCCGAGGACGACGGTCAGGAGGAATCTGCGGAGCGCGCCGGGAAGTCGTCTCATATGCGGGGTCCCAAGTCTCGCATACGCGCCCCGCGGTTCTCGGTCGGGCTCTGGCGCCGGGACCCCGCCCGAGCAGGCCGCGCCGAGCCGTGATGCATGTCACACCCCGTCGGTAGCCTCCCCGCATCGTGTCCGCCGAGCGCGCCGTCCGCCGTCCCGCCCCCGGCTCCGACGCCGGGCCCGGCCGTCCGGCGGGTGCCGGGCACTCCGCGCCCCGGCTCATCGTCGCGGCCCACGGCCCCGACGCCCGGACGGCTCTCTTCGAGCAGATCGCCGCCCACCGGGGGCGCCATCCGCTCGTCCCGGTCACCGTCGCGGTCCCGAGCACCTACACGGGCCTCTCACTTCGCCGCGGCCTCGGCCGGCGGCCCCCCGGGATCGTGAACGTCCGCTTCCTGTCACTCGGTCGGGTCGCCGAGCTGCTCGGTGCCCCGTTCCTCGCCGAGCCGGGCCGTCGTCCCCTCACCCCTGCGCTCGCGACCGGCGCGGTGCGGGCCGTCCTCGCCGACGACGACCACGGCTTCGGCGCGCTCGCCGACCATCCGGCCACGGTTCGCAGCCTCCTCGCGACGTTCCGCGACCTCCGGAGCGCGTCCGAGGCGACCCTCGCCTCCCTCGCGTCGGGGGGTGGCCGCGCCGGCGCGACCGTTCGGGCCTACGTCCGGTTCCGTGACCGCGTCGCCGCCTACTACGACGACGAGGACCAGCTCCTGGCGGCCGCGCGGGTCGCGGCAGCCGGCGGCCCCGCGCTCGACGAGGTCGGCACCGTCATCGTGTTCCTGCCGCGCTCGTTGAGCCCGGGCGCACGCGCGTTGTTGCGCGAGCTGGTGGCTCGCGGCCGCGGCGCGATCGTGCTCGCCACGACCGGCGACGCCGAGATCGACGCCGAGGTGCATGGCCTCGCCGACGAGCTCGCGCACCAGCTGCCCGGGCTCGGGACGCCGCACGTGCGCCCCGCCCCGTCGCTGCCCACCGCCGACCGGATCATCTCGGCGCCCGATGCCGACGAAGAGGTGCGCGGCGTCGTCCGTGCCGTGTTCGAGGCACTCGAGCACGGCACCCCGCTGCATCGCATGGCCATCACGTTCCGTGCCGCCGTCCCCTATGCACGTCTGCTCCACGAGCAGCTCGCGGCGGCCGGGATCCCGGCCCACGGACCGTCGCCCCGCCGCTTGAGCGACACCGCCCCGGGCCGTCTGCTGCTCGGCCTGCTCGCGCTCCCCGACCGCGACTTCCGCCGTGACTCGCTCGCGGAGCTGTTCGCCTCCACGCCGATCGTGGAGACGCCCGGCGGACGCACCATCCCGGGACCACTCTGGGACCGCCTGTCGTGCGAGGCCAACGTGGTCGCCGGCCTCGGCCAATGGTCCCAACGGCTCGCGTACCGAGCCGACGAACGTCGCGTCGAGCTCGAGCGTCGGGCCCAACGCGACGGCGCACTCTTCGCCGACACCAGGACCGACCCCATCCTCGAGCACTGCACGCGGCTCGACGCGTTCGTCACCGACCTCGCGGCGCGGCTCACCCCACCGCAGCCGGCTTCGTGGTCGGTACTCGCCGAGTGGGCCGACGACCTGCTGGCGCGTTACTTCGGGCCGTCCGCGCAGTCGCACGCCCCCGATGCCGAGCTCGTGGCCCTCGAGAAGGTCAGGGTCGTCGTGCGCGGGCTCGCCGTGCTCGACGAGCTCGCCGCGCCGGCGTCGGTCACGGCGTTGCGTCGCGCACTCGACGAGCAGCTCGACGTCGCGGTCGGCCACATCGGCGCGTTCGGCGACGGGGTGATGGTGGCACCCCTCGGCGCGCTGGTCGGAACCGACCACGAGCAGCTGTTCGTGCTCGGGCTGCGTGAGGGAGCGTTCCCGCCCGCGGCACGCGACGACCCTCTCCTCCCTGACCGGGACCGGCCCGACGGCATGCCGGGGCGCTCCGCGCGTGCGAGCCGGGAACGCACGGACTGGCTCACCGCGCTGGCGTCGGCGCAGGTCCGCACGCTCACGGTCCCGCGTGCCGACGCCCGGGCGCGACGCGGGACACGGCCGGCCGCGTGGCTTCTCGAGACCGCGAGCGCGCGGGCCGGAAGGCACCTCGGCGCCGGCGATCTCGAGCCGGGGAGGCCGACCGCGCGCGACGCCGGTGCATCCGGCTGGTACCGGGTGATCCCGTCGTTCGCCGCAGGTCTCACGGGCGACGGTGTCGCAGCCACACTCCAGGAGCTCGACGTCCGCTCCCTCGTGGCGGCTCCGGGGAGCGTGCTCCGACACCCCTTGGTGCGCGGCGACGCTCGTCTCGCCGCCGGCATGCGGGCCCAGCGCTCGCGAGCCGGGCGCACACTCGACGCCTGGGACGGCAACCTCGGCACGAGCATCGCCCTGGGGGGCTCCGGTGCGCGCCTGTCGCCCTCGGCACTGGAGGCATGGGCAGGGTGCCCGTTCCGATACCTCCTCTCGCACATCCTGCGGGTCGGCCGGGTCCAGCGCCCGGAGACGCGCGATCGCGTCGACCCGCGGGTCCGGGGGACGCTCGTCCACGACGTCCTCGAGACGTTCCTGCGCGCGCATCCCCGACCCGATCCTGCGCAGGGCTGGTCGGACGCGGAGCGAGCGGCGCTCCGGCGGCTGGCCGAGGACCGCTGCGACGAGGCCGAAGCGGCCGGGCTCACCGGGCGTTCCCTGCTGTGGGCGATCGACCGCCCACGGCTGTTGCGCGAGCTCGACGAGCTGCTCGAGCTCGACGCGGAGCTACGAGCCGAGCACGCGCTCGTCCCCGAGGACTTCGAGCTGTCGTTCGGCAACGACGACGATCGTCTTCCCCCGGTCACGGTCCCCCTCGCCGACGGGGTCCCGGTCCACTTCCGCGGCCGGATCGACCGGGTCGACCGCGGGCCCGACGGCCGGATCCACGTCTTCGACTACAAGACCGGCCGGCCCGACGTCACCCGCGCCGAGCTCGTCGAGGACCCGGTGCTCCAGGGCCGCAAGCTCCAGCTGGCCGTCTACGGGCTGGCGGTGCGACCCCTCGCGGCCGGCGCTCCTGTCGAGGCGTCGTACTGGTTCACCCGCGAGGCTTCCGAGGACGCAATCGTCGGATTCCCGGTCGACGCCGACGCCGAGGAACGTCTGCTCGACGTGATCGGCGTGATCGGTGAGGGCGTCGCCTCCGGGTCGTTCCCCGCCTACCCGGGCCGGGACGACTACTGGACCGGTCCGACGCGGTGCAATGAGGTCCACTGCGAATACACGCGTCTCTGCCCCGCCGACCGCGTCCGCCGGTTCGAACGACGTCGCGGGGACCCTGCGTTCGCCGGGCTCCTCTCGCTCGTCGAGGACACAGGTTCGGACGCGCCGGACGACGACGGCGCGGGCGACGACGGCACGGTCGACCCCAGCGGAGCCGACCCCCGATGACGCCGCTGCCCGACGATTCGGCGCGTCGCGCGATCGCCGAACGGCTCGACCAGAGCCTGTTCGTGGAGGCGGGGGCGGGGACGGGAAAGACCCACGAGCTCGTGGGTCGGGTCGCCGCGCTCGTCGGGCGCGGGGTCCTGCTCGAGCGGATCGCGGTGATCACGTTCACCGAAGCGGCGGCGGGCGAGCTGCGCGACCGGGTCCGCGGGCGCCTCGACGCGCAGGCCCGCGACGCCGAAGACGCCGACGTGCGCGCACGGTGTCGCCGCGCCGTCGCCGACTTCGACGATGCCGCCATCACCACGCTCCACGGGTTCGCCCAACGGATCATCGCCGAGTTCCCGCTGGAGGCCGGGCTCCCGCCCGGATTCGAGGTCCTCGACGAGATCGAGTCCCAGGTCGAGTTCGCCGAGGACTGGAGCCGCTTCCGCGACACCCTGTTCGAGGACCCCGCCCTGGCCGACGCCGTCACGGTCTCCGCGATCCTCGGCATCGGCGCGTACCAGCTCGAGGATGTCGCGCGGGCGGTCGGTGGCCAATGGGATCGGGCCGTCGACTGGCATCCCGGGCGTCCGCCGATCCGCCCGGTCGACGCCGAGCCCGTGCTCGCCGCGATCGACGAGGCAGTGGCGCTCGCCTCGGGCTGCACCGCCGACGACGACCGGTTGCTGGCTCGGCTCCGTGAGGTCGAGGCGATCGGCGCTGCCGTCCGAGACGCGGCCGACGCCCTGGAGCGCCTCGAGCTGCTCGCCACCTGGACCCTCGCGGGTGGCAACCGGGGCCAGAAGGGGAACTGGCCCGGCGACGCCAAGCCGGCCGTGCTCGAACGCCTCGCAGCGGCCGAGCTCGCTCGCAGCGGGGCAGTCACCGCGACTGTCCGCCCCGCCATGACGGTGCTCCTCGACGCCGTCGCCGACTTCGCGCGCGGTCGCGTCGCGGCCCGACGTCGTGAGGGTCGGCTCGAGTTCCACGACCTGCTCGTGCACTCGTGCCGGCTGTTGCGGTCCGATGCGCGGGTCCGGGCCGCGCTGCACGACCGGTACCAGGCGCTCCTGCTCGACGAGTTCCAGGACACGGACCCGCTCCAGATCGAGCTCGCCGCGCTCATCGCGACCACCGAGCCCAACGTGGCCGGGAGGCACTGGAGCGAGCTCGCACTCGCCCCCGGTCGGGTGTTCGTCGTCGGCGACCCCAAGCAGTCCATCTACCGGTTCCGTCGCGCCGACATCGAGCTCTACCGACTGGTCCGCGACGTGCTCGGTGAACGGGTGGCGCTGACCACCAACTTCCGCTCCCGGCCGGAGATCATCTCGTACGTCGACGAGGTCTTCTCGTCGCGCTTCGGCGACGACGACCCGCTCCAGGCTCCGTACGACGCGCCGGTCGCCGCGCGTCCCGAGGCCGACCACGACCCGGTGCGGGTGTTCGGCGCACCCGCTCCGAAGGGGACCGATCTCGACGCGCTGCGTCGCACCGAGGCCGAGGAGCTGGCGTCGATCGTCCGACGGGCACGCGTCGAGCGATGGCAGGTACGCGACGAGGACGCGCCAGCCGGCGACGACGAGCGCACCCGAGACGTGCGCTACGGCGACATCGCGATCCTGTTGCCGACGCGCACCACGCTCCCGTACGTCGAGGTGGCGCTCGACGCGCTCGGGATCCCGGCCCGGGTCGAGAGCCAGTCCCTCGTCTTCTCCACGACCGAGGTCGGCGAGCTGCTCAACGTCCTCACCGCGATCGACGACCCCGTCGACGACGTCTCGATCGTCGCGGCGCTGCGCTCCCCGGGGTTCGCATGTCGCGACGACGAGCTGGTCGCCTTCGTCCAGGCGGGCGGCTCGTGGGACTACCGGAGGGACGCTCCCGAGTCGCTGCCGTCGGATCACGCTGTCGTGCGCGCACTGGTCGACCTGCGGGTCTTGCACGAGCAGCGGTGGTGGGAGGGACCGAGCGAGATCGTCGAGCGGGTCGTCCGCGAGCGCCGCCTCCTGGAGCTCGCGGTCGAGCGGGCGCGGCCGCGCGACCACTGGCGACGCATCCGGTTCGTCGCCGACGCCGCCCGCGCTTACGCCGATGCCGGCGGGTCGAGCCTGCGGGGATTCGTGACCTGGGCCCGGAGCCAGGCCGACGAGGATGCCCGGGCCGTCGAGGTCGTCGTACCCGAGCCCGACGACGACGCCGTTCGCATCCTCACCGTCCACGGTGCCAAGGGCCTCGAGTTCCCCGTCGTCGTGCTCACCGGCCTGGGACTTCGGGAGCAGCCGCGCACCGGACGCGTCCTCTTCGGGCCCGACGCACCACTCGTGAGCCTGCGCGCCGACAGCCCGTTCGTCGACGACGGGTTCGACGAGGTGAAGGAGAAGGAGAAGGCTGCGTGGCGCGCCGAGCAGGTCCGGCT
>JAWOIO010000166.1:0-5524 GCA_046484625.1 Acidimicrobiia bacterium
GGGCGCGGCGGCCCCGGCGACGAGCACGAGCTCGTCGAGGAGCGGACCGAGTGGGAGCGGGCGCTCGGCGACGCAGGATGGATCGGGATCGGGTGGCCGACCCAGTACGGCGGCCGGGGCCGCCGCGCCCCCGGACGCCGGAGAAGGCGCCGGTGAGCCGATCGGTGAGCCACGCCCGCGCCTCGGTGCGGAAAGCCTCGTCGACGTCGGAGAAGCGCAGGTCCACCGGTTTCGGAGCGTAATCGCAGGCGCCCGCCTCCTACGATGCCGCCATGGCAGCAGGAAGACCGGAGTTCCAATCCCCCGACGACCTGCGCTCGGCCGTCGGTGCCCATCTCGGCTTCAGCGACTGGGTGGTGATCGACCAGGCGCGGATCGACACCTTCGCCGAGGCCACCGGCGACCACCAGTGGATCCATGTGGACCCCGAGCGGGCCAAGGACGGCCCCTTCGGTTCGACGATCGCGCACGGATACCTCACGCTGTCGATCACGAACCTCTTCCTGCCCGAGCTCCTGCGCGTGCCCGGTGCAACCGCGGGCGTGAACTACGGCGCGAACAAGGTGCGGTTCCCTGCGCCGGTCCCGGTGGACTCACGCGTCCGGATGGGCTGCGAGATCATCGAGGTGACGGACGTGACGGGGGGCGTGCAGGTCACGACGCGCAACACGGTCGAGATCGAAGGCGGCGACAAGCCGGCCTGCGTCGTCGAGGCGATCAGCCGCTTCCTGTTCTGATGTCCGAAAGGGGCGAGTGCCGATGAGCGACCGACGCGCCGACGTCTGTGTCGTGGGCGCCGGCCTCGCCGGGCTCTCGTGCGCCCGATTCCTCCTGCGCGCCGGGATCGACACGGTCGTCATCGAGGCCTCCGACGGTGTCGGCGGCCGCGTCCGCAGCGATCTGGTCGACGGCTTCGTCCTCGACCGGGGTTTTCAGGTGCTGTTGACCCAGTACCCCGAACCGCATCATCAGCTCCGAATCAAGGATCTCGACCTCTGCCGCTTCGACCCGGGCGCGCTGGTGCAGATCGGCCGTCGTCGCCACCGCGTCGGAGATCCGCTCCGAGCGCCCGGCACGATCCTCTCGAGTGCGCTGGCCCCCATCGGAACCCCCGCGGACAAGCTCCGCCTCGCCCGTCTCTTCCTCGACGTGCGCCGCGCCAGCCCGCGCGACCTCTTGCGCCGGCCGGGCCGCAGCACGCTCGACGAGCTCGTCGCACGGGGTTTCTCGACGCGTGCGATCGACCGGTTCTGGCGACCGCTCTTCGCCGGCATCCAGCTCGACCCCGACCTCGAGGTGTCCAACCGGCGCTTCCTCGTGATCCTCGCGATGCTCGCCGAGGGATCCGCCGCGGTCCCGACCGCCGGCATGGGCGCGATTACCGCCCAGCTCGCGGAGGGGATCCCCGACGAAATGCTGTGGCTGGCAGCACCGGTCCGGGAGATCACCGACGCGGGTGTGGCACTGGCCGACGGCCGTCGGATCGACGCGACGTCGGTCGTCGTCGCCACGGACGGCCCGGCCGCGGCGCGTCTGGTCGGTCTCCCGGATCCGGGATCCCGGCCCGTGTCGGCGATCCAGCTGGCTGCCGACGAGGCTCCGTTCGACGATCGCCTCGTCGTGCTCGACGGATCCAGGACGGGCCCGGCCACGAACCTCGCCGTCATGACCAACGTTGCGCCGTCGTACGCGCCCGCCGGTCGCGCGCAGATCTCGGTCGAGGTCCCAGGCCCGCTCGTCGACACCGATGCCGAGCTGCTCTCGGCCGTCCGCCGACAGCTGCGCGGCTGGTTCGGCAGCGCCGTCGACCGCTGGGAGCACCTCCGCACGGTTCGCATCCCGCACGGGCACCCCGACCAGCGCGCCGGGTTCTCCGTGAAGCGCCCGGTCCGGCTCGGAGGCGGTCGATACGTGTGCGGCGACCACCGCGACACGGCGTCGATCCAGGGCGCGCTCTACTCCGGGCGCCGCACCGCCTCGGCCGTGATCGCCGACCTCCGGCCGTCCCCCCGGCGAACCGACGACTGATCGACCCACGAGCCCAGCGATCGGTGCACCGACGCGCAGTGCGGGGCTTCGGGGAGGTCGCGCCACTCCTCGCGGAGGGACGGCTCCAGGTCGGGCGCCTGCCACGGGGCGGCGAGCGCGCCCACGCCGTCGCCGATGGCCCGCCACGAACCCGACCCGTCGGGAGCGTCACGACCCGCCAACACCTGCTCGACGTGTCGGGCGGTCGTGGCATCGCCGAGGAGCCCGCCGTGGAACGCAGGCACGACCTCGTACGGATACGCGACATCGGCCGGGGCCGGAGCGGCAACCCCCGCGTCGATCGGCAGCACGGCGTACCCGCGTACCTCCGGCACGGGACAGGCCAGCAGCGCGCCGAGTGACGGCCCGCGTTCCACGATCGACCGGAACAGGGGTGTGTCGGCCGAGACGTCGACCGGCCCCACGGCACCGACCAGGGCCGCGAGTCCGCCGAGCACGGTGCCGGACGCGACGCCCCACCCGTCGTCGCCGGGTGGCGGGTACGCGACGCGTCCGGGGGCGAGGAGCGGACTGAGGAGCACTGCGGCGTCGACCGGGGCGTCGGCGGTGGCGTTGAGGTAGGTGAGGGCCACCAGCGCACCCTCACTCTCGGCCACGATGCTCACCGGTGATCCCGTCGCCTCGTGGAACGCCTCGACCTGGCGCCGCATCTCGCGGGCGAGGTCCGGGAGAGCCCGGTGCGTGGCAACACGGTCGTACGGACGCGGCGCGCCGCGCGCGTCGAGGCCCCGGTACGAGAACCGCCGGATCCGGTGGTCGCCGCGCACCCAGAGGCGCGTCACACCGTCCCACTTCGAGTTGAACCCCTTGACCACCAACACCGGTGAGCCCGCGCTCCGACCGGACGCACGCGGGAGCGGCGATCGGCCCGACTCGACCGCAACCGCCACCGCGAACCCGATCCCGGTGCCGCCCACCACGAGGCCCAGGACGGCGGCCAGCCCGCCGAGCACGAATGGGCGACGGCGGGGCGCGCGGTCCGTCTCCGCAGGCTCGGCGTCGGATGCGAGCGACCGCACGATCCGGAGCCGGCACCAGGCCATCGCGATCCCACCGATCGCGGCGACGACCGGCGCGACGCCGCGTGGCACGGCGACGATGACCGCGCCCGTGACGGACAGCATCGCGAACGCCGCGAGCGTCGCCGCGACGGTGACGGACGATGGTCGGTCGCGCCACCACCGCGGCGTCACGTCCCCCTGATGCATGAGCACGGCGACCATCACGAGCACCGGGACCGAGACGAAGAAGAGCCACGACAGCGACGTGACCGCCATCGCGAAGGTGAGCACCGCGAACGGGAGCAGCACGAGCGCCTGGAGTGCCGTGAAGCGGACCGCGTGCCGGAACGCGTCGCGCCGACCGGGCCGTGCGAGCGTGCGAGGCCACGCCGCACGCACGAGCGATGTGTCGAGCGCGGCCCGGACGATGATCATGACCACCGCGAGGAGCCCGAACGCGATCCAGGACCAGTGGTACACCAGCAGCCACCGGAGATCGTGGAAGACGCCGTAGGGCGCCGGTGCGACGACCTGGGTCGCGAGCGGTGCCGCCGACACCGGGCCGAGCGACACGATGAGGGCCGCCTCGAGCGCGGGGAGTGCGGCGGAGGCAACGACCAGGGCCGGGTGGTCGCGCAGCCGAGCTCCCACGATCTTGCGCGAGCTGACGGCTGCGGTCAGCGAGCGCGCTTCTTGGCGCGCGCGCCGGACTTGGACGAGCCGCCCGTCGCGGCGGCACGCGTCGTGCCCGAGCGCTTCGCCGGCGCCTTCTTCGCCGCGGTGGACCGCTTCGCGGGAGGCGCCTCGATCTGGCGAGGCTCGTCGCCACCCTCGAGCTCGCCCGCGAAGCTGAAGCCCATCCCGGTGCTGCTCGACAACACGTTGTAGAGCTTGAGGATCGCGAGGACGAGGGCGACGATGAAGGCGACGAAGACGGCGCCGATGAAGAGCACCAGGATCCAGTCGCCCAAAGTGTTGGCGTTGAAGTCGCCGAAGCCGACCTGGTGCATCATCCCCTCGACGGCAGCCGTCATCCCGTTCGAGAGCAGCCACGGGAGGAACGCGAGGAGGTAGAAGACGAGGAAGACCGCACCGACGAACGCCGCGAGCACCGCCGCGGCCGAGCGGAGGTCGAACTCGCGCACCTGCTCGCCGGACTCACGCTCGGCATCGCGGGTGAAGGTCCGGTGGAGGTTTCCGCGCACGGCCATCGTCATCAGCCTAGACGGACACCCTGCGCGCTTGCGCGTGCGGGGCAGTGCAGACCCTGGGCTAGGTCGACCCTGACACCGCGGTGAGGTCGATGGTCGTCGGCACCGGACGCAGGGTCCCGGCTCGACGTCCCGCGCCGTCGGCTCCCACCAGGAGCCCGACGAGCGCGACGAGGCAGATCGCCATGCGCTCACCCGCGGAGAACCCTCCCGCGACCGATCCGAACGTCGCGAGGTTCAGCACGAGGTGGGTCACGATCACCGGCCAGAGCGCGCCGGAGCGGAGGACCGCCCACCCGAGCACCAGCGAGAGGCTCGCGAAGGGAAGCGTCGAGATCGGCGCCTGCATCTGGGCGACGTGGCCCGGGAGCAGGCTGAAGACGACACCGGCGACGACGAGCGCCGTCGCGCCCGGACCGTTGCCCCACCGGGCCGGACGGCGCCAGTCCCGCCCCATCACGCGAGCCGCGGCCGCGCCCACGAGGAGGAGCATCGCGAACCGGTAGACCAGCTCCTCGCCGGCTGCCGCGACCAGCAGCCCGACGGCATCGGCCGACGTCCCGGCCGTGCCGACGTATCCACCGACGGCGATGGGGACGAGGATCGCCCCACCCATCGCGAACTCGCGCCAGCGGAGGAGGGTCGCCCCGGAGAACCCGACCGCACCGATGCCGATGCGCAGGGCCAGGAGGATCGCGAGGGGAATCGCGAGCGAGACGGGGAACCGGCCGACATAGCCGAGGCTCCAGCCGGCCCAGGCCGTGGCGACGTCGACGGTGACCGCGGCCGCGGCGAGGACGAGCATCCCGCCCGTGAGCTCCCAGTGGGCCCAGCCGTCCCAGCGCCGCACCCATCGTGCGCCCCGCGTGGCGAGGGCGACGTCGTCGTCCCGGCGCGTCGGGGCGGCGCTCGGCCGCTCGCGACCGACCTTGATCGTCCCTCCCAGCATGCGGTCTCCGCTCCGGTGCCGGGGAGTGTCCCCGGCCGTTCGCCCACGGAGAGTGTGATTGATCTCACCCTCTGAGGTCAAGCCGGTCGCGGCGCGCCCAGTCACGGGAGGTGCACGTCGAGCCAGGTCAGGGTGCGGGCCCAGGCATCGGCGGCGGCGTCGGGGTGGAAGTCGTCGGGCCGCTGGTCGCAGTGGAACCCGTGCCGCGCCCCGGGGTAGCGCACCACGTCGGCCGCGACCGGTGCATCGCCGAGGGCCGTCCGCAACACCTCGACGTCGGCGACGGGGATCGACGAGTCGTCGTCGCCGAACAG
>JAWOIO010000193.1:0-3214 GCA_046484625.1 Acidimicrobiia bacterium
TGTCGGTGACGTTCATGTACGAGAGCCGTAAGCCGGCACTCTTCCTCATCGATGGTGGCTACCACGTGGTGGCGCTGTCCGCTGCGGGCGCGATCCTGGGGGCGTGGCCGCCAGGGTGAGTCGAACTTCACACCATGCCGGGGCCGGTGCGACCCCGGATCGCGGGTCCCCTAGACAGAGCGCGGGGCCCGTGCATGGCGTGGATCGGCTCAACGGGCCGGGTGCACGAACCACCCCGGTTCGGACAACGACATCCCAAGGTCCTCGAACTCGAAGGGCAAGCTTCGCCCGCGGACGAGATCCGGGCGATCGATCACCTGGAAGTGCAGGTGCGCTCCGAAGGAATCCCCGGTGTTCCCGACGTCCGCGATGTGTTGACCCCGACGCACGACATCCCCCTCCTTCACGAGCACGCCGTGCTCCTTCAAGTGGAGGTACGCCGAGTACTCGCCGTCCGCGTGTTCGATCACGATGGAGTTCCCCGCCGCCCACCGCCCCACGTCGCCATCGAGCGCCGCTCGCAGCTCCCGCAGTTGGCGCTCGCGGAATCGCTCGTCCGTCTCGCCTTCCTTGGGGTGGAAGCGGAACGGATCTTGTGCCTCGGCCGACTGGACCGCCACCACCCTGCCGTCCGCCGCAGCCAAGACTCGTTCGCCGTAGCTGAAGTAGTCGCTCGCTTGCTTGCCCTCGTTCCGGAACACCTCGCCCTGGGGACCGAGGCGCAGGAAGTCGACGCCGAACTCGTTCGACACTCCGAAGCGGTGATGATCGAGGACGCCGGTGCTCGGCGTCGCCTTCATCAGCCACGTTCCCTCCACCGGGATCCCGTACTTGACGCGATTCGTGTACTCGACGACGCTCAGCGTCGCCTCCACGACGTCCGGCACCCCGTTGACCACCACGTCCACGATGACCTTCAACCGGTCCGGCCGCCGATGGAACGTCAAGTAGACGTTGGGCACGACCAGGACGTGGCCCGGCTCCAGCTGCGCGCTCGAAGAGAGCGCCATGCCCGGCGGCACAACTTGGTCCGTCCACAGGACGAAGTCCAAGAGCCGCCGGAGCCCAAGCCGGTCGCGAGCCACGACCGGAGTCGACCGCTGCTCGACCTCGTCCCGATCCAACACGACCCGCTGGAGCAGACGCCCTCGCTCCGTTCCCTCCAGGGTGATCGACGCCACCGAGGCGACCTCCGAGGAGCCGTTCGACACCGCGATGGCGTGGATCACGACATCGTCGTGGTGCCTCTCCCCGAGAAGGTCACCCCACACGCCTCGGAACGGGTAGACGAACTCGGACGGCATCAGCCGTACTTGGAGGTGGGCGACCGCGTCGTTCGCGCCGACTCGCTTCGCTAGAGGGTCCATCGCATCACCCACTTCCGACCCGCCGGAACCGCGCCTCCACCTCGCGTTCCTACGTCCGGTCCCGGGACAGGAACGCCGCCACCGTGCGGTCGAACAGCTCGGGGCGCTGCACCGGCGCGAAGTGGCCCACGCCGTCGAGCAGCACGAGAACAGCGTTGGGTAGGCTCTCGGCCACGTAAGCGGTGTGGTCGCCGCGGATGAACTCGTCGTGCTCGGCATGCACGACGGTCACCGGCACCCGGATCGCGGCCAGGTCCTCGCGCGACAGGTCCGGCTTGGTCCGCTGCATCCGTTCCACCGCCTCGGCCAGCGCGCCGAACCCGTCCGGCGTAGCCGAGAGGGCGGCGTAGTCACGTTGGTGACGGTGGAAGCACCGCTTCACCAACGGCGTGAACTCGAACTCCTTGGTGCCGCTGGCGTCCACGTTACAGGCGAAGAACAGGACGCCCGCGACGCTCGCCGGCTCCCTCGACGCCAGCAGCAACGCCGTGACGGCGCCGTCGCTCCAACCCACGAAGTGCGCGCGCGCGATGCCCAGCTTTCGCAGCACGGCCGCCACGTCGGACGCCATGAGCTCATAGCCCAGAGGCCGGCCGTCCCAGGTACTCCGACCGTGCCCGCGAGCGTCGATCACCAAGACGCGACGACCCGCACGAAGCAGCGCCGGCACCTGGTACCCCCAGTTGCCTGCGTTCCCGAGCCCACCATGCAGGAGGACGACAGGAGCCCCGTTTCCGAAGGTCGCGTACCAGATCCGCGCGCCTTCGTGCTCGACGTGACCCTCCTCGTCCGCGACCGGCAGCGGCCACGGCCCCTCGGCTTCGAAGCGAAGGAGCTCGTCGTCGTGGACGGTGGGTGCCGTGTCTTCGGGTCGTGGTGGCAGGTTCGATCGGCGGGGCGTCCGTGGCATGCGTCATGCTAGCGCCAGCCGGCGAGCGCGGCCCCGGATGGCGCTCGGCCCATGCGGCCGTGGCCGCGGCCCCGGATGGCGCTCGGCCCGTGCGGTTGGCCCTTTGCGGAAGCGCCCGCGCTTACCAAGCCTCCAGCCGCACTCCCACGACGTCTCCCTCACCGAAATCCTCGGCCTTGCGAACGGCGGCCTTGATGGGCACGACGTACCCGCCGTCCTTCGGCCATAGCGAGGTGCGCCACTCGGTTGCCCCGATCCGCGCGCGAACCGGGATCATCCCCCAACCGTAGGTAACGGCCGCCGCGATGGCGCGGATGTCGTCGCTTTCCGGAGGTGGCACCGCCACGAAGTAGAACGGCGCCGGGCCACGCCAGACGAAGACCTCGCCCGAGAACTCGACGCGCATGGCGGCGCGTTACCCCTGCCGCCGCACCATCTCGGCGATCCAGATGGGGGCGAACGGCGAGGTGCACCCCTTCGGTGTCGGGTAGTCGCGGTAGACGCCCAACCGTTCGCCGATGGCGACGGCGCGCTCGCGATGCTCCCCGTGGTGAATGCCGATGCCGGCGAGCGTGTTGTTCATAGTCCACTGCGCTTCGGGGGCGGCGTGGGTCAACTCGGCCCCGATGCGGTCGAGCAGCGCGACGAGATCCAGGCCGTCCGGGCTCTTGCCGACCCGTTCTGCCGTGAGGCTCCAGCCGGCGCGGAGCGCCCACGGTTCGTCGTCGGCCAACCATGCTTGGCGCAACGCTTCCTTCTCGGGGTGCTGTCGCGTGACGTAGGAATCGAGCCAGTCCGCCACCTGTACGAAGCCGGGTGCGCGCACCATGGCGTCGAGCTCGTCGCGCTTCAAGCGTTTCGGCTCGAGGAGGATGGCCAACAGTCGCGCTGGCGCTCGAACTGTGGGACACCGGCGTCCTCGAGGCGCGACTGTTGG
>JAWOIO010000204.1:0-15064 GCA_046484625.1 Acidimicrobiia bacterium
GAAGCCGATCATGAGCGCGGCCGGGAACGGCGACGAGAGTGAGACCGCGAAGATCAGCAGCAGACCGGTGCCCATGATCCCGTAGTCGAACACCGCCTCACGCTGCAGCCACTTCTGGAACACGAGGAGCAGCACCACCCCGATCGCGGCGCCCATCCCGAGCGCCGTCATCAGCACACCGAAGGTCGCGCTGTCGCCGTTCAACCCCTGCTTGGCGAACGAAGGACCGAGCGGGATCATCGCGCCGGCCCCGATCAGACCGAGTCCGAGCCCGACGATCACACCACGTACCCGCGGGTGCGTCGCGATGAAGTGCAGCCCTTCCTTGATGTCGCGGATCGACTGCGTGAGGTCAATGCGCTGAGGATGCCGCTCGCGATCGTGCGGGATCGGGAGCCGGAAGACGATCAACGCGGAGACGAGGAACGTGCAGGCATCGAGTGCGAGCGCGAGCACCTCCTGGTCGACCCGCAGCGACGCGAGCGCGTCGAAGGTCCCCAGCCACGCCGCGAGCGCCGCCAGCAGCGAGAACGCGATCGACGCGACCGGGAACGTCGCGTACGACGCGACCAGCGACAGGCTGTTCGCGGACGCGAGCTGGGACTGGTCGACGAGATGGGGAACCGACGCGTCCTTGGCGGGTCCCCAGAGGAGCGTGAGGATCTCGAGCCCGAACGAGATCAGCACGAGGCCGAGCAGGTTGTCGACGAACGGGAGCAGGAGGAGGAGGCTCGCCCGCGCGATGTCGCACGAGACCATCACGAGTCGCCGGTCGAACCGGTCGATCACCACCCCGCCGACGGTCCCCAGGAAGAAGCCCGGCACCACCCGCGCGACCATCACGAGGCTCACCGCCGCGCCCGAGTTGTCCGAGACGCGCGCCGCGATCGCCAGGATCGCGATCAGCCCGATCCAGTCGCCGGTGCTCGAGATGACCTGCGCGAGCCAGAGCCGGAAGTAGGCCTTGGTGCCGAACACCCGCCATGGAGTGGGCGGTACCGGCGACTCGTCCGGGGTCGCCGGGATGAAGGGTGCCGGCTGGTCCGCGCTCACGACGGAGGAAGGCTAGAGCGTTCCCGCTCCGGCGGGATCAGCGGGTCCCGACCCACCGGACGCGCCGGCAGGCTCCGCATCGCCAGGCGAGGACTGCGCCTCGGCCTGCTCGGCTCGCGCGGTGGCCTTCGCGGCCGACTTCTTCGCGGCCTTCGCCCGCGCGCTCGTCCCCTTCTTCACCACACGCGTGGTGGTCTTCGGGGCCGACCCCTTGGTCGCGCGCTTCGCCGCCTTCTTCTTCGTGGCCTTCTTCTTCGTCGCCTTCTTGGCCGGTTTGGTCGCCGGGCCGCGTGCCTCGCGCTCGCGCAGCAGCTCCACCGCTTGATCGAGGTCGATCGACGCCGGGTCCACCCCGCGCGGGACCGTCGCGTTGATGCTGCCGTCGGTCACGTACGGGCCGAACCGCCCGTCGAGCACGCGCACCGAGGCGCCCGACTCCGGATGCGCACCGAGATCGGCGATCGGCGGCTTGGACTGCCGGCCCCGTCGCTTGGGCTGCGCGAACAGCGCTTCCGCCTGCTCCATGGTGACGGAGAACAGCTGTTCCTCGGCCTCGAGGCTGCGACTGTCGGTCCCCCGCTTGAGGTAGGGGCCGTAGCGACCGTTCTGGGCGGTGACCTCGAGCCCATCGGCGTCGACGCCCACGACGCGGGGGAGCGAGAGCAGGCGCAGCGCGTCGTCGAACTCCATCGTGTTGGCGGTCATCCCGGTGAGCAGCGACGCGCGCTTGGGCTTCTCCTTCGAACCCTCGTCCATCTCTCCGAGCTGCACGAACGGGCCGAACCGTCCGGTGAGCACCATGACCGGCAGTCCGGTCTCCGGGTCCTCGCCGAGCACCCGGGGCCCTCCGGAACCCTCCTTGATCAGCTCCTCGGCCTTCTCGATCGTGAGCTCGTCGGGGCAGAGGTCGGCGGGCACGGGTGCGCGCTCTTCCTCGCGGTTGACGCTGGCGCCGTTGTTCCAGACCCGCACCAGGATCTGGCGGCCCTCGGAGTCGTTCCCGATGTGCACCGCGTTCACGACCGCCGGGTCGATGGTGGCGAGGTGCTCGTCGTCGACCAGCTCCTTGAGGCCCGGGGTGCCGTCGCCGAACCAGAACGCGTGCAGCCACTTCTCTGCCTCGCCCTCGCCGCGTGCGATCGCGTCGAGCGCCTCTTCCATCGTCGCGGTGAACTCGTAGTCGATCAGCTGTGGGAAGTGGCGTTCGAGGAGCTGCTGCTTCGCGAACGCGGTCCACGACGGGACGAGTGCACTCCCCTTCTTCCAGACGTAGTCGCGCCGCAGCAGGGTCTCGATGACGGACGCGTACGTCGACGGTCGACCGATGCCGCGCTCCTCGAGCTCTTTCACCAGTGACGCCTCGGTGTACCGCGCCGGCGGCTGGGTCGTGTGGCCGCTCGGCTCGAGCGCCGTGCAGCGCGCTTCGTCGCCCTCGGAGAGGGGAGGCAGCAGCGCCTCGCGGTCGTCGAGCTCGGCGTCGGGGTCGTCGGCACCTTCCACGTAGGCACGGAGGTAGCCGGGGAACTCGATCGTGCGACCCGTCGCCTGGAACGTCACGACCTCGCCCGCGCCGGTCGCCGTCGCGACCAGGCGCGCGGTGACCCGTCGAACGCGTGCGTCGGCCATCTGACACGCGACGGTCCGCTTCCACACGAGCTCGTACAGGCGACGCTCGTCGCTGGTGTGCAGCTCCGACGCGAGGTCGTCGGGGACCCGCATCTGGTCGCCGGCCGGGCGGATCGCCTCGTGCGCCTCCTGCGCGTTCTTCACCTTGCCCTTGTAGGCCCGCGGCTCAGCGGGGAGGTAGTCGTCGCCGTAGAGCGCGCGGATCTGGCTGCGCGCGGCCGTGACCGCCTGCGCCGACAGGTTCGTGCTGTCGGTCCGCATGTAGGTGATGTGACCGTTCTCGTAGAGCTTTTGGGCGATCGACATCGTGCGCGCCGCGCTGAACCCGAGCTTGCGGGCGGCCTCCTGCTGGATCGTCGAGGTCGTGAACGGCGCGCGGGGCCGCTCCGTGAACGACTTCGTCTCCACCGAGTCGACCCGGTAGGGGACGTCGCGCACCCGTTCCGCGAGGTCCGAGGCCGCCGCCTCGTCGAGCAGGGCGACGTCGGCCGACTCCTTGAGCTGCCCGGTGGTCGCCTCGAAGTCCTTCCCCACTGCCAGCCGGCGGCTGTCGACCGCGACCAGCCCGGCCGAGAAGTCCGAGTCGCCCGAGTGGAAGGTGGCCTGGAGGTCCCAGTAGGAGGCGGCTCGGAACGCCATGCGCTCGCGCTCACGCTCGACGACGAGGCGGGCGGCGACGCTCTGCACCCGGCCCGCCGAGCTCGCGCCACCGGCCCGCCGGCGGGTGACGAGGGACATCTCGTAGCCGAACAGACGGTCGAGGACCCGACGACCCTGGTAGGCCTCCACCAGCTTCTCGTCGAGCTCGCGGCCCTCCTCGAACGCCTGGGCGATGGCCTGGGCCGTGATCTCGTGGAAGACCATCCGCTTCACCGGGACGTCCTTGGGGACCTTGACCGTCTGCAGGATGTGCCACGAGATCGCCTCGCCCTCGCGGTCCTCGTCGGTCGCGAGATAGAGCTCGCTGGCGTCCTTCACCGCGTCCTTGATGGCCTTCACGTACTGCTTCTTGTTCTCCGGGACGACCCAGACCGGCTCGAAGTGGTCGTTGACGTCCACCCCCAGGCGCCGCACCTCCTTGTCCTTGATCCGGTCGGGGACGGCCTTCGCGCTGCCCGGAAGGTCCCGGATGTGCCCGTAGCTGGCGATCACGCGCACGTTGTCGCGACCGAGGAAGCCCTCGATCGTCTTCGCCTTGGCTGGTGACTCGACGATCACCAATGGCTTGGGCACAGGGACCTTTCCGCGCACCACGTCGTGGGACGCGCCGGAAACCGGCGACTCGCTGGGTCAAGTGTGGTCGGTGCGCTGCGGGGGACCGCGCATCCCGACCGATGACAGGATCGACACATTCGTGACCTCCGAGTCAAGCCGCGCGCACGGATCTCAATGCGCGTAAGGACTTCCCGAGCTACACGTTCGGATCGCGCATCGGCCCGCGGCTGTTCAGCAAGACCGAGCCGAGGATCTTCAAGCAGGAGTACGTCGAGCGGACGAAGGACTGCTTCGAGAAGCACGGGCCGAAGACCGTCGTCATCGCCCGCTTCGTCCCGATCGTCCGGACCTTTGCGCCCGTGCTCGCGGGCGTCGGCGAGATGCCGCGCAGCACCTTCCTCCGCTACAACGTGATCGGGGCGGTCCTCTGCTCGAAGAGATCCTCCACCCGGACGACTGACCGATTGCGCGGTCCGGTGGCCGCAGGGGCCCCCGGACAGGGGACTCAGGTCGACGCGGCCACCGTCTCGAGCTCGTCGGCGAACCCGCCACCCTTGCGCTTCGAGAACGCGATCGAGGCGAGCACCACGATCAGCGCCACCCCGGCGATGGAGAGACGGGCCGCCGTGTCGTCGCGCAGGCTGATCACGGCCGGGAGGATCAGGAGCGAGACCAGGTTCATCACCTTGATCAGCGGGTTCAACGCCGGACCCGCGGTGTCCTTGAACGGGTCACCGACCGTGTCGCCGATGACGGCAGCCTTGTGCGACTCGCTCCCCTTGCCCCCGAGGTTGCCGTCCTCGATGTACTTCTTCGCGTTGTCCCACGCACCACCGGAGTTCGACAGGAACACCGCCATGAGCTGACCGGTGAGGATCACGGCCGCGAGGAACCCGCCCAGCGGGAGGTAGCCGATCCCGAAGCCGACGACGACAGGCATGAGCACCGCGAGGAGCGCGGGTGTGGTGAGCTCGCGGAGCGCGGCTGTGGTGCAGATGTCGATCACCTTGCCGTGCTCGGGCTCGTCGATGCCCTCCATGATCTTGCGCTCACGGAACTGACGCCGGACCTCTTCCACCACCTTGCCTGCCGTCCGGCTCACGGCGCGAATCGCCACGGCGCTGAACATGAAGGCGATCGAGCCTCCAATGAGGAGCCCGACGAACACCTCGGGGTTTGCGACGTTGACCTGCGTCAGGGGGTTGGTGAAGACCTTGTCGCCCGCGCTCTCGGCGGCGGTGAGCAGCTCATCGCCGATCACCTCGATGTACGAAGCGAACAGCGCAACCGCGGCGACGACGGCGGAGCCGATCGCGAAGCCCTTGGTGACGGCCTTCGTGGTGTTCCCGACCGCGTCGAGGCTCACCATGATGCGCTCGGCCTCACCACCGAACTCGCCCGACATCTCGGCGATGCCGGCCGCGTTGTCGGCGACGGGGCCGAAGGTGTCCTCGGACACCACCACACCCGTGGTGGCGAGCATGCCCATGCCCGTGAGGGCGACGATGTAGAAGGTGAACGTCAGGTTGCCATCACCGAGGATGATGCCAACGCCGATCGAGACCGAGATCGCGACGATCGACCAGACCGACGACTCGAGCCCGCTGGAGATCCCCGACAGGATCGTGGTGGCGGGACCGGTGCGGGTGGACTCAGCGATCTCTTGCACCGGCTGCGTCTCGGTGGAGGTGAAGTACTCGGTGAGCCGGCTCACGACCTGGGCGAGGACCAGACCGATCACGACCGCGAGGAACACCCGCCAGCCGGGACCGAAGCTGCCCCAGCCTGCTTTCGGAGCATCCTGCCCGACGTAGGCGAACGCGACGATCGCG
The DNA here is from genome assembly GCA_046484625.1 of Acidimicrobiia bacterium. Lineage (GTDB taxonomy): Bacteria > Actinomycetota > Acidimicrobiia > IMCC26256 > PALSA-555 > DASUAO01. The sequence goes on from JAWOIO010000204.1 coordinate 5,727, forward strand.
GTCCCGACGATCGTCAGGATCCCGGCCGTCGCGAAGCCTCGGTTGATCGGCGCCATGGCCGACTTGTCCTTGTCGGTGGCGCGCACCATGTAGACGCCCACGATCGACGCGAGCACACCGACGGCGCGGGCGGCAACCGGGAAGATCAGTCCGTAGGCGGGGTTGGCGCCGATCGATTGAAAGGCGGCAACGCCGAGGATGATCGACGCGACGAGCGTGACCTCGTAGCTCTCGAAGAGGTCAGCTGCCATCCCCGCGCAGTCACCGACGTTGTCTCCGACATTGTCGGCGATCGTGGCCGGGTTGCGAGGGTCGTCCTCGGGGATCCCCTGCTCGACCTTGCCCACGAGATCGGCGCCGACATCGGCCGCCTTGGTGAAGATCCCGCCGCCGACCCGCATGAAGAGCGCGATCAGCGAACCTCCGAAGCCGAACCCGATGAGGATCGCCGAGGATGTGTTCTGGAACAACATGATGATGATCGTGGCGCCCAGCAGCCCGAGACCCACGGTGAACATGCCCGCGACACCACCGGTGCGGAACGCGACCTTGAGCGCGGCCTTGAGGGAACCACCACGCGCCGCCGCCGCCGTGCGAACGTTTCCGCGGACCGCGAGGGACATCCCGATGAACCCGGTGAGGGCGGAGAGGAGTGCGCCGGCGACGAACGCGAGGGTCCGGAAGAGCCCGGACTGGCCGAAGCTGAGGGCACCGGAACCGCCGTCGAACCCGGCGGGCTTGAGCACCTCGGTCGACGTCACGAAGACCAGCGCGGCGACCGGCACGATGATGAACGCGATCGTCCGGAACTGGCGCCGGAGATAGGCCATCGCGCCTTCCTGGATGGACTTCGCGATGCTGATCATCTTGGGCGTGCCCTGGTCGGCCGCGAGGACGCTGCGGACGAGGACGAAGCCGACCACCAGAGCGAGCAGGGCAGTGACGACGGAGCCGATCAGGAACGCCCACTCGGTGTCACCGAGGTTGAACTCCTGGTATCCGCCTTCGGCCGCGAGGACGACGGTTCGCATCTGCTGGTAGCTCCTTCTCCCCTGAGGCCCCGATCACGCAGAGGGTCCGCGCCGCCCGAGGAAGTGGGCGGAGCGGCACGTCGCGATGCTGGGCCGGAACGGGACGCACGCTAGCCCGTGGCCCTCAATCCATGCCGATCCGGGTCAGGTGGGCTCGTGCTCCGTCCGCTGGAGGTGGTACGGGACCGAGACCACGACCACGTCGCGGCGGAAGAGGAGCCGACCCTTGAGGAGGAACGCGCTCTGGTTGTGGAGCAGGTGCTCCCACCAGTGGCGCACGACGAACTCCGGGATGATGATCGTCACGACGTCGTTGGCGAAGCGCTCCTCGAGCTCGTCGACGTACTCCACGACCGGCTTGCTGAGCTCCCGGTAGGGGGAGTCGAGGATCTCGAGTGGGACGTCGATCCCGAACTCGGACCAGGACTCCTCGATCCGCTCCTGCTCACCGGGCTCGGAGACGACGCTCAGGGCCACCAGGCGCGTCGGGTTCATCGACTTCGCGTAGGCGAGGGCCTGGAGCACCCCACGGTGGACCCTTCCCACGAGCACGATCACGGTGTGGTTCATCGAAGGGGGCCGCCAGCCGGGCGCGACCGACAGCTCGGCCGACACCGAGTCGTAGTGGCGCTTCACGAACTTGAAGAAGAAGACGATGAGCGGGATCACGACGGCGGGGACCCACGCGCCGCTCGTGAACTTCGTGACCGCGACGATGACCAGCACGATGAAGGTGACGAACGCGCCGGTCGCGCTCAGGACGGCCCCCGGCTTCCAGCCCCGGGGCTCCTGGGCGATCTGATAGCGCACCATCCCGAGCTGGCTCAGCGTGAAGGACGTGAAGACCCCGACCGCATAGAGGGGGATGAGCGCGTTCGTGACGCCGCCGAACGCGACCAGGAGCCCGATCGCCGCCAGCGCGAGGAAGAGCACCCCGTTCGAGAAGACGAGTCGGTCACCACGGTTCGCGAGTTGTCGAGGGAGGAACCCGTCGCGAGCGATGATCGACGACAGCCGGGGGAAGTCCGCGTAGGCAGTGTTCGCTGCCAGCACGAGGATCGCCGCCGTTGCGATCTGCAGGAGGAAGAAGATCGGTCCGTCGCCGAACACCACGTTGCCCATCTGCGCGAGAACGGTCTGCTCGTGACTCGGGTAGGGGTGCAGTCGCTCGGCCAACACCGCGGTCCCGAGGAAGAGCGACCCGAGGAGCAGCGCCATCGTGGCAAGGGTGATCGCCGCGTTGCGCGGCGCCGGCCGTCGAAACGCAGGCACGCCGTCGGCGATGGCCTCGATCCCGGTGAGTGCGACCGCGCCGGACGAGAAGCCCTTCAGGATGAGGAACAGCCCGAGAGTCCCACCGAGCTCGCGCTGGCCCTCGAAGGCCTCGGGGTCGAACGGCACCTGGCCGACGTCGCCGAGGTAGCTACCGATGAGCCCTGCCACGATCAGTGAGCCGAGGATCACGATATAGAGGTACGTCGGCACCGCGAACACACGCCCCGACTCCTTGATCCCCCGGAGGTTCATCAGCGTGATGAGGCCGACGAGGCCGACCCCGAGCAGCACACGCGATCCTGCCGCGCCCGCGAACTGCGGGATCGAGATGATCGCCGCGACGCCGGCGGACACCGACACCGCGACCGTGAGGACGTAGTCGACCAGGATCGCGGCGCCCGCGACCAAGGATGCGTTGACGCCGAGGTTCTCGCGGCTCACGACGTAGGAGCCGCCGCCGCCGGGATAGGCGAAGATCGTCCGGCGATACGACGAGACCACGATCGCAAGAAGGATCGCGACGCTGATCGCGATCGGCAGCAAGATGTCGAGGCCGAGGGCGAGGCTCGACGCCCCGATCGCCGTGACGAACAGAATCTCCTCGGTCGCGTACGCGGTCGAGGAGATCGCGTCGGAGGAGAACACCGCGAGGCCCACGACCTTCGGGATCCGCTGGTGCTCGGCGTCGGCCGTCCGGATGGGTCGTCCGAGGAGAACCCGCTTCATCAACGCCACAGGACCTCCGACGTCCTCTGCTCCCGAGGACGACTCGCCCTCGACGCTGCCATCGCAATCATGGCCTCGATCCGCCTCCGTCTCCCACCGTGGATAGCATCGCAGGCCAAGCCGAGTGGGGTCGGAGGCGGTGTGCACGTCGTAGTCGTGGGGTGCGGGCGAGTCGGGAGCGAGCTCGCCGGCGTCCTCGAGCACTCGGGTCACTCGGTGGCCGTCGTCGACAAGCGCGCGTCGGCGTTCCGTCGGCTCCCGAAGACCTTCTCGGGTCAGCAGGTCGTGGGCTTCGGCTTCGACCGGGACCATCTCCGCGAGGCAGGCATCGAGCGCGCCGACGCGCTCGCTGCCGTCACCAGCGGCGACAACTCGAACATCCTGACCGCGCGCATCGCCCGCGAGAACTTCGCGATCGAACGCGTCGTGGCGCGGATCTACGACCCGCGGCGCGCGTTGATCTATCAGCGTCTGGGGATCCCCACGGTGGCGACCGTCAGCTGGACCACGGACCAGGTGCTCCGCCAGCTCATCCCCACGAGTGAGCGATCGCACGACTGGATGGACCCGAGCGGCAAGGTGGCGATGACCTCCATCGTGATCCCCGCGGCATGGTGTGGCGCCAAGCTGTCGAAGCTCAACGAGGCCGGCGCGTTCTGGCTCGCCGCCGTCTCGCGGTTCGGCGCGGCGGAGGTCGTCGGTACCGACACGATGGGTCAGGACGGCGACGTGCTGCACTTCGTCGCCGGGGTGGATGACATGGCCGCGTTGCAGGCCCGCCTCGACGAGGGACCGGAGCACTGATGCGCGTCGCGATCGCGGGTGCCGGCGCCGTGGGCGTCTACATCGCCAACGACCTGATCTCGGCCGGCCACGAGGTGCTGCTCATCGAGCAGGAGCCCGAGGTCAAGGAGCGCGCGACGACGTCCGACGGGGTCGAGTGGTTCGTCGGCGACGCGTGCGAGGTCGCGTCACTGCGTGAAGCGGGCCTCGAGCGCTGCGACGTCATCGTGGCCGCGACAGGAGACGACGAGGACAACCTCGTCGTCTCGCTGCTGGCGAAGACCGAGTTCGCGGTCCCCCGGGTGATCGCGCGCGTCAACGAGCCGCGCAACGAGTGGTTGTTCAACGAGAACTGGGGGGTCGACCTCTCGGTGTCGACACCTCACCTCATCACGGCGCTCGTCGAGGAAGCGGTGACGGTCGGCCGCCTCGTGCGCATCCTGCAGTTCGAGGGTGGTCAGGCCCGGTTGGTGGAAGTGACGCTCGCCGACGACGCCGCCGTCATCGGCAAGTCGATCTCGGAGCTCGAGCTCCCGCGCGACTCCACGCTCGTGGCGATCGTCCGGGAGGAGCACGTGGTGATGCCGCGCGGCGACACGGTCCTGGAAGCCGGTGACGAGGTCCTCGCGATGGTCACGCCGGACTCGGAGGACGCTGTCCGCCAGCTCCTCACCGGCACCTGATCCGCCAGCACCTGATCCGCCAGCACCTGATCCGGGCGCTGCGGTCGATCGCCTCAGTGGCGATCAGGGGACGAGCGTGTAGCGCGGGTTGAAGACGAGGAAGCGGTTGGCGTTGCTCGCCGCCATCCCTTCGATCACGATCCGCCGCCCGGGCGCGATCCCATGGATCTTGCGTCGCCCGAGGAACACCGCGGTCGCCGTCCCCCGCCCGTCCGTGACCGTCGCCTCGAGGGCGGGCGCACCGGCACGCGGCACGACGCGCACCGAGCGGATCTCGCCGCCGATCCGCACCGAGCGGCGCGCGACGATCTCGGTGGTGGGTGTCAGCCCGAGCCCGTCGCAGAAGTCGCAGAGCTCCTCGCGATCGAGATCCTCGACCGAGGCGGTCAGCCGGCGGACGACGTTCTTCAGCACCATGCCGTCGACGGTAGTGCGCACCCGCGCACGTTGCCCCGACCGACCGGCCCGCTCCACCGATCCGGGGCCTGACCGGGAATGACACGACCCCGCCGATATCCTCGTCCGGTCGCATGTCTGCCCCTCCCCCTCCTCCTCGCAAGCCGCGCACCGAGCCGGGCACATCGGTCGGTTCCGGCCCGGTTCCGCCGCCTCCGAGGCGGCCGGCGCCCGAGACTCCCGCGACCGCGCCCACACCTCCGGAGCCCAGCGCACGCCCGGCAGCCCGACCGGTGGTCGCGCCAGTCGCTGCGCAGGGCGGACGAGGCCGGACCGTGCTGATGAGCGCGCTCGCGATCCTCGCCGTCGTCGTGATCGCCGGTGCGGCGTTCCTGGTCCTGCGCAGCGACTCGACCGGGAACGCCGGTCCCGAGCTGCGCGCGTCGACTTCGGTCGACCTCCAACCGGGTGACCTCACGGTCGACAGCGTCGGGGCTCCTGTCGAGTTCCCCACCGACGTGCGCGACCTCGTGCTCTCCACTCTGGGCGCCTACGTCGACCACGGGATCGTCAACCCGCTGCGCAAGGGCAGCGCCGTCGAGGCCGATCTCGCGACGGTCTTCGACGCCGCCGCACTCGGGCGCCTGGCCGGCACCGATCGGGCGTTGCTCCTCGACGAAAGTCTCCCCAAAGCGGAGGGCAAGGTGGCGGTCACCACGCCTCCGGTCTCGATGACCGCGCTCGCCGACGCCGATGGCAAGGTCGTGCTCGTGAGTGCCAACGTCGCACTCTCGGTCAACGCCCAGACGAAGAAGGGCCGGCTCGAGATCCTGCGCTCCGGCTCGCTCGTGTTCGCACCCGATGTAGGAGGCGCGTGGAAGATCACCGGATGGACGATGGGCTCCGAGCGCGGTGGTGCGGCGCTCGGTCCGACCACCACGTCGACGACCGTGGCGGCGACACCATGAGTGCGACACATCGCCGCCGCGCCGCCATGCGACTGCTCATCGCGATCCCGCTGTGCGGGATGCTCGTCGCCACCTCGCTCGCGGCCGCGTGGCTCGCGATCGGTCGCCCGACGGTCGCGAGCGGCGCGGTCTGGTTCCAGCTCACGAAGGTTGGCGACACCGAGTTCAGCGGCGTTCCCGACGCGCCGTTCTTCTTCCTCGCACTCGGGAACGACGGGCGCACCGACGCCGACAAGGGGCTGGGCGACGCCATCCAGGTGATCGGCGTGAACCCAGCCGCGCGCCAGGCGACGATCCTGAACGTCCCCCGCGACACCCAGGCACCCAGCGGCGACAAGCTCAACGCCTACCACGCGCTCCAGGGTCTCGACGGCACGGTCGACCAGATCAACCGGATGATGGGCATCAACATCCAGTACGCGATGACCGTCAACTTCCCGCGGTTCGTGAACCTCGTCAACGAGGTCGGCGGCGTCGACTTCAACGTCCCGATTGCGATGAACGACAAGGACTCGGGCGCGGTCTTCTCCCCCGGACCGCAGCGCCTCTCCGGCGAGAGCCTGCTGGCCGTCGCGCGCAACCGGAAGGACTACCCGATCGAGGGCGACGTCAAGCGCTCCGAGAACCAGGGCCTCATCATCCTCGCGACCCTCGCGACGCTCCGGGCCCAGAACCCCGGCGACGCCGGCGCCCTGCGCTTGGCGTCGATCCTCGCCCGACACGTCGTGACCGAGAACGTCTCGCTCGTCGACATGTTCCGGCTCGGTCGTCTCGGCCTCTCGATCGATCCGGCGGCGATCCGCAACGTCACGATCCCGGTCGGAGGTGGCGCGGGCTCCAACCTCGCGGTCGGTCCCGGCGCCGCGGAGCTGTTCCGCGACTTCGCGGACGACGCGATCCTGCAGAGCCACTGACGGTCCCGCCGCGCGACATCGAGGCCGGCCGCCGCGACGCCCTCGCCACCCTCGACGCGCTGGTCGGTGACCCGCTCCTGTCCGACCGAGTCGCCTTCGTCCGGCGCATCCCGTCGCGACCGGCGCGCACGGCCGAGACCGCCGCGTCGCTGCATCCCCACCTGACCGAGCGGCTGGCGGCGCTCGGCATCCCGGACCTGTACCGGCACCAGGCAGAGGCGGTCGATCTCCTGCGCGCGGGGACGGGCGTCGTGGTCGCGACGGGCACGGCCTCCGGCAAGACGCTCTGCTACCAGGTGCCCATCGTCGACGCGATCGCGCGCGGCGAGCACGCCACTGCGCTACTGATCTACCCGACCAAGGCGCTGGCCCAGGATCAGCTCCGTCGCTTCCGCGAGTGGCTCCTCCCCGACCTCGTCGCGGCGACGTACGACGGCGACACGCCCCCCGACGACCGGGTGCGGGTGCGCAAGCACGCCAACGTCGTGCTCACCAATCCCGAGATGCTGCACATGGCGATGCTCCCGTACCACGAGCGGTGGGCGACCTTCCTCCTGCGCCTGCGTTACGTCGTGGTCGACGAGCTCCACACGCTGCGCGGGGTGTTCGGGAGCCATGTTGCGCACCTCCTACGACGGCTGCGGCGTCTCTGCGCGCACTACGGGTCCGACCCGACCCTCTGCTTCTCCTCGGCGACGATCGGGAATCCCGGCGAGCTCGCCAGCGCGCTCGCCGGCACGCCGATCGAGCCGATCACGGTGGACGGCAGTCCCGAGCCCGAGCGCGGCGTCGTGTGCTGGCAACGCCCTCTGCTCGAGCCGCATTCGGGGCTCCGAGCGTCGGCCAACAGCGAGACCGCCGCGATCCTCACCCGCTTCGTCGCAGCCGGACACCAGACGCTGGCCTTCTCCCGCAGCCGCCGTGGCTGTGAGCTGGTGGCCGAGGAAGCCCGGCGCGAGCTCGCCGGGCCCGACGGCGACCCCAAGGGTGCACCGATCGCCGCCTACCGGGCCGGCTACCTACCGGCCGAGCGGCGCGAGCTCGAGCAGTCGCTCACGGAGGGGACACTGCGCGGGGTCGTCGCGACGAGCGCGCTCGAGCTGGGCATCGATGTCGGTGGCCTCGACGCCATCGTCGTGAACGGGTTCCCGGGCACGCTCGCGTCCTTCCGACAGCAAGTCGGACGGGCCGGACGCGGGTCCCGCGGCGCGGCCGCGGTGCTCGTGTGCGGGGACGACCAGCTCGACCAGTGGTATGCGCGCCACCCCCGGGAGCTGTTCGAACGACCGGCCGAGGCCGCGGTCGCGAACCCCGCGAACCCGTACGTGCTCGAGGCCCAGGTCGGGTGCGCCGCCCACGAGCTCCCGTTGGAGCCGAGCGACGAGCAGTGGTTCGGCCCGGACCTCGACGAGGCGGTCCGGGCACTGGTCCTCGACGACCGACTGAAGCCCCGTGCGGGGAAGATGTACTGGGCGGGACGCGAGCCACCGGCGCCGTCGGTCGGGCTCCGGGCCGGCGCCGGCCAGCCGCTGGAGCTGGTGGGCCCGAGCGGCGAGACGATCGGCACCGTCGACTCCGCGCGCGCACCGCAGGTCGCCCATCCCGGGGCCATCTACGTGCACCAGGGCCGCCAGTTCCGGGTGACCGCCCTCGAGCTGGACCACCACCGTGCGCTGCTCGAACCGGCCGACGACCTCGACGAGTACACCCAGACGCGCGAGGTGACGGACCTCACGATCGTCGCGACCGATCGCACCGACCCATGCGGCCGAGGCCATGCGCACCTCGGGTCGGTGACCGTGAGCAACCAGATCGTGGCCTACCAGCGCAAGCGCGCGACCACGCGCGAGGTGATCGAGACCGTTCCCCTCGACCTGCCCGCGCAGACCCTGACGACTCGTGCCTGCTGGTACACGGCGACCGCCGAGACCGTCGTCGGAGCGGGCATCGCTCCCGGACGGATCCTCGGCGCCGTCCACGCGGCGGAGCACGCGCTGATCGGGCTGCTCCCGCTCTTCGCGATCTGCGATCGCTGGGACGTGGGCGGCGTGTCGATGGCTCGCCACCCGGAGACGGACACCCCGGCGATCTTCGTGTACGACGGCTACCCCGGCGGCGCCGGGATCGCCGATCTCGCCTTCGATCGCGTCGGTGCGCACATCCGGGCGGCGCGGGAGCTCATCGCCGCGTGCACCTGCGACGAGGGCTGTCCGTCGTGTGTGCAGTCCCCGAAGTGCGGGAACTGGAACGAGTACCTCGACAAGTCTGCTGCCGTCTCAGTCCTCGAGGTGCTCGACTCCTGACCCGAGCACCTCGGCTCGTGCGCGTGCATGAGCAACCGCACCGAGGACCGGCACATCGACCTCGACGACCGCGGTGAGGACCGTCCCCGAGCACGCGCACCTGGTGAGCCGCGCGCCGTTGGCGCTCGCCGTGACCGTCGCCGCCCGCCGTGCCGCACCCGCGCCACGTCCCAGGGCGACCATGTCGGTCGCGGCCGCCCGGGCCGACGCGGCCGCTGACGCGGCCGCCCTCGCCGCTGCCGACATGGTCGCCCTGGGA
>JAWOIO010000010.1:0-8903 GCA_046484625.1 Acidimicrobiia bacterium
CCACCCGTGGTCATCCCACCCTCGATCCCACCCGCTCGGGCCGAGCCGCGCGTGTAGTCGGCTGCGTCGGCATCCCAGAGGATCTCGTCGTGGGCTTCGCTCCCCCGCTGCGCGGCGGTCGTGAACCCGTCGCCGATCTCGACGCCCTTCATGGCCTGGATGCTCATCAGCGCCTGCGCGAGCAGCCCGTCGATGCGACGGTCCCAGTGGACGTGGGAACCCAGCCCCGGGGGGACGCCGTACGCGAGCACCTCCACCACTCCCCCGAGGGAGTCGCCCGCCTTGGCTGCGTCCTCGACCGCAGCGACCATCCCCGCCTCCGCCTCGGGGTCGAAGCAGCGGACCGGCGACTCGTCGATCGCGCCCAGGTCCTCGATGGTCGGTCGCCGGTCGGTCTCGGAGCGAGCCGCGCCCACCGCGACGACATGGCTGAGCACGTCGACACCGAGGTGACCCAGCAGCAGCTTTGCGGCGGTTCCGGCCACCACTCGAGCGGCGGTCTCGCGCGCGCTCGCGCGCTCGAGCACGTTACGGGCATCGTCGAAGCCGTACTTCTGCATCCCGACGAGATCGGCGTGCCCGGGACGCGGCTGGTGCAGGGGCTTCTCGGTCGCGCCGGGGGCCGGGGACATCTCCTCGACCCACTTCGGCCACTCGGTGTTGCGGATCAGGACGGCGACCGGGGAGCCGAGAGTCGTGCCGTGGCGGATCCCACCGACGATCTCGAGCTCGTCGAGCTCGAAGCGCATACGCGGTCCGCGTCCGAAACCGAGGCGTCGGCGCGCCAGCTCGGCGGAGAGGTCGTCGACGGTGATGGGAAGTCCCGCGGGCAGCCCCTCGACGATCGCGACCAGGGCCGGACCGTGGGACTCGCCTGCGGTCAGGAAACGCAGCACAGCGGGCTCCAGAACGGCGGCAGACCCAAGGATACCGGGGGGTGTGCGTGCGTCCCGGGGATATGCCCGCAGGCCGGGGCTGGGCTCACCCTCGATACCAGTCGAGGATCGTCGACCCGACGAACACCGCCGTCATCGTTCCGGCCGCGAGGAAGGGGCCGAACGGGACCGCGTCCTTGCGGCTGCGGACACCCGAGGCGAGCAAGGCGATGCCGACGACCGCGCCGTAGACGAAGCCGAGGAAGAGCCCGAGGACCGTCTCCCCCACGCCGATCCACCCCAACGAGAGGCCAAGCACGAACGACAGCTTCACGTCGCCGAAGCCCATGCCCCGGGGTGAGATCAGGTGGAGGACGAAGAACACGAGGAAGGCGCCGGCTCCGCACGCGAGCGCCCGCAGGAACGGATCGCTCGCGCCGTCGATCGCGGCGGCGCCACCGAAGAGAGCGAGCACCGCGGCCGTCGTCGGGTACACGACGCGGTTCGGGAGCAGATGGTGGTCGAGGTCGATCACCGACAACAGGACCAGCGCCGCCGCGAGCACGAGGTAGGCGGGCAGCTCCCAGACGTCGCCGAGGTGCAGCGCCAGCCCGGACCACAGTGCGCCGGTGCCGACGACGACGAGCGCGCCGCGGGGGCGGCGGACGGCCGCACCGATCTCCGAGAAGGGCCGCTCGAGGAGCGCAGCGCGCGCGGGGATCCGCTCGATCCCGACGAGGAGCGCCGCACCCACGAGCAGGCCCGCGACCCCCAAGACAAGTGCCAACACCGCGATCACGCGCTCGCGGCGGTGCGCATCGCGTCGAGCGGTGCCGCGTGACCGGTGAACATCTCGAACGCGAGCGCGGCCTGGTGGACGAGCATCCCGATCCCGTCGACCGCAGTCACGCCCTGCTTCGATGCCCGGGCGATGAGCGGCGTCGTGGTGGATCCGTACACGGTGTCGAACACCAAGCGGAGTCCGGCGAACGACTCGTCCGCGACGGGGACGTCCTCGCCGCGCATCCCCAGCGGGGTCGCGTTGACGAGGACGTCGCAGCCGTCGAGCGCCACGTCGAGCTCTTCGAGCGCGCGACCCGCACCACCCGGTGCAAGCGCGGCCGCGTCATGCGCCGCCTCGGCCCGACGCGCGACCACGTTGACGTGTGCCCCAGCATCTCCGAGCGCACAGACGATGGCTCGAGCAGCACCGCCGGCGCCGAGCACGACGACCTCGGCGTCGGACGCGTCGACACCGGCGTCGGCCACCGCCCGCATGAACCCTTCGCCGTCGGTGGAGTCCCCCACCAGCCGACCGTCGCGGTTGACGACCGCGTTGACGACACCGAGGCGCGTCGCGGTCTCACTCAGCTCATCGCACGCGCCGACCGCGTCGTGCTTGTGCGGCATGGTCACGCTCAACCCCGCGATCCCCAGGGCCCGTACGGCGTCGACGGCCGCGGCGCCGGACCCGGCCGGGGTCGGGAAGGCGACGAACACCCAGTCGAGACCGAGCGCAGCGTACGCGGCGTTGTGGATCTCCGGTGACCGGGAATGGGCGATCGGGTCGCCGATGACCCCGGCGACCGTCGTGCTCCCCCGTACCGCATGGGTCACAGCAGGCCCTTGGCCTGCGCGGCCGCGACGTTGCGGTTGTGCTCGTCGAGGGTGGTCGCGAACACATGGGTGCCGTTCGCGTCCGCGATCACGTAGTAGATGAACGGCACGTCGGCCGGAGCGAGCGCGGCCTCGAGCGACGCCTGGGCGACGCTGGAGATCGGCGTCGGCGGCAACGCCGCGATCCGATACGTGTTGTACGGGGAATCGATCTCCTTGTCGGCGTTGGTGGGCACCGGCGGGCACCCGCCCTTCGCGTAGCAGAGCGTCGAGTCGATCTGGAGGGGGATCCCCTGGGCGAGACGGTTCCTGATCACCGCCGAGATCAGCGGTGCGTCCTGCGCGACCTTGGCCTCGGTCTGGATGAGCGATGCGGCCACGACCGTCTCGTACGGCGTGAGCGCAGTGGCGTTGGCGAGGCCGACCGTGTCGGCGATCTCGTCGAAGCGGGCGACGAGCCGGCGGACGATGGACTCCTCGGTCTCGGACGCACCGATCAGGTAGGTGTCCGGGAACAGCAAGCCTTCGAGCGACGTGACCTCGGGTGGCTGGTACTTGGACCGGATGCTCCCCGAGGTCGCGGCGGCGAGGAACGCGTCGGCCGACTTCCCGGGGATCTCACCCACTCGGGCCGCGATCTGGGGGACCGTGAGCCCCGGCGGGAGGAGCAGCTCGGTGTCGGGGATCGGCGGCGGTCCCTCCTCGAGCGCGCTGATCGCGGCCCGGATGCCCATCCCCTCGTTCAGCTGGTACGTCCCGGCCTCGAACGGGCCGGCACCCGAGATCGTCGCCCAGGCCTTGAAGACCAGCGCGGATCCGATGACCCCCTCACGGGCGAGGGCGTCGGCCACGGCGCTGGCACCCGCTTCGTCACCGACGACGAACTCCACGGCCGGCCCGTCGGAGCTGCGGGTGAGCTGGTACGCGAACCACCCGCCCCCGATCACGAACGGCGCCGCGAGGATCGCGAGCACGAGCAGGACCCGGAACCCCCGCCCGCGACGGCGACGCGGCGGGATCGCACGAGGAGGTCCCTCCTCGTCGCGTACCGGTTCACGGCCCGCCTCGTCGCGCCTGGGCGACCGTCCCGATCGGGTTCCTCCGCGCCGAGCCGCCTGACGCTCGGCCCGCGTGACCCCGGCCGGCCCCGCACGCCGGGTCGTGCCCGTCGGCGGGCGCACGATCCCGACCTGCTCGGTCGGCGCGTCGGACGGGTCGACGGTGCCCCGCGTACGTCGGTCGTCGCGCGGGCCGGGGCCGCGGGACCGGCGTCGCGGCGGTCCCGGGTCGGACCTGTCGCGATCAGGGCTCATCGTCCCTCCTCGGCCCGGGCGCCGTCGAGATAGGACTGCAGGAACACCGCCGCGGCCGCGGCATCCACACCGGTCGCGGCGCGCCGCCGCTTGACCCGTGTGGTCGGCCGCGACTCCCGCAGCCGACGGGTTGCCGTGACGGTGGAAAAGCGTTCGTCGTGCAGTGTGACGACGATCGCCGGGCCCGCCGCCGCTTCGATCTCGGCCACCTCGTCGCGCACGGCGCGCGCCGAGGGGCCGTCGCGGCCCGAGAGCGAACGCGGCCACCCGACCACGAGGCGGTCGACGTCGAGCTCCCGGGCGACCTCGACGATGGCCGCGTGGTCGCTCGCGTGGTCGACGCCACGGTCGAGGACCTGCAACGGGGATGCGAGCGTCCCGCTCGGGTCCGACACCGCCAGCCCGATCCGGCGGCTCCCCAGATCGACACCGAGCACTCGACTCACTGCCGCGCCCCCGCGGCGTCGCCGGCGGCACGCTCGACGGCGTCGGTCAGCGACGCGAGGGCTTCGTCGACGCCGGCCACCTTCGGGCCACCGCCCACCGCGACGTCCGGATGCTTTCCGGTCCCGCCGCCGATCGCCGCGGCCGCTGTGGTCGCGAGCACCGATGCATCGACGCCCTGCCCGACGAGATCGGACGACACCGCGACGACGACCGCTGCCTTCTCCCCGCCGGGGACGACGCCCACGAGCGCGACGATGCCCGACCCGAGCGCGTCCCGCGTGGCGAGTGCGAGCTGACGGAGGGCGTCGTTCGCCAGTCCGTCGCGTCGGCGGACCACGACGCCGCCGACGGCCTCCGCCGCCAGAGCCCCCGACTGGGCCACGGCCTCGCGCGTGCTCGCCGCGGCGAGGTCGTTCCGCAGGGCCTTGACCTCGGCGAGCAGCCGCTCGACCCGGGCCGCGACCTCGGCGGGCGCGGCCTTCAGGAGATCGGCCGCGGCCCGGAGCGTCTCCTCCTCCTCGCGGATGTGCGCGAGCGCACCCGCACCGGTGACGGCCTCGATCCGGCGGAGGTTCGCGCCCACGGAGCCCTCGCTCACGATCTTGACCGGCCCGATGAACCCGAGCGCGTGGACATGCGTCCCGCCGCACAGCTCGAGCGAGTGCTCCCCGGCCTCGAGGACCCGTACGAGGTCGCCGTACTTGTCGCCGAAGAACGCGATCGCGCCCAGCGTCTCCGCGTCGTCCTTCGTCGTCTCGTAGTGGCGCACCGGCGCGTCGGTGATGACCTCGGAGTTCACGAGCGCCTCCACTCGGCCGAGCTCGTCGGGTGTCACCGCGGCATCGTGGCTGAAGTCGAAGCGCAGGCGCTCGTCGGAGACGAGCGAGCCGGCCTGTCGCACCTGGGGGCCGAGCACCTCTCGCAACGCCCAGTGCAGCAGGTGCGTCGCAGTGTGGTTGCGCCGGATGGCGTCGCGACGCTCCGCGTCGACAGCCGCGACGCATTCGTCGCCCTCGGTGATCGTCCCCCGCTCGACGCGGCACCGATGGACGACGAGCTCGGGGATGCCGTACTGCGTGTCGACCACCCGCAGCAGCGCGCCCTCGTCGCCCACGGTCGTGATCGTCCCGGTGTCCCCCACCTGACCACCCGACTCGGCGTAGAAGGGGGTGCGGTCGAGCACGACCTCGATCGTCGGGTCGTCGCCTGCGCCGGCGGCGGCCGTCGTCTCGACCCGAGAGCCGCCGACGATCAGCCCGCGGACCTTCGCCCCGGCCGTCACGGTCTCCGAGCGTCCCGTGAACTCGACCGGACCGACCTCGTCGAGCAGGGCGCGGTAGGCGTCACCGGCGTCGGTGACGGACGCCGAGGCGCGCTGGGCACCCTGGGCCCGGAGGCGCTGCTCTTCCATCCGGTCGTCGAACCCCGCGACGTCGACACCTCGCTCGCGCTCCTCGGCGACCTCGCGCGTCAGGTCGATCGGAAACCCGAGCGTGTCGTGGAGGAAGAACGCGTCGTCACCGCTCACATCTCCCTCGCCGAGCAGCTCGTCGAGCATCTGGAGGCCGCGTTCCAGGGTCGTGCGGAACCGCTCCTCCTCGCGCTGCACCGCGCGCTCGATCTGGGTCCGCTCGCGGACGATCTCGGGGTACGCGTCGCCCATCACCTGGATGGTGGCGTCGACCAGCACCGGCGTGACGAGGTCGCGTGCCCCGAGGAGGTACGCATGGCGCACCGCGCGTCGGATGATCCGTCGGAGGACGTAGCCCCGCTCCTCGTTCGACGGCACGACCCCGTCGGCGACGAGGAACGTCATCGTGCGCGCGTGCTCCGCGAGGATGCGCAGCGACACATCGCGCGCCGGATCGCTCCCGTAGGTGATGCCGGTCGCCTGCTGGGCCGCGGCCACCAACGGCCGGAACACGTCGATGTCGAAGATCGAGGGGACCCCCTGGAGCGCCATCAACATCCGCTCCAGGCCCGCGCCGGTGTCGATGCTCGGCTTCGGGAGGGGGACCTGCCCCTCGCTGCGCTGGTCGAACTGCATGAAGACCAGGTTCCAGATCTCGATGAACCGGTCCGGGTCACCCTGGGCCGGGCCCCCGTCGGCACCGAACTCGGGTCCGAGGTCCCAGAAGATCTCCGACGAGGGGCCACACGGTCCGGTGTCGGCCATGCGCCAGAAGTTGTCCTCGCCGAGGCGCTGGATTCGCCCGGCCGGGACACCGACGTCGTCGCGCCAGATCGCCTCGGCCTCGTCGTCGGACGTGTGCACGGTCACCCAGAGACGGGCCGGGTCCAGCGCGAGGACCTCGGTCACGAACTCCCACGCCCAGGGGATCGCCTGGGCCTTGAAGTAGTCGCCGAAGCTGAAGTTCCCGAGCATCTCGAAGAAGCTGAAGTGCCGGTTCGTGCGCCCGATGTCGTCGAGGTCGTTGTGCTTGCCCCCGGCCCGCACGCACTTCTGACTCGACACGGCACGGACGAACGGTGGCACCTCGTCGCCGACGAAGTACGGCTTGAACGGGAGCATGCCGGCCATGGTGAACAGGACCGTGGGATCGTGCGGGATGAGGCTCGCCGACGGCACGAGCGAGTGGTCGCGCGCGACGAAGAAGTCGAAGAACGCAGCGCGGAGCTCGTCGGCGGTCCGGGGAGGCACCATCCGAGGCTACCGCCTGTCCCCCGCGTCCCTTCCGCCGAAACGAGGCCCACGCTGGATCTCGTCGGCACACTCGTCGAAGACCTCTGGGGGCGCGGCCACGGCGAACACCTCGCGCAGGCGCGCCTCGCGTTCGCGCATCTCGGCGCGTCCCTCGGAGACCGCGGCGTCGAGACGACGGCGGACGCTCCCGACCGCGCCGCCCGCAGTGGCGACGAGCACCGGGGCGCGCCCGCCGCGGGTCGCCTTGTGCGTCGCGATCGCACCGAGCCCGAACCCCAGGGCCACCCAGCTGAGGCGACGCATCACGCGGCCCGACGGCGCGGGCCGGCCAGCCGGGTGAGGGCGCGCCGCGCACCCGCACCGAACGCCAGCACCCGGACGACCCGACCCGCGACCGGCTCCAGCGGGAGGCGCGCCGGCTCCATCTCGACGCCCGCCGCGCGCGCGGCCCGGCGCGCGGTGCGGGACGCGGCGCGCGCTTCACCGTGCGCGGCCGCGATCGCCGCCTCGTCGTCGTCGACCCGCCGCTCCATCTCCCGGATGCGGGCCTCCAGCCGCCGGAGCCGACGCCGCATGCCCACCAGGAGCACACCGAGGCCTACTCCCACGACCAGGGCGATCGTGGCGACCGTGGTAGCGGTGCTCATCGGTCCTCCTCGGTCACGCTCCGGACGCTCGGTCCGACGGGTGCCGCTCGATGTCGTCGCCGTGACCACTCGGGACGTAGTACCGACGCCCGGCGAGCTCGTCGGGGAGGTGCTGCTGGTCCACCCAGCCGCCCGGCTCGTCGTGTGGGTATCGGTACCCGGCCCCATGGCCGAGGCTCGCGGCGCCAGGGTAGTGAGCGTCCCGGAGGTGTTGGGGGACCCCGCCCGACGCCGAGCCGCGTACGTCCTCGACGGCGGCTCCGAACGCCGTGGTGACGGAGTTCGACTTCGGTGCGCGCGCGAGGTACATCGTCGCGTGGGCGAGGTTCAGCCGAGCCTCCGGCATACCCACGAACTCCACCGCTCTCGCCGCGGCGTCGGCCACGACGATCCCCTGCGAGTCGGCGAGGCCGACGTCTTCGGACGCGAGGATCACGAGGCGCCGTGCGATCAGACGAGGGTCCTCCCCGGACTCCAGCATGCGGGACAGCCAGTACAGCCCCGCGTCGGGATCGGAGCCGCGGACGCTCTTGATGAAGGCGGAGAGGACGTCGTAGTGCTCGTCGTCGCCGTACCGGAGCGCCCGCATCGCCAGTGCGGCCTCGGCGTCGGCCAGCGTCACGATGTTGCGACCCGACTCCGCTGCGAGCGCGGTCGCCACCTCGAGCGACGTGAGCGCATGGCGAGCATCGCCCTCGGCCCGGTCGACGAGGTGCTCGAGCGCGTCGAGGTCGAGCGTGCACCCCTCGTCGGCGAGCCCACGCGGGTCGCTCATCGCGCGTTCGAGCAGATCGCGCAGCGCGTCGGGACCCAGCGGCTCGAGCCGGAAGAGTGTGGAGCGCGACAGGAGGGGCCCGGTGAGGGAGAAGAAGGGGTTCTCCGTGGTGGCGCCGACGAACACGAGCAACCCCTCCTCGACGTGCGGGAGCAGCGCGTCCTGCTGGGTCCGGTTGAAGCGATGCACCTCGTCGAGGAAGAGGATGGTCCCCTGCCCTTGCTCGCCGAGGCGGGCGCGCGCCCGCTCCGCGACCTCCCGGACGTCCTTCACCCCGGCGGTGACCGCCGACAGCGGTTCGAACGCCTTGGCCGTCGCGCCGGCCACGAGCCGGGCGATCGTCGTCTTGCCCGTCCCCGGGGGTCCCCACAGCACGAGCGACGACAGTCGATCGGCCTCGATCAACGTCCGTGACCGGGACCAGGACGCCTCGCTGGAAGAGGGCGGAAAGCGCCCATCCGACGGAACCGGAACACCTCACGTGCAGATCGTGCATCCGGCCCCTGCCCCGCGCCACCACCTTGTCCAGCTACCACTTGAAGACGTTGTCCAGTTCCTCCTCCG
>JAWOIO010000172.1:0-50047 GCA_046484625.1 Acidimicrobiia bacterium
GACCGGCGCGGACCGGCTCGGCGCCGGAGCGCTGGGTGCCGGCGCAGATGTCGCCGTCTGCTCGGCGCCCTGGCCCCCGCCGCCGGAGCACGACGACACCGCGAGTGCGGCGAGCGTCGCGAGGACGGCGCGGCCAGTCCGCTTCGCGCTGGGCGTGAGCACGAGCCCAGGATGGCATCGGACGACCACGCGGCTCGGGCCGGGACGCGAGGGAACGACCCGGGTATCCTCCGCGCCATGGCAGAGCAGATCGAGTTCTCGAGCAACGGCGACGAGGTGCCGGGGTATCTCGTCCTCCCGCCGGGCGGCACGGGCCCCGGCGTGATCGTCATCCAGGAGTGGTGGGGTCTCGACAGTGGGTGCAAGGCGATGGCCGAGCGTCTCGCCCAGGGAGGGTTCGTGGCGTTGGCGCCCGACCTCTACCGGGGCCAGCTCGCCGGCCACGACGAGATGGACAAGGCGGCCGAGCTGATGGGCGCGCTGCCAGCGGATCGCGCGGCCCGCGACCTCAGCGGCGCCGTCGATGCGCTGGCCGGCCACGCAGCGGTCACGAGCGAGCACCTGGGGATCGTCGGGTTCTGCATGGGCGGGATGCTGACGTTCCTGCTCGCGGCGAACCGTCCCGACCGGATCAAGGCCGCGGTGCCGTTCTACGGCTTCCCGCAGGGCGACGCCGAGCCCGACTGGGGCCCGATGACCGCCGTCGTCCGCGGCCACATGGCCGAGCAGGACGACTTCTTCGGGCCCGACGCGGCCCGGGCGCTCGAGGCGAAGCTGCAGAGCCTGGGGAACGACGTCACGCTCACCGTGCATCCCGGGACCGGGCACGCCTTCATGGGCCCGCACAACGCGCTCGGGACGTTCGACGAGGCGCTGTCGGAACGCCTCTGGCCCGAGGTCCTGGCCTTCCTCCACGACCAGCTGGGCTGATCGCGCCGCCGTCCCGATCCTGGGATCCGAGAACGGCGAGGGGTGGGTCAGAGGCCCGTCGGGGTCCCGAAGACCGCGCGGACGCGGTCCTCGAAGTGCTCGAGCGGCTCGGTGTCGTAGTCGGGGTCGAAGGCCTGCTGGTCCCACTCGTCGGCGAACTGCTCGGCGAGCGAGTACCACGGTTCCCCGCGATAGCTCTCGCGCGCGTTGGGGTCGCCGCCGAAGTGGTGGTAGTAGTGGCGTCCCTGGAAGTCCTGGTGGGCGCGGATCATCTCGACGACCTCGGTGCGCACGTAGGGCTTGAGGATCTCCGCGGCGATCTTCGGGTGGTTGGGGACGCTCACCGCCTTGCCGATGTCGTGGCACAGCGACGCGACGACCACCTCGTCGTCGGCACCGGCCCGCTCTGCCATGGTCGCCGTCTGCAGCGAGTGCGTGAGCTGGTCGACCGCGAACCCGTCGGTGATGCCGGCGAGCGACCGGAGCATCGCGAGGATCCTCTCTGCGACGCGGCCCTGGTTGGCCGTCGTCTCCTGGCCGATCACGGACCACTGCTCCGCGGTCGACTCGTCCATGCGCGTGAAGGTCGTCATGGCATCATTCTCGCGCCCGGGCCGGGTCGCTGTCGCCCACACCGGGAACCCGGGCTCCGGGTCACGCCTTCGCCCTAGGCCGACGTCACTCGGGCGGACTCCCGGCCCCGGCGAGCTGTTCGAGCCTCGTGATGCGGCGGGGGAGGATGCGGTGGGTCCGAAGCATCCACCGGGACGCGCGGGAATGTGGGTACTCGAGCCAGAGATGGGCGTTCGCGGGGTCGCCCCGGCGCACCTGGTGGGTGTCGTCGAGGATCCGGCGGAGTGCGCGTGCGAGCGCGCGGGGGTCACGGCAGTACCGCACCGCGAGGCCGTCGGCGAGACGCGCGCGCAGGCGCAGGGTGGCGGCGCGCAGTCCTACGGACGCCAGGAACAGCGGCGCCGCGAGCACGCCGAGGGGGACGAGCAGCAGGGCAACCTCGTCGAAGTCCGAGAACGCGGCCGTCCAGACCTCGAACGCCCGGTTCGTGAGGGCGTAGACGACCGTGTCGAGGGAGACCTCCAGCTCGACCACGCGTCCGATCTCGTAGGCCAGGACCGCTTCGAGCTCGCGGTGCGAGAGCGTCTCGACGAGCCCCGTCGTCACGACGATCCACGCGGTCGTCGGTTTCCGGCCCACCGTGAGGCAGTTCGGCACGTCGTCGATCACAACCGCCACCGGCGGGGCGATGACGCCCGTCGCGAGCGCGAGCACGTCGGTCGTCTTCTGCACGCGTTCGACCATCCCGTCGGGCAGGGAGGGCGGTGGGACCGGTGACGACTCCGGCCCCGGCCACGCCCGCACGAACTCCAGGGCCGAACGCTCGGCGTGCGTGAGCGACCAGGCGAACGCGGCGAGCGCGATCACCGCGGCGATCGCGAGGCTCACCCACGCGGCCCACTCGGCGAGACCCCATCCGTAACCGAGATCGGCACCGATCGGGTTCGCCGCCGCGCCGAGCAGCCACGCGATGGGGAACACGACCGCGGCGAGGGTGCACGACAGCACGAGGAGGCCTCCGACTGCGAACAGCCAGAGGCGGCGTCGGGCGGACCGGATGTGGTCCTCGTGCATCCTGGCATCGTCGCACGCCCGCAGCGTCCCGGGAGCGCGCCCGCGCCGGACTTCCCGCCTGTCTCGATTGCCGCGGACGCCGGGGCGACCACCGCGTAGCGTGCCCGCGGTGGACGAGTACAGGGTCGGCGGGCTCGAGGGCGATGTCGTGGTCCGACGTGACGAGTGGGGCATCCCGCACGTCAGGGCGGAGCACGCCCGGGATGCGTTCTTCGGGCAGGGGTTCGTCCAGGCCCAGGACCGCCTCGGCCAGCTGGAGTACGACCGTCGACGGGCACGCGGGCGGTGGGCGGAGGTCGTAGGTCCCACCGCGGTCGCGTTCGACGTGTTCGCGCGGCGGTGCGGGCTCGGACCGGCGGCGGCGCGGGAGGCCGACGCCCTCGCACCCGAGCCGCGCGAGGTCCTCGACGCGTTCGCGGCGGGCGTGAACGCGTTCCTCGAGCTCGGCGCGCCCCTGCCGCCCGACTTGGCTCGGGCCGAGGTCCGGCCCGAACCGTGGACGGCCGCAGACTGCTGCGCGGTCTTCCTCGTCCGCCACGTTGTCTTCGCCAACTGGCAGCGCAAGCTCTGGCGCGGGCGGCTGGCCGCGGCGATGGGAGCCGAAGCCGTCGCCCGGATCGAGGGCGTCGAGCCCCGGGACGTCCCCCTGATCGTCCCGCCCGCCGATCTGTTTCGTGCCCGCGACGATGGGCACGGAACAGCCGAGGCGATGGGCCCGGTGCTGGATGCGATGGCGGAGCTCGGCGAGCCGTCGACCGGGAGCAACAGCTGGGCGCTCCACGGCGCGCGCACGGCGTCGGGCCTGCCGCTCGTCGCCGGCGACCCCCACCGATTCCTCGAGGTGCCGAACGTCTACTACCAGTGTCACTTGGTCTGCGAGGAGTTCGACGCGATCGGGTTGGCGTTCGTCGGTGTCCCGGGTCTCCCGCATTTCGGACACAACGCGCAGGTCGCATGGTGCGTGACCAATGGGAACGGTGACTACCAGGACCTGTTCGTGGAGCGCGCGCGACCGGGCTGGACCCCCGATCGGACGGAGACGGTCGAGGTCCGCGGCGGCGCGCCGGTCGACGTCGTCTGTCACGAGACCGAGCGCGGGCCGGTCGTGTTCGGCGATCCCGCGCACGGCCCCTGCCTCGTCCTGCGATCGACCGCGTTGACCGAGCCGAGCACCGGGCTCGCGGTGCTGGCGCCGATGCTCGCGGCGACCGACGTCGATGGTCTCGAGGCGGTGATGGCGGGCTGGGTCGATCCGGTCAACAACCTCGTGAGCGCCGACGTCCATGGTGACATCTCCTACCGGACGGTGGGTCGGATTCCGGTGCGCGACCCGGCGAACGCGTGGGGTCCCGTCCCGGGATGGACCGACCGGCACGACTGGCGGGGCGTCGTCGGCTACGACGACCTGCCCCGCGTCCGGAACCCGACCGGTGGGGTGATCGTCACCGCGAACCAACGGATCGTCGACGACGAGTACCCGCACTACCTCGGTCTCGACTACGCGCATCCCGACCGCGCGATACGTGTGCTCGAGCGGCTCGAGTCACTCGAGCGGGCAACAGTCGCGGACATGGCCGAGGTGCACCGCGACCGCCGCTCCCTGGCTGCCGACGTCTGGGCGGCGCGGATCCTCGCTGTCGATCCCGGCGACGAGTGGGAGCGCGCGGCCCTCGGCGCGCTCCGCGACTGGGACCGTTGGATGCTCCCCGAGTCCACCGGCGCCGCGGTCTACATGGTCGTCCGCGACGCCGCGTGTCGGATCATCGCCCACCATCCGGCGCTCGCGGCGGTGCGAGCGCCGCTTCCCGACGAGCCCGCGGCGACCTTCCTCCCGCTCGAGATCCGGATCTGGGCGGTCGCGACCGGTCTCCTCGCGGCCGACGACCCGACCCTCGTCGCGGACCCCAACGGGTGGGACGGCCTGCTCGCGGCCGCGTTGAGCGACGGCGTCGCCGTCCTCCGTGCCGGCCTCGGGGACGACGTCGCCGCGTGGCGGTGGGGGGCGCTGCACCGCGCCCGCCCCCGGCACCCGCTCGGTCACGTCCATCCCGACTGGGCGGAGGCCCTCGACCCGCCGACGGTGGAGGTAGGTGGGGAGTCCGACACCGTCATGAGCGCCGGGCACCCCGTCGGCCACGGCTTCACGGTCACGGGGACGTCGGTCGCCCGCTACGTCTTCGACTGCGCCGACTGGGATGCCTCCCGCTGGGTCGTGCCCCTCGGTGCGTCAGGCGACGCGACGAGCCCGCACTTCGCCGACCAGCAGGCGACCTGGGCGGCCGGCGAGCTCGTCCCGATGCGCTACTCCTGGGCGTCGATCGAGGTGGCCACGACGGCGGCGACGGTGCTGCGGCCGGCCTGACCCCTCCTCCCGAATCAGGAGTCCCGAATCAGGAGTCCCGAATCAGGAGTCCCGAATCAGGAGTCCAGGAAGTCGACGAGCAGCGCCGCGAGCTGCAGCGGGCGGTCGCCCTGGATGCTGTGGCCCGCCCCGGCGACGACCTCGACGCGCGCGTCGGGCCGGCGTCGGAGCAGCTCGGCGACGTCGCCGTCGTCGACGACCGAGCCGGCCGCGTCGCCGCGCGTGAGCATCACGGGAACCGCGATCTCCGAGACGTCGTCCCAGAGCGTGGCGAAGTCGGCCGGGATGTCGGCGGTCTCCGCGAGGCGCGGCCGCTGGTAGCGCCAGACCCATCGACCGTCGTCGCGGGGAACCGCGTTGTGGAGGATCCCGCGGCGGAGCGACGACTCCGACCTCGTCGGGTTGAACTCGATGGTGCGGGCGAGGATCTCGTCGAAGCTCTCGAAGCTCTCGGGGCCCGCGATGAACTGCGCGATGGGTGCCGCCTTGTCGCGGTCGACGCCGGGAGTCACGTCGACGAGCGTCAGGCGACGGACGAGCTGCGGCGCGAGGGCGGTGAGGGCGATCGACGTCAGCCCACCGAGCGACATCCCGACGACCATCCGGGCATCCGGTGCGAGCTCGGCGATGGCGACGGCGACGTCCGCGGCGTTCTCGCGCGGGCTGAACGGTCCGTCGTCGCGGTGGTCGGAATGGCCGTGACCGGGGAGGTCGATCGCCACCAGCGGTCGATCGAGCGCGAGCGCCACGGTGTCCCAGGTGTGGGCGTTCTGGGCGCCGCCGTGGAGCAGCACGAGGTCGGCCGGCTGGGTGCCCCACCGCAGCGCGCTCAACCGCCGCCCGCTGTCGTCGACCGCGACCGACTCGCGGGTCACGGTCGGTGGCGAGTCGAGCGGGAGGCCGAACTCCTGTGCGTTCTCGTGGAAGAGCCCGAACTCGTCGTAGTGCGCGGCGCTCGACATCGTCAGCTCCCTCGGTCGGCTCGCGATGGTATTGGCGATCGGGTGGTCGACGGATCGGGCGCCGGCGCGCCGGGGTTCCCGCTCACGGCGCGAGGCCGGTGCACGCCCGCAGCTCGTTCCAGTGGGCGATCTCGGCGTCGGCCTCCGCTCCGGCCGGCAGCGGGGTCGCGACCCCACCGCGGATGCGGGCCGGGACCCACTGGTAGGAGTCGATGTCGCGTCCGGTCGCGGTGACGACGAGCACGCCGCTGCGCCCGTACTCGCCGGTCTCGTTGTAGAACACGAAGTTCCCGAGCCCGTAGCCGACGAACGACGTGTTGAACCGTCCGCCGCCCTGGAGCTGGTGCGTGTGGGAGCCCACCACGATGTCGGCGCCCGCGTCGGTGAGCGCCTGGGCGACCTCCTGCTGGCGGGGCGAGGGGCAGCCCTGGCGCTCGATGCCCCAGTGGAGGAACACGACGACCGTGTCGGAGTCGACCCGCGCGCTCTGGATGGCTCCGATGAGGCGCGCGAGGTTCTCCTCCTTCGACGACGCGAGGCCGCCCTGGGTATCGCTCGCGGACCAAGCGCCGATGTACTCGCCGTCGAGGACGTCGGTGGCGCCGAACACGGCGATGCGCTGCCCCTTGATCTCGGCCCGGTAGGGCGCGTACGCCTCGAGGGCGGTGTTGCCGATGCCGAGCACGGGGAACTGCTTCTCCACCGAGGCCGCGATCGTGTCGGCCATCCCTTCGGCACCGAAGTCGAGCCCGTGGTTGTTGGCGACGGTGGTGACGTCGACACCCGCCGCGCGCAGCGCGTCCAGCGCCACCGCGGGAACCCGGAAGTTGTACTTCTTGACGAAGGGGGTCCCGCGCTCGGTGATCGCGGTCTCGAGGTTCACCATGGCCAGGTCGGCGAGGGAGAGGACCGGTGCGATGGGTGCGAGCACGCCCGCGGGGTCGCCCAGGAGCTTGCCCCGCAGCGCGCCTTCGAAGTGCACGTCGCCACCGAACGCGAACGTCACCGGCTGACCGTTACCCCGACGGGGGTCGCGGAGGGTCGTGGTGGTCGTCGGCGCGGTGCTCGTGCTCGTGCTCGATGTCGACGTCGCAGGGCGGGCCGCGACACGCGCGGCTTGGTCGCTGTCCCGCATCGCGATCGCGACCGCCCCGCCGGCGACGGCGAGGGTCATCACGACGACGGCGAAACCGAGCCTGCGGGCGCGGGCCCGTCGGCGGCGGGCCCGCCGATCCGATCGAGTGCGCGGTGTCGACGGCGGAGGCATGGCCGATCCAGCGTACCGGCGGGCTCGCGACGCGGATCGTCGGGCTCGCGCGCCGGGGCCTAGCATCCGTCTCCGTGCGCCCCCCTCGAGTCGCTCCGCAGACCTACCAACGGATCGCGCTCGTGGCCGTGGTGCTGCTCGCGGTGATCATCGTGACCGGCGGCGCGGTTCGACTCAGCGGCTCGGGACTCGGATGCTCCGACTGGCCGAACTGCGAACCGGGTCGGTTGACGCCCCGGGGCGTGAGCGACGTCCACGCCATGGTCGAGTTCCTCAACCGGATGTTCACCGGGCTGGTGTCGGCCGCGGTGATCGTCTGTGTGCTCGGCTCGCTGGTGCGGGTCCCGAGACGTCGCGACCTCGTGTGGCTGTCGCTCGGGCTCGTTGCAGGGGTGTTCGCCCAGGCGGTGCTCGGCGGGCTCACCGTACTGTTCGAGCTGCGCCCGGAGTTCGTGATGGCGCACTTCCTCGTCTCGCTCGTGCTGCTCGCCAACGCCCTGATCCTCTACCGGCGGGCGAGCGAGGCCGAGGGCCCGCCTCGACCCCTGGTCGACGACCGGCTCCGCCGTCTCGGGCGCGTCCTGCTGGTGTGGGCCACCGTGGTGGTGACCACCGGGACGATCGTCACCGCCACGGGTCCACACGGCGGGGACGAGGAGGCGAAGCGGTTCGGGTTCGACCTGCCGACCGTGGCTCGGATCCACGGGACGAGCGTCATCATCTTCCTGGCTCTCGTGCTCGGCACCCTGTGGCTGCTGCGTCGCTCCCGGGCGCCGCGCGAGGTGCAGGCGCGGCTCGAGCTGCTGCTCGTCGCGGTCGTGGTGCAGGGCGCGATCGGCTACGCGCAGTACCTCAGCGGGATCCCCGAGCTGCTCGTCGGCTTCCACCTCGCGGGAGCGACCGCGGTCTGGGCCGCGACGGTCTGGTTCGTGCTGGGCCTGACCACCCGCGGTCCGTTGCGACCGGCGGACGCACCCGACGGTTCCGAGTCCGACGACCCAGCGCCGCTGGTGGTGGCGTGACCGCCGCGATCGTCACCGAGGGTCTCGAGCGACGCGCGTGAGCGGTCCGTCCGACCGAGGGTCGGAGCCCCCTCGCCCGGACGCCGACTCGCCAGTCCTCCGGTTCGCGACGTTCAACATCCGACACGGCGCCGACCCCGAGGGCAGGGTCCGGATGGGTCGCCTGGCGCGCGCCTGCACCGACCTCCACGCCGACGTGCTCGGCCTCCAGGAGGTCCAGGGCGGACGCCGGCACAGCTGGTACCTCAACCAGGGTGCCGTCGTCGCCCGATGGCAGCGGGCTCGCCACGCGGCCGGGCCCGCGCATCACCGCGGGCTGCTCAAGACCTACGGGAACTCGTTGGTCGTGCGGGGCGGGATCGATGATGTCGCGATCCTCGACCTGCCCCGGGGCGAGGAGCGCGAGCCGCGCGCGGCACTCCTCGCGCGCGTGAGCGTCCGCGGGATCGAGGTCTCGGTCGCGGTCACGCATCTCCAGCACACGCCGCAGCGGTTCGCGCACCTCGTGCACGACGCGCCCGACCAGCTCCGCAGCGTGCTCGACGCCCTCCGCGAGCGGCCCGGGCCACGGGTGCTGCTCGGCGACCTGAACCTCGACCCGGAGGCCACGCTCCCGATCTTCGCTGCCGCAGGCATGACGGTTGCCGAGCACGGGCCGAGCTTCCCAGCGAAGGCGCCACGACGGTGCATCGACTACATCGCCGTCGACGGCCTCGAGATCCGCCGGGCCTGGGTGGCCGACCGCTCGCCCGTGAGCGACCATCGAGCCGTGGTCGCCGAGCTGGCGCCCGCCAGCTCGGCGAGCTGATCCGGCGCGCGACGATGGGCGCCGTGGAGGTCCATCTCGTCGACGGCACCTACGAGCTGTTCCGCCACTACTACGGCGCGCCCGAGCACGCTGACCCCGATGGCATCGACGTGGGCGCGGTGCGCGGGGTCGTGCGGTCGATGCTGGAGCTGCTCGACGGTGGCGCGACCCACGTCGGGGTCGCGACCGACCACGTGGTCGAGTCGTTCCGCAATGCGCTCTGGGACGGCTACAAGACCGGCGAGGGGATCGATCCGGTGCTGTTCGCCCAGTTCCCGATCCTCGAAGACGCACTCCGGGCGCTCGGGGTGGCGGTGTGGGCGGAGGTCGAGCTCGAGGCCGACGACGCCCTGGCCTCGGCGGCCGCGGTGGCGTTCGCCGATCCGGGGGTCGAGCGGGCCGTGATCTGCACGCCCGACAAGGACCTGGCCCAGTGCGTGCAGGATCCGCGGGTCGTCCAGCTCGACCGGCGGGCCGAGAAGGTCTTCGACGAAGCCGCGGTGCGCGAGAAGTTCGGCGTCGCTCCGGCATCGATCCCGGACTGGCTCGCGCTCGTCGGGGATACGGCCGACGGGTTCCCCGGCCTGAAGGGATGGGGAGCGAAGTCCGCGTCGGCGGTGCTCGCGCGCTACGAGAGTCTGGAGGCGATCCCAGACGACGCGGCCGACTGGGACCTCGAGGTGCGCAGCGCCGCTCGGCTGGCGGAGACGCTCCGTGAGCACCGCGACGACGCGTTGCTGTTCCGTACGCTCGCGACACTCCGGACCGATGGGTCGGTCGGCACCGTCGCGGACTGGGAGTGGCGCGGCCCGACTGCGGACTTCGCGGCCTGGGCCGAACGGCTCGGACAGCCGTCGCTGAGAGAACGGGCCGAGCGGATCGCGGGCGCGCGGGGATGACGGGACGCGAAACGGGAGGACGAATGACGTTGGACGGGCGGGTCGCGCTGGTGACGGGAGGCTCGCGGGGGATCGGTGCCGCGATCGCGGCGGCATTGGCCGACGACGGCGCGACAGTCGCGGTCAACTACCGGCGCGACGAGGATGCGGCGCGCGAGGTCGTGGCGGCGATCGAGGCGCGCGGCGGGGTCGCCACCGAGTACCAGGCGTCCGTCGACGACGCCGAGGCCAACGCCCGGATGGTCGAGCAGATCCTCGCCGACCACGGGAAGGTCGACGTCCTCGTGCACAGTGCCGGAATCGCGAGCCGGGGCGCGTCGATCGGCGACACCGAGACCGCCGAGATCGAGCGGGTCTGGCGGGTCCACGCGTTGGCGGCGTTCATGCTGGCCAAGCTCACGCTGCCCAGCATGCGGGAGCAGCCGCGGGGAGACATCGTCCTCATCTCGAGCAACGCCACGACGCACATGGCGGCGAACTCGTCGCCGTACAACATGGCCAAGGCCTCGCTCGAGGCGCTGGCGCGCACGCTCGCCAAGGAGGAGCGCCCGCACGGGGTGCACGTCAACGTCGTCGCCCCCGGCCTGGTCGACACCGAGATGGGGCGGCGGCTCGCACGCGCCGCGATGGGGGCGGACGACATCCACGACCTCGACCCGGGTGCGGCGTTCGGGCACGTGTGCAGCCCCGAGGAGGTGGCCGACGTGGTGCGCTTCCTCGTGTCGGATGCCGCGCGCTACGTCAACGACCAGAGGATCGTCGTCGACGGCGGGACGTTCTGATCCGCGTCGTCCTCACATGCCGATCCAGCCGTGCTCGCGGACGTGGGCGAGGGCGGCTTCGGCGGTCTTCGGACCGTACGACGCGGGGCGGGACGGCAGCGCCCGGCGGACCTCCGCCAGCTCGTCCCGGGTGAACGTGCAGGGTGTGGTGATCGGGTCGATGCCGTAGAGCTGGGCGGCGTTGGCGCCGAGGATCTTGCGCTTGGTCGCGTCGGTGAGCGCGGGGTACCCGAAGCGCTCCTGGACCTCCTCGGTGATCGTGAACGCGCGGAACGCCTCGATCTGACCCTGGGGCGTCCCGTACCAGATCGAGTCCGTCCCCCACAGGATCCGGTCCGGGCCGACTGCGACGAGCAGCTTGCCGAGGACGTGCGCGGCCTCGTCCGGGTCCCGCATCGCCTGGAACCAGGTCGAGCCGAGCTCGGCGTACACGTTGTCGCCCGGTCCGATCCCCGCCGCGGCGAGCGACGCGACGAGCCGGTCGACGCCACCACCGGACGGGTCGTAGGGCCCCTCACCGCGCCCCTCGTACCCCGAGTGGTACGCGACGAACCGAAGGTCCGGGTTGGCGGCCGCGGCGGGACCGATGTCCGCGGGCGACGCGGCGGGGTCGCCGCCCGACAGCCCCTTGTGCACGCACACGGTGTGCACGCCGGTGGCGCGGACCCGTTCGAGGAATGCCCCGCCGACCTGCGGTGCGTCCGGGTCGTGGTCGTCGAAGGACCATCCAGGCCCGGGGCGGTGCGTGTAGACCTTCCACGCCGCGATCGGGTAACGCGCGACGAGCTCGTCCATCGCGTCGAGGCGACCCTCCAGCTCGCCGAGCTGCGGGATGGCCTGGCCGTGCATGAGGAGCCGGCCGTCGCCGCAGAGGGTGTCGGCGGCTCTCCGCGCCTCGTCCATCCGGGCGGGGGAGAGGGGCCCGTCCTCACCGGTGGCAGGGATGGCGCTCACGACCGCGACGTTGGTGTCGCTGCGCAGGAACAGCTCCTCGAGGTAGCGGTCGATGGAATAGCAGAGGCGGGGGTCGGACTCGCCGCACGACGACTGCGGGAAGCCGGGGTCGCTGAACGGCGCCGCCGGGTCGAGGTCGAGGAAGTGGGTCTGGACGTCCATGATGAACTCATTGCCCCCGAGCACCTCGCGGGCCGCGTCCGGGTCGACGGTCGCGTCCTCCGGTACCCGGTAGCGCCCGCCGGACCGGCCGCCCGTCGACTCGTTGCTGCACGCGTCGAGCGTGAAGAGCACCGCCGCGCCGGCCATCGCGGAGCGGAGGAAGTCCCGACGGGGCATGCCGCGCCGGCGGGCCTGACGCTCGACGAGGTCCCGGGCCCGACGCGTGGCCTCGGCCGTCAGCGGGGTCGGTGCGGCAGGTGCGGTCTCGCCGTTCGAGACCGCACCGAGGTCGATGGGAAGCCCCGGATCGGCATCGTGACGGCGCGGCATGTCTCGATGGTCGCACACCCGTCGGTCCCGGGCCGCGCGCCGGGGTGCCTGCGCCTGGGCCGTACGCTGGCCGGGATGGTCGAGGGCAGTCGGGCTGCAGCGCGTCGTCGCCGCGCGCGGCGCCGACGGCTGATGGTCGTGGGCATCGGCGCGCTCGTGTTCCTCGGCGCGGGGCTGGGCGCCTTCGCCATGACCCGGGGCGACGGGGAGCGCCGCACGGCGTCATCGTCGACCACGTCGACCGCCGCCACCATCCCGACGACGACGACCACGACCCGCCCGCCGTACACGGGGTGGGTCGACCCGATCTCGGCGTTCGGTCCGTTCCCGAAGGCGACGGTCCCCGGCGTGCTCACCTTCCGCGGGAACCCGACACGCAACTACTACGGGGCCGGACCGGTGCCCGTCGCGCCACGCGTCGTATGGAAGTACCCGGGTGCGCAGATGTGCCGGCTCTCCGAGGACCGGGGCGAGACCACGCAGTGGTGCGGGAACGGCTGGACGGGCCAGCCGGCGGTGTTCGAGCGCGACGGTCGCACGTGGGTCGTCTTCGGCGCCTACGACGGTGCTGTGCACTTCGTCGACGGGGCGACGGGGCAGGCGATCCTGCCGCCGTTCCAGACCGACGACATCATCAAGGGCTCGGTGAGCGTCGACCCCGAGGGGCTGCCGCTCGTCTACATCGGCTCGCGCGACAACTACTTCCGGGTGATCGCGTTCGACCGGCCCCAGCCGACCGAGCTGTGGCGGCTCGGGGCGGACGCCGTCTCGCCGGTGAAGTGGAACAACGACTGGGACAGCAGCGCGCTCGTGCTCGGCGACTACGTGTTCGAGGGCGGTGAGAACTCCCAGGTCCACGCGATCAAGCTCAACCGGGCCGTGGGCGCGGATGGGCTCGTCACCGTCGCGCCCGAGCTGGTGTGGCACGCGCCCGGCTGGGACGACGAGCTGCTCGCCGCGGTCGGCAATGAGGTGTCGATCGAGGGCTCGGTCGCGGTGTCGGGGAACACGCTGTACTTCTCGAACTCGGGCGGGCTGGTGCAGGGCTGGGACATCGCGCCGCTGCTCGACGGCTCGGGTGTCCCGACCCGGACCTTCCGGTTCTGGACCGGCGACGACACGGACGCGTCGATCGTGGTCGACGAGCTCGGGATGCTCTACGGGGGCTCGGAGTGGGAGCGCCACAACGCCCGGGGCGACGAGGTCGGCCAGATGTGGAAGCTGGATCCTGCCCGGGCCGACAACCCGCTCGTGTGGTCCCAGAAGGACCAGGGTGCCGCCAAGGCCGGCGTCTTCAGCACGCCCGGGATCGCCGGCGACCTCGTGATCGCGACGACCTACACGGGACGGGCGATCGGCATGGACCGGGCGACCGGCGCGATCCGCTGGGAGAAGAACCTCACCGCCCCGCTCATGGGCTCGCCGGTGATCGTCGACGGCGTGTGGCTCCAGGGAGACTGCGACGGGATCCTCCACGCCTACGACGTGCGCAACACACTCGTTGATCCGCCGGAGCTGTGGCAGGTGCCCCTGGGTGCCTGCATCGAGGCCACCCCCGTGGTCTGGAAGGGCCGGATCTACGTGGGCACCCGGGGCGGCTTCGAGTTCGCCATCGCCGACGCCTGAGCCGCCAGGAGCGGGGGACCCGAGCCGCGAAAGCCCAGGTCAGGGGCTATCCACGGGAGTGTCACACCCCCCTGCGACGATCGGTGCATGGAGATCATCGTGGGTGTCGTGGCAGGTGTGGTCGTGGTGGCCTTCGGGGCCCTGGTCGTGGGCGTGGCCCTGCGGGGCCGGGCCCGGCCTGAGGTGCTCGAGGAGGCGATCCGCCACGCCGTCGACGAGCAGCGCCGGCAGGCGACCGAGGAGCGCGAGGTCGCGGTGCGCGCCGCGGTCGACCACATGCTGGTGCAGAACCAGGCGCTGATGCGCTCCGAGCAGGCGCTCGTGGGCCAGGAGCTCGACTCGAAGAAGTCGCTGATCGACGCGCGGCTCCACTCGATGGGCGACACGCTCACCCAGGTCACCTCGCGGCTCGAGGCGATGGAGACCCAGCGAGTGCAGCGCGACGCCGAGCTGCGCGAGCAGCTCAGCCTGCAACAGGCGGGTGTCACCTCCCTGGTGCAGACGACCCAGAGCCTGCGCGAGGCGCTGTCGAGCACCAAGGCGCGCGGTCAGTGGGGCGAGCGCATGGCCGAGGACGTCCTGCGTCTCGCGGGCTTCGTCGAGAACGTGAACTACCGCAAGCAGCGCGCGCTCGAGCAGGGGAGCGGCATCCCCGACTTCACGTTCCTGCTGCCGAACGAGCTGCTCCTGCACATGGACGTGAAGTTCCCGTTCGACAACTACGTCCGATACTGCGACGCAGGCACCGACCTCGACCGCAAGCGCGCCAAGGACGACTTCCTGCGCGACGTCCGGAACCGGGTGAAGGAGCTGAGCGGCCGTGAGTACGTCGACGCGGGCGGCAGCACGGTCGACTTCGTCCTCTGCTTCATCCCGAACGAGCAGCTCTACGGCTTCATCCACGAGCACGACGGCGCGCTCCTCGACGAGGCGCTGCGCCAGCGCGTGGTCTTCTGTTCGCCGCTCACGCTCTTCGCCGTGCTCGCCCTGATCCGCCAGATGGTCGAGAACTTCCAGCTCGCGCGGACGTCCGACGAGATCCTCTCGTTGCTCGGGCAGTTGGGGGATCAGTGGAAGAAGTTCGTCGGCCAGATGGACAAGGTGGGGACGCGCATCGAGGCCGCGGGTCGCGAGTACGAGACGCTCGTCGGGACGCGCAAGAAGATGCTCGAGCGGCCCCTGCACAAGATCGAGGTGCTCCGCTCCCAGCAGGGCGCCGACCAGCTCGATCTCGTCGGCGACGACGAGGACCCGACGATCGCGCTCGAGGCATGAGCGATTGTCCGAGCGGGGTCGCTCAGTAGGGCCCGTCGCAGCAGGAGTCCCTCCACCCGCACGCGGGGCACCGGTAGTGCGCGTGCTCCTCGCGCATCTCGGCCCCGCACTGGAGGCATGTGGTCGAGAGGTCCGTGGCGGGCGGGGCTTCCTCGGGCATCGCCGAGACGGTACCGACTCGGTCGTGCGGCCGCGCGGACCTGGCCGGCGTCTCAGAGGCGATGCAGCTCCGGGGCGTCGGGGCAGTCGAGTCGGGACGCGACCCGCTCGGGCGGATCGAGGCCGGCGGGCCCGGCGACGCGTTCGGCCGAGCCGACGTCGAGGTGCTCGGCGACCGGGTCGAGCTCCCGTTCCACCTCGCCGCGCGCGACACCGAACAGCCGCTCGGGGAGCAGCCGTCCGACGCCACCGACGAGCCAGAGCCGGGCGTCGGGGATCGACCAACGGACGTCGGCACACCCGGGCGTGACGAGTGCCGTGCCCGCGCTCATGGCCTGTACTCCCACGAGGAGGTGGCTGGGCGCGAGTGCCATCACCTCCGTCTCGTCCACCATGCGGACGGGCCGCTCACTGCGGGCGAGCCGGCCGCGCAGCCCGTGGTCGCCGAGACGGGGCCGGACCGCGACCACGTCGAGGTCGGGCCGTTCCGCGACGGCAGCGCCGATGGTGGCATCCCAGCCGAGCACCGCGATCGGCGGGTCGTGCGGGAACGGCAGCACCGACGCGAGCCGCCCGGCAGTCCGGTCGGCGGCAAGTCGGCGGCTGCTCTCGTGCGCGGCGCCCGCAGGGTCGGGTGCGGCGACGATCCGTGCGCACAGCCACCAGAGCGGACCGCATGCCGGGTGGTGGGCCAGGAGCCGGCGACACACCGTCAGCAGCTGCGGGTCGGCGCCGAAGTCGGCGAGACAGTCGGCGGCTTCGGCGACGAGACCAGCGTCGTCGTCACCGGTGTAGCGGGCGAGCGCGCGCAGTCGCTCGAAGGGAAGCACCCGAGGCCGGCGCGATCGCGACGCCCGGCTACGCCGGACGCGGCTCCTTGGGTAGCCCGAGGACCCGCTCGCCGACGATGTTCCGCATGACCTCGTCAGTGCCGCCGGCGATGCGCATCCCCGGGATGCCCTGGATGAACTCGGACCAGGCGTAGGTACCCCATTCCCCGGAGTCGGCGACGAGTCGAGGACCGAGCACCTCGCTCAGCATGTCCGCGATGCGCGTCATGTTCATCGTCATCGCGAGCTTCGCGATCGACATCTCCGGACCCGGGAGCTGACCCGAGCGGATCTTCGCCATGGCCCGGAGGTTCGTGAACCGTGACACCTGCTGGTTGACGTACACGTCGGCGAGGCGTTGGCGGACGAGGGGATCCTCGGCGAGCCCGTAGTGGCGGACCATCTCCCGGAAGCGCGTGAAGCTGACCGTCCCGATCCCGGCGCCGCCCCCACCGATCGCGGCGCGCTCGTTCATCAGGGTCGTGAGCGCGACGGTCCAACCCTCATCGACGTCGCCGAGCATGTGGGACGCGGGCACCCGCACCTCGTCGAAGAACACCTCGTTGAACGACGCGCCGCCGGTCATCTGGCGCAGTGGTCGCACGTCGATCCCGGGGGCGTGCATGTCGACGAGGAACATCGTCAGGCCCTTGTGCTTGGGCTTGTCGGGTGACGTCCGCGTGATGATCTCGCCGATGTCGGAGTACTGCGCACCCGACGTCCAGACCTTCTGGCCGGTGAGGATCCACTCGTCGCCGTCGCGCTCGGCCTTGGTCTGGATCCCCGCGAGGTCCGAGCCGGCGACGGGCTCCGAGAACAGCTGGCAGCCCACGATGTCGCCCCGGTACATCGAGCGCAGGTAACGCTCCCGGACCTCAGGGAGCCCGTGGGCGAGGATCGTGGGCGCGACCATCCCGAGACCGATCCCGAACATCGTCTGGTTCGGCGTGACGTAGTCGGAGGCAACCTCGCGGTAGGCCCGTTCGTGAGCACTCGTGAGCGCCCGCCCGCCGTACTCCTCGGGTCCGGTGATCCAGCCGAAGCCGGCATCGAACTCGGTGGATTTCCAACCCTTGGCCGCCACGATCTCGGCCTGCTCCTGCTCGGGGGTCTTCTCGTCGAGGACGCCGACGTGGTCGGAGCCCTTACCCCACTCGAACGTCTCCTCGGCCCGCCGTTCGGCGTGGTCATCGAGGAAGGCCTTGGCCTCAGCGCGGAGTTCCGTCTCGGAGATGGTCATGTCCGGATGCTACCGGTCGCCGCCCCCGGGGCCCGTGGTGGCGTTGCGCAACGCGGGAAACAAGTCGGAGAGGGTCGCGATCGTCGCTGCGTGGCGGGAGAAGGCCGCGAGGTCGCCGCGGATCCGCAGGCGTCCGGCCGCAATCGCCGCCTGTGCGTTGCAGTCGTTGCGGTGGAGCGCGAACGCCGTCTCCTCGTCGGTGACGAGCACGAGGTCGGGCCGCGACGCGGGACCGTTGGCCGCCCGAGCACCGTCCGGTCCGATCGTCACGTGATGGCTCCGCACGCGACCGTCCGCCCCCCGTGCTTCGAGCTCGTAGGACAGCGTCGCCTCGGAGTCGCCGGCGCGGAGTGGAGACGCGCGCAGCGCGGCGTCGAGCTCAGTGACCCACTGGGGAGAGAGGAACTCGGCCACTGCGGGATGGTAGGCGCGCCTCGACGGAGGCCGGCTCGAACGGGACGCGTAGTCTCGCTCGGTGGCCACCCCGGACTCGAGTGCGAGCGTACCCGCGAGTGTCCTCGCGGCCGGTCGGCCCGCGGAGGAGCGGATCCTGGCCCTCCTCGACTCCGAGCTCGCGCGTTGGTCGGCGGTCGACGCCGATCTGGCCGAGCCGTTGCGCGCGCTTCGCGACCTCGTGCTGGCGGGTGGGAAGCGGCTGCGCCCGGCCTTCTGCCACTGGACGTTCGTGGGAGCCGGAGGGGCGCCTGACGACCCGCATGTCGCCGACGCCGGCGCAGCACTCGAGCTGTTGCACACGTTCGCGCTCGTGCACGACGACGTGATGGACGGGTCGGAGTTCCGACGTGGAGCGCCGTCCACGCACCGGCGTTTCATCGAGCGTCACGAAGCGCTCGGCTGGCGTTCCGAGAGTCGTCGCTTCGGCGAGGGCGCGGCGATCCTCGTCGGGGACCTCGCGTTCGTGTACGCGGACATGCTCCTGGGCCAGGGGCCTCCCGACGTGCATCGGATCTTCGACGAGCTGCGGGTGGAGCTGTGCGTCGGTCAGTACCTCGACCTCGTCGGGACGTCGAGCGGGTCCAACGACGCGGCGCAGGCTGCACGGATCCAGCGGTACAAGTCGGGGAAGTACACGGTGGAGCGACCACTGCACATGGGCGCCGCCCTCGCCGGCCGGCTCGACGAGCTGCGGGATCCCCTGAGCTCCGTCGGTCTGCCCCTCGGAGGCGCGTTCCAGCTCCGTGACGACCTGCTCGGGGTCTTCGGTGACGAGCAGGTCACGGGGAAGCCCGTCGGAGACGACTTGCGAGAGGGCAAGCTCACGCCCCTCGTCGCGGTCGCGGCGCGGCGGGTTGCCGGAAGGACCGATCAGGGCGCGTCGGACCTGCTCGCGCGGATCGGCCACGCCGACCTCGGTGACGACGAGATCGCGGCGTTGCAGAGGCTGCTCGTCGAGAGCGGTGCACGCGAGGAGATCGAGGCGATGATCGAGACGCTCGTCGACGAGGCTCTACACGCGCTCGGACGGGTGACGATCTCCGCCGATGCTCGTGCGGCGCTCGCCGAGCTCGCGGCGTACGTTGCCTGGCGGGACCACTGAGGCCCCCGATGAAGGTTCCGGCGATCGACGCGCCGGGCGTGTGCTCGGGTCCGAGCGGATCCGAGCATCGGGGTCGGCTCCGGTAGGCTCCCGCGCTCATGTCTCCGGCGACCCCTGCACTCGAGGTCGTCGGGCTCGAGAAGCACTACGGCGCAGTGCGCGCCGTCGACGACCTGTCGCTCCGTGTCGACGTCGGGGAAGTGTTCGGGATCCTCGGCCCGAACGGCGCCGGCAAGACGACCACCGTCGAGATACTCGAGGGCTACCGCGCGCCGGACCGGGGTACCGTCCGGGTCCTCGGGCTCGACCCGATCGCCGACGGCGCTGCCGTCCGCCCGCAGATCGGCGTGATGCTGCAGGAAGGGGGCATCGCGCCCGGGATCCGCCCGTTGGAGGTTCTCCGCCTCTTCGCCGCGTTCTACGACGACGCCGATGACCCGGAGCGGCTGCTCGCGATGGTCGGGCTCTCGGACTCGCGCACGACGTTCGTCCGACGGCTCTCCGGCGGCCAACGCCAACGGCTCTCGCTCGCGCTCGCGATCGTCGGTCGTCCGCGCCTCCTCTTCCTCGACGAGCCAACGGCCGGGATGGACCCACATGCCCGTGCGACGACGTGGGAGCTCATTCGGTCGCTCCGCGCCGACGGCGTCACCGTCGTGATGACGACGCACGGGATGGACGAGGCCGAGCAGCTGTGCGATCGACTTGCCATCATCGACCGTGGGCAGCTCGTCGCCCTGGGGACACCGACGGAGCTCACCAGCGCGGCCGCCGTCAGCGAGACGCGGTTCACTGCGGTGCCCGGCATCGATGTGGCGGCGCTCGCAGTGGCGCTCGGGCTCAGCGTCGACGCCGTGACCGAAGTACGCGCCGGCGAGTACGTCCTGGCCACCAAAGCGACACCCGAGATCGTCGCCGACCTGGCGGGCTGGCTCCGGGACGAGGGCATTCGCATCGGGGAGCTGCAGACGGGTCGCCGGACGCTCGAAGAGGTCTTTCTCCGGCTCACCCGCGAGGTCGGTACGTGAGCCGCGCGACACGCGCCGTGTTGGCCCAGACGAGGGTGGAGCTGGCGCTCACGCTCCGACGAGGCGAGAGCCTTCTCGTGGCATTCCTGGTCCCGGTCGGGATCCTGGTCTTCTTCACAGAGGTCGACGCGGTCTCGACCGTCCGGCGACCCGTCGACTTCCTCGTCCCCGGGGTGCTCGCACT
The DNA here is from genome assembly GCA_046484625.1 of Acidimicrobiia bacterium. Lineage (GTDB taxonomy): Bacteria > Actinomycetota > Acidimicrobiia > IMCC26256 > PALSA-555 > DASUAO01. The sequence continues at coordinate 20,026 of JAWOIO010000172.1, forward strand.
CGCGGTCATGTCGAGTGCGATGGTGAGCCTCGGGATCGCAACCGGGTTCGAGCGGCGGTACGGCGTCCTGAAGCGCCTGGGATCGACACCGCTCTCGCGAGGTGGTCTCCTCGCGGCGAAGACGCTCAACGTCCTCGCGGTCGAGGTGCTCCAGTTCGCGGTGGTGATCGGGACCGGGATCGCGCTCGGCTGGGAGCCGAGCGGTGGGATTGCAGTCGCCGTCGTGCTCGTGCTCGTCGGGACCGTCGCGTTCGCCGCGATCGGCATGTTGCTCGCAGGGACGCTCCGGGCGGAGGCGAACCTCGCGGTCGCCAACGGGCTCTTCCTCGTGCTGCTCTTCCTCGGCGGGATGGCGTACCCGCTCTACAAGCTCCCGGACGCGCTGGAGGCCGTCGCGCGGGCGCTGCCGGCCGCGGCGTTGTCGAGCAGTCTGCGCGACGTGCTGGGCGGTGCCGCGTTCCCGTGGGGTGCCGTGGGCGTCCTGGTCTCCTGGGCGATCGTCGCGCCGTTGCTGGCGGTCCGGTTCTTCCGCTGGGAGGAGTGACGCCGGGCCAGGTGGCCGCCCGTCAGTCGTTCGCGAGGGTGATCTCGTCGAGGTGGCGTCCGAGCTCGCGTACCGTGGTGAGTCCGAACACCCGCCGGGCGACGGTGCCGTCGGGACGGATGAAGAACGTCTGAGGTATGGCCCGCACCCCGTAGGCGCGGGCGGCGTCCGAGTCCTCGTCGAGCGCGAGCGCCCAGGTCGCGCCGAACTCGTCGGCGAAGCCCCGCGCGTCGCTCGCGATGTCGCGGTAGACGATGCCGACGACCGCGAGGTCGTCGCCGGCGCGGGCCTCGAGTGCGTCGCGGAGCAAGGGGAACTCGCGGCGGCAGGGGTTGCACCACGACGCCCAGAAGTTGAGCACGACCGGCCGTCCTCGGAGCGTCGTCAGATCCACACATCCGCCGTCGAGGCCGGGAAGCCGGAACGAGGGCGCGGGCCCGTCGAGAATCACCGGTCCGTCGCCGACGCGCGCGGCGCAGGTCGCCGTTGCGCGGGTGCCCCTCGCCGACGGCGCGCCGTCGGACCGCACGACGAGCAACGTGAACGCCGCGACGATGACGAGGGCGAGGACCCCGACGACCGCGATCGGCCATCGACCCCGAGCAGCGTCAGGCGGCGCGGACGAGGGTGTCGATGGCAACGGCGGCGAAGAGGACGGCGAGGTAGGTGTTCGAGAACGTGAACAGCCGAATGGCCCGCTCGGGAGCGGGGTCCCGGCGCAGCTGTTCGGCGCCGAAGATGAACATGGCGCCCATCAGCGCAGCCGTGATCGGGTAGATCGGCGACATCGTGGTGACGAGGGGAAGGGCGAAGCTGCTCGCCACGACGACGACCGCGTACACGCTGATCTGGCGTGTCGCGGCAGGGATCCCGCGTACGACGGGCAACATCGGGAAGCCCGCGTTCGCGTAGTCGTCGTGGTAGCGGATCGCCAGCGCCCAGAAGTGCGGCGGCGTCCAGAGGAAGACGATCGCGAACAGGACCCAGGCCGGGGCCGCAAGCGACCCCGTGACCGCCGCCCACCCGACGAGCGCCGGAGCCGCCCCCGCGGCACCGCCGATGACGATGTTCTGCGGGGTTCTGGGCTTCAGCCAGATCGTGTACACGAACACGTAGAACAACATGGCGCCCACCGCGAGTGATGCCGCCATGAGGTTCGCGGCCGCCCACAAGAGGGCGAACGCGACGACCTCGAGCGCGAGGCCGAACACCAGCGCGGCTCGGGGATCCACGTCGCCGGAGGGGAGTGGGCGGTCGCGGGTCCTCCGCATCAGATGGTCGCGATCCCGCTCGATCCAGCAGTTGACGGTGTTGGCCCCCCCGGCCGCGAACGCGCCGCCGACCAGGACCGCCGCCACCAGGCCGAGCGACGGGAACCCGCCGTCGGCGAGGATCATCGCCGGCACCGTGGTGACGAGGAGCAGCTCGATGACGCGCGGCTTGGTGAGGAGGACGAACGCGCGCAGCGTGGCCAGCGTGCGTCGGGCCACGCGCGCACGCGACGCGGGTATCGAACGGGTCGAGATGGCGGGGTCGGACACGCTGCTCCAAGAGGGCCGAGTACCGCGGAACGCTAGCCGAGGGCTTGCGAAGGCCTAGAACGCCCGGCTGCCCGGCAACGGGAGTGGGGCCTCGCGGCGGTATCCTCGCGCCCATGTCCCGACCGGACTCCGACCCGCCGCCCCACGACGACGCCAAGCTGGGCATCCGCATGACCGCGGATCGGATCCTGGCGCGACCGTCCGACGAGATCGGTGAGCGGCGCTCACGCGCCGGAATCCTCATCCCTGCGACCGCCAACGTCGACCGTCGACTCGCATGGGCCGAAGTGATCGCCGTCGGTCCCACCGTCCGGAACGTCGAGGAAGGCGACCAGGTCCTCTTCGCGCCCGACAGCGGGTTCGAGGTCGAGATCCGGGGCGACGACTACCTCATCCTGCGCGAGCGCGACGTGCACGCGGTCGCGTCGACGAAGGCGGCTGCCGAGACCGGCCTCTACCTGTGATCGACCCTGGCACAGTGTTCCGACTCGACGGCAAGGTGGCCTTGATCACGGGGGGCACGCGCGGCATCGGCCGGGCGATCGCCGAGGCCTACACCGCGGCCGGGGCCGGCGTCTGCGTGCTCGCCCGCAAGCCCGACGAGCTCGTCGAGACCGAGGCCGCGCTCTCCGCGCTCGGTGGTCCCGCCATCACGGTGGCGGGATCGGCCGGCGATCCGGCCGTGATCGAGACCGCGGTGCACCGGTGTGTCGCCGAGCTCGGCCGGCTCGACATCCTGGTCAACAACGCGGCCACGAACCCGGCGTTCGGCCCCATGATCGAGACCGAGCCCAGCCGGGTCCGCAAGGTGCTCGAGGTGAACGTCGAGGGCGCACTGCTCCTCGCGCAAGCCGCGTGGCGGGAGTGGATGGCCGAGCACGGTGGCGTGATCCTCAACATCGGGTCGGTCGGCGGCATCTCGCCCGCACCGTTCATCGGGATCTACAACGCCTCGAAGGCGGCGCTGCTCCACATGACCCGCCAGCTCGCGCTCGAGCTGGGTCCGACGGTCAGGGTGAACGCCCTGGCACCGGGGCTCGTCAAGACGCACATGGCTCGCGCACTCTGGGAGACCGACGAGGAGGGGATCGGGAAGCGCCATCCGATGGGGCGGATCGGCGAGCCCGACGACATCGCGGGTGCCGCCCTGTACCTGGTGTCGGACGCCTCGGCCTGGGTGACGGGCGCCACCCTCGTGCTCGACGGCGGGATGTCGATCGGCTGACGCGTCGGCCGGGACGCCGAGCTGTCAGCCGCGGCGACGGACGGTCAGCTCGACGCGCTGCTCCGCCGGGTGCACCACCGGTGCCGGCCGGGAGCGGAGTCGATCCTCCAGGTACTCGACGACCTGGGCGAAGAGCTTCTTGCCGAGCATCTTGCGCAGCTCGGTCGCGCTGCTGCGGAACACCGGCTCCGTCCCCACGAACGCCTCCGGAGCTTCCGTGCACCACCATGCGAAGTCGTCGCCACCCTCGCCCCATCCGTCGCGGGCGAACTCCGTGAGTCGCGAGACCACGCTGCCGTCGTCCTGTTCGTCGTCGATGCGACGCAGGGGGAGCTGCCAGCACACCTCGGGCTTCACGTCGCTGTGGTGCTGGCCCGTCCGGTCCGCGTAGATGTGGAGTGCGCAGCCGACTCCGCCCGCGAAGCCTGGTCGGTTCAAGAAGATGCAGGCGTCGTCGACAAGCCGGGTCCGCCACTCTGTGACGCCGTCCTCGTCCTTTCCGGCCTTGGCGTAGATGCCCTTCTTGCGGCCGGCCGTCGCGAACTGCCACTCGTCGTCTGTGAGGTGTCGCGCGACCTTCACGACGTGGTCACGGTCCTTCTTGTCGGAGAAGTGGGCCCCGTAGGAACAGCATCCCTGGGCCAGCTCCGGTGAGGGCTCGGTGAGCACTCCCTGGCACCCGGACCCGAAGATGCACGTCCCCGACGAGAGGAGGTACGTGACGTCGATCTGCCACGTCCGTTCCTCTCTGGGGTCGTCGAAGGACACCCATTCGCGGGTCGGACCTCCCATGCGGTTCGTCTCCTGCTCGTGGGGCCGTGGGGTCGTGGGGTCGTCGGTCGCTCCGTGTCGTGCCACGCGGTCTGCGCACGCCTGGTGAGCGTACCCAGGTGCGTCGGTAGTCTTCGGCAATCACCAGCGATGCACGACCTCCTGACCCGGTCGACGACCCCACCCCCGGGCGCGTCGACGACCGTGCGCTCCTCGCCGACCTCCGAGCGGTCGTCGGCTCCGACCGGGCGCGGTCCGAGCCGCTCGAGCTCGCGCTCTACGCACGGGACGCAGGACACGAGCGCGGCGACGCCGCCGTGGTCTGCTTCCCTGATCGGGCCGAGCAGGTGGCGGAGATCGTGCGTATCGCGGCCCGCCACGATCGCCCGTTCCTCGCACGCGGCAGCGGCACGGGCCTCGCCGGCGGTGCGACCCCCGTCGGCCGCCCGGTGCTGATCGTCACGACGGCGCTCGACCGGATCATCGAGGTCGATCCCTTGGCCCGGGTCGCCTGGGTCGAGCCCGGCGTGCTGAACCTCGACCTGTCCCGGGCCGTCCGGCACCACGGCCTGCACTACGCGCCCGACCCGTCGTCGCAGCAGGCGTGCACGATCGGGGGGAACGTGGCGACCAACGCCGGCGGACCCCACTGCCTGGCATCCGGGGTCACGAGCGCGCATGTGCTCGCGGTCGAGGTCGTCCTGGCCGATGGGACCGAGGTGGTCCTCGGCGGACTCGAGCCCGACCAGCCCGGCTACGACCTGCGCGGCTGCTTCGTCGGGAGCGAGGGGACGATGGGTGTCGCCACCCGGATCGCAGTGCGCCTCGTGCCCGATCCTCCCGCCGTCCGTACCTTGCTCCTCGACTTCATGTCCATCGAGGATGCTGCGGCCACGGTGAGCGGGGTCATCGCCGCGGGCGTCGTGCCCGCCGCACTCGAGATGATGGACGCGGCGATCACCCGTGCCGTCGAGGACTTCGTCGGTGCCGGGTTCCCGCGTGATGCCGCGGCCGTCCTTCTGGTCGAGCTCGACGGCCTCGAGGCGGGCGTGGAGGCCGACGCTCAGGCGGTGACCGAGATCGGTCGACGGCATGGTGCGCGTGCGGTGCGCGTTGCCACGGACGAAACCGAGCGGGCGTTGCTCTGGAAGGGGCGCAAGTCGGCCTTCGGCGCCATCGCGCGTGTCGCCCCCGACTACTACCTGCACGATGCCGTGGTCCCGAGGACGCGGCTCGTCGAGGTGATCCGGTCGGTCATGGAGATCTGCGCGTCGTACGGGCTGACCTGCATGAACGTGTTCCACGCAGGCGACGGGAACCTGCACCCGCTCATCGCGTTCGATGCCCGTGAACCGGGCATCTGGCCCCGCGTTCGCGACGCCGGCGACGAGATCCTCGCCGCGTGCGTGGCTGCCGGCGGGGTCCTGTCCGGCGAGCACGGCATCGGCCTCGAGAAGCGCGACGCCATGGCACTGGTGTTCGGGCCCGATGACCTCGACGCCCAGGCCCGGTTGCGCGACGCGTTCGACCCCGACGGTCGGGCGAACCCCGAGAAGGTGCTGCCGCGCGGGAGTCGGTGCGGCGAGCTCGGTCGGGTCCCAGAAGGAACGTGGATCTGATGGAGGTCGTCTCGGACCGGGAACGGCGCGCGGCCGAGCACGCGGAGGCGGAGTCGGCGCTCAGCGACGCGGTCGGCGGTGCGACGGTGGTGGACCCGACCGGGTCGGGCACCCACCGCGAAGTCGGCGGGCCGCCCCCGACGGGCGGGCTCGCGGTCCGGGCCCCGTCCGGCGTCCTGAGCTACGACCCGGCCGACCTGACGGTCACCGTCGCGGCGGGGACCACTGTGGGCGAGCTCGACGCGACCCTGGCGCCGCACGGGCAGGAGTGCGCCCTCGACCCGTTCGACGACGTCGCGACCATCGGGGGCACGATCGCGGTCGGCCTCTCGGGGCTCCGTCGCCTGCGGGTCGGTCCCATCCGGGACCAGGTGCTCGAGGTGCGCTTCGTCACCGCGGACGGGCGCATCGTCCGGGGCGGGGGACCCACGGTGAAGAACGTGACCGGCTACGACCTACCGCGTCTGCTGGTCGGGTCGTTCGGGACGCTCGGCGTGTTGACCCGCCTGGTGCTTCGGTGCCGGCCGCGGCCGCCGCACGCCCAGTGGTTCCGGTCGGGCGACGCGCCGAGCGTGGCCCTGGAGCGTTGCCTGCGCCCGTCGAGCGTCCTCTGGGACGGCGCCGCCACCCGGGTGCTCCTCGAAGGGCACGTCGACGACCTCGAGGCCGAGGGGGCGCGTGCGGGGCTCGAGCCCGATGGGCCGCCCGAGGTCCCGGCCGGTCCGCATCGGGGGCGGATCTCGGTGCGACCCGGCGTGGTCATGACGGTCGGACGTCGCCTGGCCGCCCTCGACCGCGTCGCCTGGCTCGCGGACGCGGGCGTGGGCACGATCCACGTGGCGGCAGCGGATCCCCTGGCGCTGGGCGAGTGTCGGGCCGTTGCTCACGACGCGGGGGGCTGGATGCTCCGGGAAGCGGGCGCCCCGGGGCTCGACGGGTTCGGGCAGCCGCTGCCGAACCTCGACCTCGCGGGGCGAGTGCACCGAGCCTTCGACCCCACGGGCAAGCTCGCGCCCGGGCGACTCCCTCTCCCTCAGGTAGAGGTCGAGGTTGACGGACCGGGTCGATGAGTGCCGGGTCGATGAGCGCCGGGCGACCGCCGGGAGCGCTCGGGCTCGATGAGGACGCGCTCATCGCGTGCGTCGCCTGCGGGCTCTGTTTGCCGCACTGCCCGACGTACCGGGTGACGGGCCGGGAGATCGCGTCGCCCCGGGGGCGGATCGCGGCCATGCGCCTCGTCGAGCTCGACGGCGCCGCCATGGATCGGCCGTTCACGGACGCGATGGAGGCCTGCGTCCAATGCCGCGCCTGCGAGGTGGCGTGTCCCTCGAGCGTCCCGTTCGGTGCGCTCATGGAGAGGACTCGAGCGGCGCTGACCGCGTCCGGCCCCCGATCCGGTCTGCTCCTGCGACTCGGCTCTCGCGTCGGCTACTGGCTGCTGACCCGTCATCGCCTGTTGCGCGCCGCAGGATGGGTCCTCTGGGTCGGCGCCCGACTGCGGTTGGTCCCGCGCCGCTTCGGCGTCCCGCGGGTGTCGGCATCGGCGATGGGGCGACGCCTCGTCGGAGCTCCGGCCGCCGATGCCGACGCCCACCTCTTCCGCGGCTGCGTGATGGACCTGTGGCAGCGCGACATCCACCGGAGCGCGCTCCTCGTGATGCGCGCGGTCGGCGCGGCCCCGGCGATCACCACACCGGAGGCCGCGTGTTGCGGCGCCCTCCACGCGCATGCCGGTCGACTCGACGACGCCCGGGCGCTCGCGACACGGGTGATCGCAGCGCTTCCCGACACGGGAGCGATCGTGGTCGACAGCGCCGGATGCGGTGCCGCGATGAAGGACTACGGACACCTGCTCGGCACTCCTGCTGCCCATGCCTTCGCCGCTCGCGTGCGGGACTTCGCCGAGTGGGTCGTCGAGCAGGGCCCACCCCCGACGTTGCCCACCGGCATGCGCGTCGTCGTCCAGGATCCGTGCCATCTCCGCAACGTCCAGCGGTCGGAGCACGCGGTGCGCGAAGTGCTCGCCGGCTCCTACGAGCTGACCGAGACGGACGACGATGCGTTGTGCTGCGGAGCGGGGGGCGCCTATGCGATCTTCCAGCCCGAGCTCGCGGGCGCGATCCGCACGAGGAAGGTCGCGGCGCTCTCCCGGAGTGCGGGTGACGCGCCGCTCGTCGTGGTGTCCGCGAACCCCGGATGCGCCATGCACCTCACGGCGGCCGGTCTCGACGTGAGGCATCCCGCCGAGCTGCTCGCCGATGCACTGGAGCAGGACCCACGACACGCACCGGGAGCGGAGCGCCGCGATGGCTGACTACGACGACCTGATCGCCGAGCTCGCGCGCATCGAGGAGCGGCTGCGGGACCTCGCCTACGAGCGGCTCCGCGCCGCGGCCGAGGACGGCGACGCCGACGCGGTCGCCGACGAGAAGCGGATCCTCCAGGCCCGCCGCGCGATCGAACGCGCGATCAGGGCGCTGGGTGGCGTCCCGGAGGACTGAGCAGGACGGCGTCGGCGCTCACCGACCGTTGAGCCGGTCGATGAGCACACGCAGCCGGCTCCACCCGTGGCGATCGAAGCGGAAGGCGATCCGCTCGAGCTCCGGATGATCGTCGTCGGCGAGCTCGGCCGAGGAGATCTCCACCCTCTCGATCGCCCCTCGGGCGACGATGTCGGCGAACTCGGCGTTGAGCGCGGCGAGGCCGGCGTCGTCGGGGGCGCGCCGCACCCGGAGCACGAGGCGGCCCTGCACGAAGCGTTGCGAGTGGTAGTTGGAGAAGAAGCCGAGGACCTCGTCGACGGCGGTGTCGACATCGTCGGTGACGCACACGAGGTGCATGTCGTCGGAGCTGATGTAGTGGCGATCGTCCAGCTCGGCCTCGACGAAGGTGTTCCAGGCGCTCCAGTACGTCCCACCCGGGACGTCGAGCAGCACGATCGGACCGGGTTGGGCCTTGCCCGTCTGGACGAGCGTGAGGAGCTCGAACGCCTCGTCGAGGGTCCCGAAGCCTCCGGGGAGCAGCACGAAGGCGTCGGCTTCCTTGATGAAGGAGACCTTACGGGTGAAGAAGTACCGGAAGTTGATGAGCTTGGGATCGCCGGCGACGAACCCGGGCGTGACGGTCTCGAAGGGCAGCTTGATGCTCACGCCGAACGCACGGTCGGGTCCGGCGCCCTCGATCCCGGCTTCCATGATCCCGGGACCGGCACCGGTGATCACCATCCAGTCACGCTCGGCGATCCCCGCTGCGAAACGGCGGGCCAGGTCGTAGAGGGGGTCGTCGGGCTCGGTGCGGGCCGAGCCGAAGATCGCGACCTTGCGCTCGTCGCGGTACGGGTCGAAGACGTGGAACGCGTACCGCATCTCCTTGAGTGCCGCGTTCGCCATCTTCAGGTCGCCGCGGTCGGCGTGGTCACGCGCCAGCCGCAGTGACGACGCGACCAGCTCGAAGATGAGGTCGCGGTCCTCCTCGGCGCCCCCGGACCGATCCACGAGCTCGGCGACGGCCTGATCGAGGGAGTCGTCACCGGTGCGGTACCGAGGCAGCTTCATCGCAGGAGTGGCGAGGCGAGCTCGGCCAGCGAGACCAACGGACGAGCGCCGAGGTGCGAGATCACCTCCGCGGCGGCGAGCGCACCCAGTCGCCCGCAGGTCCCGAGGTCGTAGCCGTGCGTGAACCCGAAGAGGAACCCGGCGGCGTACTGGTCGCCGGCGCCGGTCGTGTCGACGACCGCGTCGACCGGGTGGGCGTCGATGACGTGGACCTCGTCGCCGGACACGACGACCGCACCCTTCTCGCTGCGCGTGAGCACCGCGACCTCGCAGTGGTGGAGCACCTGCTGCAACGCGGTGTCGAAGTCGTCGACCTGGTACAGGGAGCAGATCTCGTCTTCGTTGGCGAAGAGGATGTCGACCTCGTGGTCGACGAGCGCGAGGAAGTCGTCCCGGTGGCGGTCGACGCAGAACCCGTCGGAGAGCGTCAGCGCCACCCGGCGTGCCGCCGCGTGGGCGAGGCTCGCAGCGTGGCGGAACGCGTCCTTCGCGATCGGCTGGTCGAAGAGGTAGCCCTCGAGGTAGGTGACCTGGGACGCGACAACCGAGCTCGGGTCGATGTCGTCGGGCGCGACGTCGGACGCGGCGCCGAGGAAGGTGTTGAGCGTCCGCTCGGCGTCGGGCGTCACGACGATGAGGCATCGTCCCGTCGGTGGGCCCTCGGTCGCGGGCGAGTTCGAGAACGCGACGCCCGCGGCTCGCAGGTCGTGGCCGAAGACCGCGCCGAGCTGGTCGTCGCGGACGCGGCCGACGAACGCCGCGGAGCCGCCGAGCGATGCGATCCCGACCATGGTGTTCGCGGTGGAGCCGCCCGAGATCTCGGTCCCCGGGCCCATCGCGTCGTAGAGGGCGACGGCACGCTCGGCGTCGATGAGCGCCATGGAGCCCTTGGCGAGACCCTGGGCCGCGAGGAAGTCGTCGTCCTCGTGGGTCAGGACGTCGACGAGCGCGTTCCCGATGCCGACGACGTCGAAGGCGGGAGCGGTGTCGGTCACGCCACCGGGGTCCTCGTCCCGATGGTGACCGGGACACCGTCAGGCGAGCCCGGGTCGGGTGCAGCGTCGGCCGGCGCGGGGCGGAGGCGACGTCCGACCGTGGTTGTACGCCCGTACAGCGTCGTGCGCTGCTCGAGGGTCCGGCCGATCGGCTCGACGATCGCACGGAAGTCGTCGTCGTCGAGCTCCTGGCCGTGGCTGGCCCCGGCGGCGCGGGAGATGTTCTCGTCCATGAGCGTCCCGCCGAGGTCGTTGCACCCGGCACGGAGCAGCTGGCGGGCACCACTCGCGCCGACCTTGACCCACGACGCCTGGATGTTGTCGATCCAACCCCGGTAGGCGATCCGGCCGACCGCGTGGACGAGGAGCACCTCGCGGAAGGTCGGCCCGTGCCGTGAGCGCCCCTGGAGGGACAGCGGGGTGGCCATGTGCACGAACGGGAGTGGGACGAACTCGGTGAACCCACCTGTCTCGCGCTGGAGGTCGCGCGTCCGCACGAGGTGTCGCGCGACGTGGACGGGACGTTCGACCGTCCCGAACATGATGGTGACGTTCGATCGGAGTCCGACCTCGTGCGCGAGTCGGTGGGCCTCGAGCCACTCGTCGGTCGTGACCTTGTCAGGGCAGATGATGGCGCGGACCTCGTCGTCGAGCACCTCCGCAGCCGTCCCGGGGAGCGTCGAGAGGCCCGCGTCCTTGAGCGAGCCGAGGTAGTCGCGGAGGGGGACGTCGAGGCGACGCGCGCCCTCGGTGACCTCGAGCGCGGTGAAGCCGTGCACGTGGATCTGTGGGGCGACCTCATTCACCGCGCGCGCGACGGCGAGGTAGTAGTCGCCGTCGAAGTCGGGGTGGATGCCTCCTTGCAGGCAGACCTCGGTGGCACCGCACTCGGTCGCCTCGACCACCCGGCGCTGGATCTCCTCGAGGTCGAGCAGGTAGGGCGTGCCGCGCAGGTTCAACGAGAGCGGGCCCTTCGAGAATGCGCAGAACCGGCACTTGTACGTGCAGACGTTCGTGTAGTTGATGTTGCGGTTCCGAACGAACGTGACCGCGTCGCCGACGATCTCGTGGCGCAGCTGGTCGGCCACCTCGGCGACGGCGACGACCTCGGGACCGCGTGCCGAGAGCAGGGTCACGATCTCGTCGACGCCGACCTCGTCGCCGCCGAGGACGCCGTCGAGGACGTCCTGCACCGCGCCGCCGGGCGACGGCGCTCGATCGGCGTGCACCGGGAGCGGGGTGAGCGCGGGCAGGAGCTCCGGTGCCGCGCGCTCGCCACCCGACGTCCAGAGGTCGTCGCGGGCCAATCCCTCCGAGTCGGATGCCGCCAGGACCATCGGCAACACGTCGGGGTGCAGCCACGTCTCGGCGTCGCGGACGTACTCGGGGTAGACGGTGAGCCGGGGCGCGAGCATCTTGCCCGCGGCCTCGGTGGCCGCACGCAGCCGGTCGAGCGCCGGCCACGGACGCTCGGGGTTCACGTGGTCGGGGGTCACGGGCGAGACGCCGCCCCAGTCATCGATGCCGGCCTCGAGGAGAGCACCGAGGTCGTCGGACAGGTTCGGTGGCGCCTGGAGGTGCATCGCCGGGCCGAGGACGATGCGCGCCGTGGTGACAGTCCACAGGAACTCGTCCGGGTCACACGGCGGGGCGCGATGCATGGCGGTGTCGGGCTTGGGCAGGAAGTTCTGGACGATGACCTCTTGCACGTGCCCGTGCCGGGCGTGGCTCTCGGCGATGGCCAGGAGCGCGTCGAGCCGCTCCGATCGTGTCTCGCCGATCCCGACGAGGATGCCGGTGGTGAAGGGGACCCGGGCCTCGCCTGCGGCCTCGAGGGCCGCGAGCCTCCGGGCCGGCGTCTTGTCGGGGGCACCGTGGTGCGGGCCCCCGGGCTCGCCGAGACGCGCGGCGAGGGTCTCGAGCATCATCCCCTGGCCCGGGCTGACCGCCCGAAGTGCCGCGAACTGCTCTGCGGTGAGGGCCCCGGCGTTGGCGTGGGGGAGCAGACCGGTCTCGCGCAGGACCCGCCCCGCGACCTCGACCAGGTAGTCGATGGTGGAGAACTCGGCGTCGCCCGCGTGCCCGGAGAGCCAGGTGCGCGCCACGGGGTACCGGTCCTCGGGCGCTTCGCCGAGGGTGAACAGCGCCTCGTGGCATCCGACCGCCGCACCGGCATGGGCGATTGCCAGCACCTCGTCAGGATCGAGGAACGGGGCCCCGAGGCGTGCAGGTGGCTTGGCGAAGGTGCAGTACCCGCACCGATCGCGACACAGCATGGTGAGCGGCACGAAGACCTTGGGCGAGAAGGTGATCCGCGTGCCATGGCCTTCGTCGCGCAGTCGTCCGGCCTCGGCGACGAGCTCCGAGAGAGGCGCGCGGACGAGGTCGCTCGCGCTCCGCCGTACGTCACTGATCATCGGACGAGACTAGGCCTTGCCCGCCGCATCGTCGTCCACGAGCCACACGATCTGGTCGGCCCGCACGCGGCCGGCCGGAAGGTCGTCGCCGGCCTGCAGCTGCGCGAACGCATCGCGCTTCGCCCGACCCGCGACGGTGATCACGACGAGTCGCGCCCGGGCGAGAGCCGGGAGGGTGAGCGTGAGTCGCGGGTGGTCGTGAGCGTCGTCGCCGGCCGTGACGACCCAGCGTTCGCGCTCGTCGAGCGCCGGCGCGCCCGGGAAGAGCGACGCCGTGTGTCCGTCGGGACCGAGCCCGAGGTGCACGAGGTCGATCGGGGGGGCGGCGCGGAGGTCCGTCTCGTACGCGGCTGCGGCCTCGTCGATCGTCTGCTCGGGGTCGTACATGGAGTGGACCGCGCGAGGGAGGGCCGCGTCGAGGAAGGTGAGGCGGGCCATCCCCTCGTTGGAGTCGGGATCGTGCACCGGCACCCACCGCTCGTCGCCGAACCAGACGTCGACCGTGGTCCAGTCGACATCGGCGGTCGCGAGCAGCTCGTAGCACCGGCGGGCCGTGTCGCCACCCGACAACGCCATCGAGGACGGCGCGCGCTCGGCGACCAGGGCCGCGAACGCCTGTGGCACGTGGTCGACGACCTGCACCGCTCCTTCCATGAGGGGATGATACGAGCGTGGATCGCCAGACCGTACGCGTGTACGAGCAGCGCGCCGCGCAGTGGCGCGCTGCTCGCCGTCCCCGCTTCCTCGAGCGTGCGGCCGCGCTCGGACGGGCGGTCGCGGCAGGCGCGGTCCGGATCGACGTGGGATGCGGACCCGGCCGGGAGCTCGGCGCCCTCGGGTCACCGGTGGTCGCGCTCGACGCCGCGGCCGCGATGCTCGAGCTGGCGCGAGTCGAGCACTCCGCCGCGTGGTGCGTGCAGGCCGACCTGGAGGACCTGCCGATCCGGGCCGGGTCGATCGGCGGGGCATGGGCCCGCGCGAGCTACCTGCACATCCCGCGCGGCCGGCTGCCGTGGGCGCTCATGGAGCTGCACCAGGCACTGGCCGTGGGTTCCCCCGTCGCCCTGGTGCTGCGCGCGGGCTCGGAGGAGGGTGCACTGCCCGGCGACGACTTCCCCGGCCGGTTCTTCGCCGAATGGGACGCGGAGTCGCTCCGGGAGGTGGTGACGGGTGCGGGGTTCGAGGTCGAGGCGGTCGAGCCGGTCGAGCCGGGCCCCGGGAAGTGGATCGAGGTCCGAGCCACCCGCGCCCGGACGCTCCCGGACTTCGTCGGGCCGGGCATGCGAGTCCTGATGTGCGGCCTGAACCCGAGCGAGGTGGCCGCCGACCGCGGGGTCGGCTTCGCAGGGCGCGGGAACCGGTTCTGGCCGGCCGCGCTCGCCTCCGGTCTGGTCACGCGGGATCGTGATCCGCGGCACGCGCTGCGAGCCAATGGGATGGGCATGACCGATCTGGTGAAGCGAGCGACTCCGCGGGCCGACGGTCTCGGTGCCGACGAGTACCGCGCCGGGGCGGAGCGACTGGAGCGACTCGTGCGCCGGCTCGAGCCGGCGGTCGTGTGCTTCGCGGGCTTGACGGGCTACCGCGCCGCGGTCGATCGCACCGCGGGCCCTGGCCCGGTCCCGGGCGGGTTCGCCGGTGTGGCCGCGTACGTGATGCCGAACCCGAGTGGCGTGAACACCCACTCGAGCCTCGACGACCTCACCGCGCACCTCGCGGCAGTGGTGGCCGTCGCCGATCGCGCGGCCGAGCTCAGCTGACCTCGGCGCGTCGCTTCTCCAGCGTCGCGAGCGCGTCGCGGAAGCTCGCAGCGAACGACGCGACGCCTTCACGTTCGAGGGTCGCGGTGACGTCATCGAAGTCGACCCCGGCCGCGTCGAGGTCGCGCATCATGGCCGCCGCGCCTTCGACGTCGGCAGCCACGGTCTCGGGGACCAGGGTGGCTTCACCGTTGTGCAGCGCCTCGATCGACGCCGGCGCGAGCGTGTTGACCGTGTCGGGGCCGATGAGCTCGTCGACGTAGAGCGTGGACGGATAGGCCGAGTTCTTCGTCGAGGTCGAGGCCCAGAGTGGGCGCTGGAGCGTCGCACCGCGGGACGCAAGCGCCTCCCAACGGTCTCCGGCGAAGCGATCCCGGAACAGCTGGTACGCGAGCTTGGCGTTCGCAACGGCCGCCTTGCCGCGGAGCGGGCTCGAGTCCGGGAGCCGGCGATCGGTCTCGGTGTCGACCCGACTCACGAAGAACGACGCGACCGACGCGACGGACGCGGGGTCGCCGCCGTTGGCGATCAGCTGGTCGAGGCCGCTGAGATACGCGTCGATCACGGCGTCGTGGCGCGCGAGCGAGAAGATCAGCGTGACGTTGGTGTTGATCCCCGCCGCGATGTTGGCGGTGATCGCCGGGAGCCCTTCGACGGTTGCCGGGATCTTGATCATCACGTTCGGGCGACCGAGGCGCTCGAACAACGACGCGGCCTGGGCGATCGTGGCGTCGGGGTCGTGCGCGAGCTCGGGAGAGACCTCGATCGAGACGAAGCCGTCGGATCCACCGCTGGAGTCGTAGACGTCTCGCAGGAGGTCGGCGGCGGTCGCGACGTCGTCGAGCACCAGCTGCCAGTACGAGTCCTCGATGGAGAACCCGTCGGCGGCACACGAGGCGAGCTGCTCGTCGTAACCTTCGCCGGCCGCCATCGCCTTCTCGAAGATGGTCGGGTTCGAGGTGACCCCGCGAATCCCGTCGTCGGCGATGAGCCGTGCGAGGCCCCCGCCGCGCAGCAGCGTGCGGGCCAGGTTGTCGTACCAGGGGCTCTGGCCGAAGTCGTGCAAGCGGGCGATGTCGCTCATGCGGAGCCTCCCAGATCTGGGCTCGGGTCGAGTGCGAGGAGCGCCTGGGCGCGGGCGACGACGTGCTCGGCGGTGAAGCCCAGCTCAGCCATCGCCACGGGACCGGGCGCGGAGGTGCCGAACTCGTCGAGCCCGATCGTGTCGTCGGCGTAGCGCTCCCATCCGAACGTCGTCCCGGCCTCGACGGCGATCGTGGGGACCCCCGGGGGCAGGACGCGATCGCGGTACTCGTCGGGCTGGGCCGCGAACAGGTCCCACGAGGGCATCGAGACCACGCGGGCCTGCACCCCGTCGGCGGCGAGGGTCGCGCGCGCCTCGACGCAGAGCTGGACTTCGGAGCCGGTCCCGATCAGCACCAGGTCCGGCCCGCTGCCTCCGGACGCGCCGTCCTCGTCGACGAGCACGTAGGCGCCCGCGGGTACGCCGGCCGGTGCCCGTTCCGCCGTCCCCTCGAGCACGGGGAGCCCCTGTCGCGTGAGGATCAACGCGGTGGGGCCGTCGCCGTCGATGTGGACCCGCCACGCCTGCGCGACCTCGTTCGCGTCGGCAGGGCGGAGAAGACGCAGCGACGGCATCGCTCGCAACGACGCCAGCTGCTCGATCGGCTGGTGGGTCGGTCCGTCCTCCCCGACGCCGATCGAGTCGTGCGACCACACGAACGCGGTCTTGTAGCCGGACAGCGCCGCCAACCGGGGCGCGGCACGCATGTAGTCGGAGAACACGAAGAACGTCCCGCCCACGGGGAGCGTCCCGCTCACTGCCATGCCGTTCATGATCGAGCCCATGCCGTGCTCGCGGACCCCCCAGTGGATCTGTCGGCCCCCGAAGCGGTGCGGCGCGACCACCTCGGCATCGGCGAGCTGGGTCCCGGTGTTCCCGGTGAGGTCGGCACCGCCCGCGATGATCCCGGGGACGACGTCGAGGACCGCGTCGAGCACCTTCGCGCAGGCGGCCCGGGTCGCGAGCTTCTCACCTGCTTCCCAGGACGGGAGCTTCGCTTCCCAACCGGGGAGCCCTCGCTGCTCGATGCACGCGTCGTACGACGCGGCGAGTTCGGGCTCATTGGCGCGGAACGCGTCGCGACGCTGCTCCCACCGGGTGAGCTCGTCGCGACCGCGCGCACCAAGCTCCCGGTACATCGCCAGCACCTCGTCGGGGACGAAGAACTGCTCGTCGACCGGGAGGCCGAGGATCGCCTTCACCGCGTGGATCTCGTCGTCGCCGAGCGGGTTGCCGTGCGCGTGCGCGGTGTCGGTGTACTGCGGGGATGGCCACCCGATGTGGCTGCGCAACACGACGAGGCTCGGCCGCTCCGCCTCGGCCATCGCCTCCCGGATCCCGGCCTCGATCGCGTCGAGGTCGTTCGCGACCTCACCGATCTCCACGATGTGCCAGCCGTACCCCTCGAAGCGCTTGCGGGCATCGTCGCTGTAGGAGAGCTCCGTGGGGCCGTCGATGGTGATGTGGTTGTCGTCGTACACGACCGCCAGTCGTCCGAGACCGAGGTGGCCCGCGAGCGAGGCGGCTTCGTGGCTCACGCCTTCCTGGAGGCAGCCGTCGCCGGCGATCGCGAACACCCGGTGGTCGCAGACCTCGGGTCCGAAGCGGCCGCGGAGGTTCGCTTCGGCGAGCGCCATCCCGACCCCGTTGGCGAAGCCCTGCCCCAGCGGCCCCGTCGTGACCTCGACGCCGGCGGTGTGGCCGAACTCCGGGTGACCGGGGGTCCTCGAGCCCCATTGGCGGAAGGCGCGCAGGTCGTCGAGCTCGAGCCCGAAGCCGGTGAGGAAGAGGAGGGAGTAGAGGAGCATCGAGGCGTGGCCGTTCGACAGGACGAAGCGGTCCCGGTCGGCCCAGTCGGGTGTGGCGGCGTCGTAGCGGAGGATGCGGGTGAAGAGGACGTGCGCGAGCGGCGCGAGGGCCATCGGGGTACCGGGGTGCCCCGAGTTGGCCTGCTGGACCGCGTCCATCGAGAGCCCGCGGATGACGTCGATCCCCAGCTGCTCGAGGTCAGTCGTTCGTTCGCCGGCGGCGGTGGCCTGGGTCCTCGACAACGTGGTCCCTCTCTCTCGTGAGTGCGTCGCTCTCGTGGGTGCGTCTCTCTCGTGAGCGCGTGGGCCCCGTGAGCGCGTGAGGCTCGTGCCGTCGCGCTCGTTGCCCCTACCTTCGCGCGGACGACACCCCGACCGTCGACACTGCCGAACACCTGCCTTGGCAGGTGCGCTCGAGGGCGCCGGATCGCGCGCCGGCCCGTTCGCTCACGTCAGGTGAACAGGGCGAGGCTGGCTGTGAACCCGTGGACGAAGTTCCGCCCGCCGACCGGCCCGATCTCGCCCGCGCAGAACCCTCCGGCGAGGGGGATCGGACCGAGGAGCTCGGCGATCACGCCGGCATCGTGATCGGGTGTCCCGAACAGCGCACGGCCCCGGCCGTTGCAGGTGAAGAGGAGGGCTCCCTCGCAGTCGCGGTCGGCGAGGAGCGAGCGGAGATCCTCGTCGGCCGACGCGGCATCGCGCACCTGGAACTGGACCGTCTGGCCGATCTCGACCGTGTCGCCGACCGCGAGGGAGCCGGTGTCGCGATCGAGGCCCATGACGCTGCGGATCAGGAAGTCACCGCGGCTGAACTCGTCCTTCTGCTCGTCGACGACGATGCCGAGCTGCAGCCCGTGCTGCAGCAGCGCCCGGTCCTCGTCGCTCGCTGTCGCCGCGAGCTCCTGGAGCCGGTCGAGCGCGGGGCGTCCGCCGAGCTCGTCGACGAAGCGCCCGTGCGTGTCGGTCACGACGAAGGGCGTCCCGATCGGACGGCAACCCTGGGACACCAAAGGCTCCACCGAGGCACCGCGGAGGAACACACCGACGGCACCTTCGGCGACCACGGTCTCGTCCGCGACGAGCCGGTTCGTGCCCGGCCGGGGTCCGGCCGATGCCATGCCGCCCAGGACGGCGAGCTCCGGGCGGTCGTCGCGCAGGCGCCGGAGGAAGGTGTCGATGGGGAAGGAGAACGGGTCGGAGAGCAGCAGGAGCGTCTCCGGTTCGCCGGTGAGGTCGGGCCACCCGGTGATCGTCATCCCGTCGGGGGTCTCGGCGGCCCGGAGCACGGCCGGGGTGACCGTCGCGTCCGGGAGCGATGCTGCGAACAGCGCGGCCGCCGGGCCGTCCTCGACCTCGTGGCTTCCGCCCGCGACCCCGCTCGTGGTCATGGCGACGAGCACGCGGGGGTCGAGCAGGTTGCGCACGGCGTGGACCATGTCGTCGAGCGCGCCCACGAAGTGTGGGGACGCGAAGCAGACGACGAGGTCGGGATCACCGTCGAGGCGGTCGAGGAGCTCGCCTGCGGTCTCGCCGACAGCGTGGGCCGGCACGGGATGCATCGACATCGCGGACGCGAACGCAGCCATCCTTGGTGAACCTACCGCTGCCCGTGGACGGGCCGACCTGCCGCCCACACCGCGCGGACCGCGAAGGTCTCGGGATCGAGCACGGCGAGGTCGGCGCGCGCGCCGGGCTCGAGCCGGCCACGGTCGTCCGCCCCGACGAGGTCTGCAGGGATCCTCGTCGCGGCCTCGATCGCGCGCGCCGGCGCGATGCCGATCCGCGCAGCGGCGGCGACGGCGTCGTCGAGGAGGAGCGTGGCCCCCGCAAGGGTTCCGTCCACCAGGTACGCCGCTCCGTCCCTGGCCACCACGGATCCCCCGACCGCGACGCTGTCGCTGACGAGCGCCACGTCGGGCCGTCGCGCGAACGCGAGGCGGATCAACGCGGGGTGCACGTGCACGAGATCGGAGATGAGGGTCGGGGTCAGACGCTCGTCGTCGAGCGCCGCCCCGGCGAGGCCCGGTTCCCGCTGGTGCACGGCGCCCATCGCGTTGAAGAGATGGGTCGCGGCGGTGGCGCCCGCGTCGGCCGCGGCGCGACACGTGTCGTAGGTGGCGGTCGAGTGTCCGAGCGCGACCGTGACGCCGGCCGCGACAAGGAGGCGGATGGCTGCCGACGAGGGGTCGGCCTCGGGGGCGAGCGTGACGATGCGCACGAGCCCGGGATGGCGCGCCAGCACGTCTGTGAGCCACCCCGGATCCACGGGAGCCAGGTGGTCGGGGTCGTGGGCGCCCGGTGCGCCCCCGAGGAACGGACCCTCGAGGTGCACGCCGAGACAGGTCGAGGACGCCGGCCCAGGCGCGGCGCGCACCTCGGCCGCCTGGGCCAGTGGAGCGTCGTAGCGCTCGCGGCTCGCACTGACGAGCGTCGCGCAGTACGAGGTGACGCCATGTGCGGCCAGGGTGTCGGCGGCACGACGCCACCCGGGCGGATCCGCATCGGCGAAGTCGTCGGCGCCGACGCCGTTGCACTGCAGGTCGACGTAACCGGGGGCGAGCACGCGCGCACCGAGGTCGGTGGCCCCGCGCGGGGGAGCACCCCGCCCGACGTCGACGATGACGCCCTCGGAGAACGCCACCCAACCGGGCTCGAGCGCGCCGTCGGCACCCATCGCTCCGCCCGGGCGACAGACGGCACCCGCGGCGAGGACGTCCGTCACCGGGTCCGGAGCTCGCGCCGCATCGCGAGGCGGAGCACCACGAGTCCCATCAGGGTCCGCGGGACACGGCGGACGATCGACGTCCGCGACGGGCGTCGTTCGGTGACCGTGACCGGGATCTCGTCCACCCCGAGCGCCCCTCGCTCGGCGCGGATCACCAGCTCGGTGTCGAAGAGGTCACGATCGAACCGACAGGCTGCGACGAGCGGGCTCACGCTCGCGCGGCGCATCGCCTTCATGCCGTGCGTGTCGGAGACCCGGAGCCGGAAGAGCCCGCGGAGGAGCGTCGCGAATCCCCAGGTGACGACGCGCCGCGCCCACGCGCGCTGGTCGTCGGCCCCGGGCGCACGTTTCGACCCGACGACCACTGCGGGTCCACCGTCGGATCGGATGCGAGCGACCGCTCGGTCGAGGAACTCCAGGTCGTAGTAGTCGACGTCGAAGTTCACGACCACGTCCCCGGTCGAGGCCAGGAGTCCGGCTCGCAGCGCGGCCCCGTAGTCGGCGTCGGCGAGCTGCAGCACCCGTACCGACGGCTCCTCGTCGGCGAGCGCGCGCGCGATGGTCGCCGTGCGATCGCGGGAGCCGTTCTCCACCACGAGGACCTCGCACTCCTCGGCTCGAGCGCGCATCCCGGCGATGATCTCGCCGACCGTGTCCGCGAGCAGCTCCTCCTCGTTGTGGGCGGGGAGGACGATCGAGAGGCTCACCGTGCGGGTCGTGGGCACAAGGAGCGAGTCTGGACACGTCGCGAGCAGGTGGTTCGGGACACGACGGTAGAGTACGGCGCCCACGAGCCGAGCACGCGTCCGGGGCACCGACGCGACGCAGGACAGGAGTGACGTGCCAGACATCTTGGCGGTGCACGCCGAGGCGAACCCTCATGGGACGGCGGTCATCGTCGACGCCGTCGGCGGCGCCATGCCCTCGGCGACGACCTTCGACGAGCTCAACGCGACGGTCAACCGCCTCGCGCACGCCTTGGACTCACTCGGCGTCTCTCGGGGCGAACGCATGGTGTGGTGCGGCCCGAACTCACTCGAGGTGCTCGCGGTCCTGCACGCGGCCCGGAAAGCGGGGCTGACCGCCGTCCCACTCTCGTACCGGTTCACGGCCGACGAGATGGCGTACGTGGTCGACAACTCCGACGCGACGCTCGTGGTCGTCGACGCCGAGCAGGCCCCGCTCCTCGCGTCGGTGAGCCAACACCTGCCCAAGGTCCGGAACTTCGTCGTCTTCGGCGGCGACGCCCCGCCCGGGTTCTTGCGCTGGGACGACCTGCTCCGCGGCCAGCCCGAGACCGAGCCGCCCGACACGACCGACGAGAGCGCCGGCGCGTCGATGATCTACACGTCGGGGACGACCGGGAAGCCCAAGGGCGCCCTGCGCACCACCACCGACCCCGAGACGGTCTTCTCGCTGCTGGGCGAGCTGCGCCTCCAGATGGGCGCCGAGGTCCACCTGACGACGGGGCCGCTGTACCACTCGGGGCCGCTCGCCTTCGCGACGATGAGCCACACGATGGGATGTCCCGTCATCGTGCTCCGCAAGTTCGACCCGATGGCGTGGCTCCGCCTCGTCGCCGAGCACGGGGTGACGAACACCTTCTCGGCGCCGACCCAGCTCAAGCGCATCGTCAGCCTCCCGCCGGGCGAGCTCGCACGCGCCGACCTGTCGTCGATGCGCTGCCTGATCGCGAACGCAGCCCCGGTCCCGTACGCGCTCAAGCAGGAGATCATCGAGAAGCTCGGCGACGGGTTCCTGTACGAGGTCTACGGCTCCACCGAGCTCGGCGTCGTCACCGTGCTCCCGCCCGAGGACCAGCTGCGCAAGCCGGGCTCGTGCGGGAAGACCTACGGGCCGATCGAGGTCCGCATCGTGCGCGACGACGGTACCGACGCCGACGTCGACGAGCCCGGTGAGCTGTTCATCCGCACGCGTCTGGCGATGGACGGCTACCACCGCAGCTCGGAGCAGCTGTCCGAGCTCGACCGCACCGACGACGACACGCGCGGGTGGAAGTCGGTCGGCGACGTGGCGTCGGTCGACGGCGAGGGGTACCTCTCGATCCGCGACCGCAAGAAGGACATGATCATCTCCGGTGGTGTGAACATCTACCCGGCGGAGATCGAAGCCGTGTTGTACGGCCACCCGGCGGTCCTCGACGCCGCGGTGTTCGGGATCCCCGACGACGAGTGGGGCGAGTCGGTGTACGCGATCGTGCAACCCAAGGCGGGGGAGTCCATCGACACCGACGAGCTCGCGGAGTTCGTCGGGGCCCGACTCGGGGGCTACAAGCGCCCGCGCGGCTACGAGGTGCGCGACGCGTTGCCCCGCACCGACGCCGGGAAGCTCTTGAAGCGCACACTGCGCGACGAGTTCTGGGTCGAGCACGACCGGCAGCTCTGAGGTCCGGCTCGTGTCGCGGACGCTCTCCGAGCCCGAGTCGAAGGCGCTCCTCGCGCGATACGAGATCCCCTGCGTCCCGGACGCGCTGGTGGACACCGCGGCGGAGGCAGCCGAGGCCGCCGCGGCGTTCGGCTTTCCGGTCGTCGTGAAGCTGGCCGGGGCCGCGATCGCCCACAAGACCGAGCGGGGCCTCGTGCGGCTCGGCGTGCCCGACGAAGCCGCGGTGGTCGCCGCCGGCGAAGCGCTTCTCGGGGCCGCGACACCCGCGGACGGTGATGTCGGGCTCCTCGTCGCGCCGATGCTCCGCGCCACGCGCGAGCTGATCGCGGGTGTGCACGTCGACCCGCAATTCGGTCGATGTGTGATGGTCGGGATCGGTGGAGTGCTCACGGAGGCGCTCGGCGACGTGGCGTTCCGGCTCGTGCCGCTCAGCGAGGTGGACGCGGCCGAGATGCTCGACGACCTCGGGTCCCAGGCCTTGCTCGGCGCGCTCCGCGGCGAGCCCGCCCTCGACCGCGCCGCGATGGCACAGGTCCTGCTGGGTCTGTCTCGGCTCGCCGAGGACCGGGAAGACGTGCGCAGCGTCGACGTGAACCCTTTGCTGGTCGTCGATGGTGCGCCGGTGGCCGTCGACGCGCTCGTGGAGGTCGCGGAGTGACGATCAGCCGGGAGCACCTCGATGCGCTGTTCGAGCCGCGTGGCGTGCTGGTGGCAGGTGTGTCGAGCCACCCGGCGAAGTTCGGCTTCGTCGCGCTGCACAACCTGCTGACGCAGGGCTTCTCCGGGGCCGTGTACGGCACCAATCGCGAAGGCGGGGAGGTCCTCGGCGTGCCGATGCTCACGTCGATCGACGACCTGCCTGCGGACGCGACGGTCGACCTCGTGTTCGTGTGCACGCCGGCAGCCGCGAACATCGACGTGCTCGAAGCGTGCGCCCGCAAGGGGATCCGTGCGGTGTTCGTCACCTCGGGGGGCTACGCCGAGGCAGGAGACGACGGGCGCGCCGCAGAGGCGCAGCTGGTCGCGCGCGCCGACGAGCTCGGGATCCTCGTGGCCGGCCCGAATGGCCAGGGACTCGTGTCGACCCCCGTGGGGCTCTGCGCGCAGATCGTCGCCCCCTACCCGCCGCGCGGCGCGATCGGGATCGTGAGCCAGTCGGGGAACTTCGTCTCGTCGTTCCAGAACTTCGCCCGCGCGTCCGGCGTCGGCGTGAGTCGTGCGGTCTCGGCGGGGAACGCCGCTGCGCTCAGCGTTCCCGACCTCCTCGAGTACTACGCCTCCGACGACGAGACGCGCGTCGGGCTCGCGTACGTCGAGGGGATCGCGGACGGCGCCGAGTTCGCACGCCGGCTCGGCGAGGTCACGGCGCGGATGCCGGTCGTGCTCCTCAAGGGCGGTGCGACCGCGGGAGGCCAGCGCGCAGCCGCATCCCACACTGGCGCGCTCGCCACCGACGATCGGGTGTTCGACGGCATGTGCCGGCAGACGGGTGCCACACGTGCCCGGAGCGTCGAGGAGGCCTTCGACGCCGCCGCGGCGTTCGCGACCTCGCCCCTCCCACAGGGACCACGCGTCGCGGTGCTCACCACGGCCGGCGGCTGGGGAGTGGTCACCGCCGACGCCATCGCGTCCTCGGAGCTCGACCTGGTCGAGCTTCCGCCGTCGCTGCGCGCCGCGATCGACGAACGGCTGCCACCCCGATGGAGTCGAAACAACCCGATCGACCTCGCGGGGGGTGAGACCCGCGACACGATCCCCGAGGTGCTGGACCTCGTCGCGCAGAGCCCCGAGATCGACGCCATCATCTACCTCGGGGTCGGGATCCAGTCGAACCAGGCTCGCCTCATGCGTGAGGGCCGGTTCGGCTCCGACGACGGGATCGAGCGGATCGTCGCGTACCACGAGCGCCAGGACGCGCGGTTCGCGGACGCTGCCGACGCAGTGAGCACCGCCTCGGGCAAGCCGATCCTCACCGCGACCGAGCTGGCGCTCGCCGATCCGTCGAACCCCGGCCCGAAGACGGTACGGGCGACCGGGCGGTACTGCTACCCGACCGGCCCCCGTGCGGTGCGCGCGCTCGAGCACCTCTGGCGGTACGCGCGTCACCGAGAGCGACGCGAGGGAGCATGAGCCCCACTCGCACGATGGCCGCGTTGCTCGCGGTCGTCGGGACCGCGTGCGCCGCACTGGCCCTCACGACGAGCGACGGGGCTCGCCCGGCTTCGACGCGGCCGGGAACGGGTGCGCACGCTGCCGCGTGGTCGGCGAGGCGGGTGCCGCAGCCGATCGTCGACGCGGTCGGTGCCCAGCGGCTCCAGACGGCGTTGACCGACGCGATCGGCGCGACGCAGGCGTGCGTGGTCGTCGACTCCGGCGGCGCCGCGATCGCTTCCATCGGCTCCGACGTGCCGTTGATCCCCGCGTCGACCCAGAAGATCCTCACGTCGGCGGTCGCGGTCGCGGTCCTCGGTCCCGATGCCACCTTGCAGACCAGAGCCGTCGCCGCGGCCGCCCCGGTGGACGGGGTCGTCGAGAAGCTGTTCCTGGTGGGTGGGGGTGATGCCCTACTCGGGACCCCCGCGCTCCAGGCCGAGTTCGACGCCGTCGCCGAGACCCGGGGCACGCCGATCACCCCGTTGGCGACGCTCGCCGACGGGATCGTCGCGGCCGGCGTGAAGCGCATCCCCGACGGGATCGTCGCCGACGACTCCCGCTACGACGACCTCCGCTACGTGCCGACGTGGAGGGACTCCTATCGCACCGACGGTCAGGTCGGCCCCGTCGGGGCGCTCACGGTCGACCGCGGGTTCCGGAGCTTCCGGCCCGAGCCCGATCCCGTCGAGGACCCGGGGCTGTACGCCGTGGAGCAGCTGACGTCGATGTTGACGGAGCGTGGCGTCAGGGTGGGCCGCCCGGCCGGGCGGGGCACGGCTCCCGCCGAGGGGGTGGAGGTCGCCGTGGTCGCTTCGGCACCGATCTCCGAGGTTGCCGCCACGCTCCTGCGCACCAGCGACAACCTGGGTTCGGAGATGCTGCTACGCGAGATCGGCGTGCGCGCGGCGCAGGACGGGAGCACTGCCGCCGGCGCGACGGCGCTGGTCGCCGAGCTGGGCGAGCTCGGGATCGACCCGACCGGCGCCGTCGTCGTCGACGGGTCGGGGCTCGACCGCGGCAATCGGACGACCTGTGGCGCCCTGGCCGCCGCGGTGGGGCTCGGCAACCGCCCCGAGTTCGCCGCGCTCTGGAACGGACTGCCGGTCGCGGGTCAGTCGGGAACGCTCGTCGACGAGTTCCGCGGCACGCCGCTCGACGGCAAGTTGCGGGCGAAGACCGGTTCACTCGACGGGGTGACCGGTCTCGCCGGCCTGCTCGACGTGGGTCGATCGCTGCGATTCGCGTTCGTGGCGAACGGAGCGTTCACCGAGCAGGGCGGCGTCGACCTGCGGGCCCGGATCGCCGGGGTGATCGCGACGTACCCGGACGCACCGCCTGCCGACACGCTCGTCCCGCGTCCGGACACGGCCAGCGCTCCGTAGATCTGCTCGCTCTAGACTCGGCGCAATGCCCGAGACCACCGAGCCCGCTCCGGCCGCATCGGCGAGCGCGCCCCTCCCGCAGCTCGTCGTAGAGCTGAAGGAGATGGTTGTCGACTACGTCATGCAGGAGACGGTCGTCCCACTCCGCAACCTCGGCCGGTACATCTCCTTCGGGATCGTCGGCAGCTTCCTCTTGGGTCTCGGAGTCGCGCTCCTCGGGGTCGGCCTGCTGCGGGCCCTCCAGACCGAGACGGGGTCGACGTTCACCGGGGACTGGTCGTGGGCGCCGTACGGGATCGTCGTCGTCGTGATGCTCGTCGGGGGAGCGCTCACGTGGAAGACCCGAGCAGGTTGGCGCAACCGCAAGGAGCACGGATGAGCCCGAATCGAACGCCCCATCCCACGACTCGGCGACCGATCACGCGGGCCGACATCGAGTCGAAGCTGCGCGAGATCCAGGGAGGCACCGAGGCGGGCGCCGACGCCGCCAAGGGCGCCGGGATCGCGGCCGTCGTGGGACTGGCGCTGCTCGGGGTCCTCGTCGCCTACCTCCTCGGACGCCGCCGAGGCCGCAAGCGCCGGACGGTCGTCGAGATCCGTCGGATCTGAGCCCGGTGAACCAGCTCATCGTCCGGCTCTCGCGCACGGGCCTTCGTCGGGGGACGCGCGACGGATCGCAGGCATGGCTCTGGATCGGGATCGCTGCGACAGCCGTCCGCGTGCTCCGTCGCCTTCTCGCCGAGCCGACGGTGGTCGAGCGGTTCGAGCTGCGGCCCGGTGAGGCTGTCGAGATCCGGACCGTGCGCGCGCCGCGCGACTGACGACCGGTTACCGACCCCATGAAGATCACGTTGCGCAACCCCCGGCGCGAACTCGAGCTTCGCGGGCCGATGACCGTGGTGGCGCTCCTTCAGCGGCTCGACATCAACCCGGAGTCCGTCCTGGTCATCGCCGGTGACGAGCTCATCCCGCGTGATGCGCGTCTCGAGGACTCGGCCACCGTGGAGATCCGACCGGTCATCTCCGGGGGCGCGGGCACATGAAGTGCCGGGTGTGTCGCGGCCCCGCGGTGATCGACATCCGTCGACACAACGCGGCATTCTGTCCCGAGCACCTCGTCGCGCACTGCGAGGAGCAGGTTCGGCGCGCGGTGCACGAGTACGACATGTTCACCCCCGATGCCCGGATCCTCGTCGCGGTCTCCGGTGGCAAGGATTCGCTCGCCCTGTGGGATCTCCTCGTCCGGCTCGGCTACGACGCCGACGGGCTCTACCTCGGACTGGGCATCGGCGACTACTCCGACGAGTCGGGTCGCTACACGCGTGCATTCGCAGCCGATCGGTCGCTCACGTTGCACGAGGTCGAGCTGGGCGCGGACTTCGGGTTCACGATCCCGGATGCCGCCGCTGCCACGCATCGCTCGCCGTGCGGATCGTGCGGTCTCTCGAAGCGACACCTCTTCAACCGCCACGCGATCGAGCTGGGCTACGACGTCGTGGCGACGGGTCACAACCTCGACGACGAAGCCGCGGTGCTCCTCGGGAACGTGCTGCGCTGGGACGTGAGCTACCTGGGTCGTCAGCACCCGGTCCTCCCGGCCGCGGAAGGCTTCGCACGCAAGGTCAAGCCGCTCGTGCGCATGGGGGAGCGCGAGATGGCTGCGTACTGCGTGGTGCGGGGGATCGACTACCAGGTCGAGGAGTGCCCGATGGCGGCCGGCAACCGCCATCTCGGGTACAAGGAGATCCTGAACTCGCTGGAGGACCGATCGCCCGGGGCGAAGGCCTCGTTCATGTTCGGCTTCCTCGCTCGTGGTCAGGAGCGGTTCCACGAGGAAGGTGCCGAGGAGCGCGCGGGCCTGGTGCCGTGCACGTCGTGCGGCGCGCCCACTCCGGGCGGCGTGTGCGCGTTCTGCAAGCTCCGGGAACGTGCATCGTGACCGTTCCCACCCAGCGGGGCCCGTTCCGGGCGGGTGACAACGTCCTCTTGATCGACAACAAGCGCCGCCGCCACCTCGTCGCGCTCGCCGCCGGCGGGGAGTTCCACACCCATGCCGGCGTGCTGCGCCACGACGACCTCATCGGCAAGCCCGACGGGACCACCGTGCGCACCACGAAGGGAGCGCGTCTCATCGGCCTGCGCCCCACGCTCTCGGAGTACGTCCTCGAGATGCCGCGCGGCGCGCAAGTCATCTACCCGAAGGACCTCGGTCCGATCGTCATGCAGGCCGACATCTTCCCGGGAGCGCGGGTGCTCGAGTCCGGCATCGGTTCGGGTGCGCTCACGATGGCCCTGCTGCGCGCCGTGGGTCCTGCGGGTGAGGTGATCGGCTACGAGCTGCGGGAGGACTTCGCCGGCCGTGCGCGAAGGAACGTCGAGGGGATCCTCGGAGCGGACGTGCCGCTCCGGGTCGAGGTCCGCGACGCCTACGACGGGATCGACGTCGTCGACCTCGATCGGGTGATGCTCGATCTCCCCGAGCCGTGGCGAGTCGTCGAGCACGCGGCCCGGGCCCTGCTCCCGGGGGGCATCCTGCTCGCGTACCTCCCGACGATCCTCCAGGTGGCGCGGCTGCACGAGGCGCTCGAGGAGTCGGCGTTCGGTCTCGCCCAGACCATCGAGGTCCTGCAGCGGTCGTGGCACATCGACGGCCAGTCGGTGCGCCCTGACCACCGGATGGTGGCCCACACCGGCTTCCTCACGTTCGCGCGGCTCCTCGTCCCACCGGAGTGAACCTGCTCGACGCGGCGCTGCTGGTCTTCGCGGTCAGCGTCGCCTACGCGGGGTGGCGCGGCGGGTTCGCGGCGCGAGCGCTCGGATGGGTCGGGCTCGTCGTCGGTGGGGTGATCGCCGCGCTCTTCGTCGACGACGTGGCGAACGCCCTGCGCGACTCCACTCCCCGGACCCGTCTGCTCGGCGCACTCGCGTTCCTGGTCCTGGTGTCACTGCTCGGCCAGATGGCGGGGACCTTCCTCGGCGTGTTCGTCCGACGCTGGCTGCCGACGCACCTGACGCACGGGGTCCTCGACCAGTTGCTCGGCGCGCTTGCCGGCCTGGCGCTCGTGGTGATCGGCATCTGGATCCTGACCCCCGCACTGTCGAGCGCACCCGGTTGGCCCGCCCGTGCGACACGAGGATCCGTGATCGTGCGAGCGCTCGACCGACTCGCGCCCGCCCCTCCGAGCTCCCTCTCGGCCTTGGGGCGGCTCGTCGGCGACGCGCCGTTCCCGGAGGTGTTCGCGCGCCTCACGTCGCCCGACTCGGGGCCACCACCCGAGGGCGGTCTCGCGCCCGAGGTGCTCGCGAGCGTGCGCGCCTCGGTCGTCCGGTTGGACGGCGAGGCATGCACCCGGCTGCAGCAGGGCAGTGGCGTGGTTGTTGCCGAGAACCTGGTCCTCACGAACGCGCACGTCGTTGCCGGCGAGGTCGCGACGACGGTATCGACGACCAGCGGTCGCCGGGTGGTCGGGTCGGTCGTGGGCTTCGATCCGAGACGGGATCTCGCGTTGGTGCGCGCGCCCGGCCTCGGCCTCACGCCGCTGGCGCGAGGCTCGATCGAGGTCGATGCCACCGGCTCGGTGATCGGCTACCCCGGTGGTGGAACCCAGATCGAGTCACCCGCGCGCGTCGCCGAGGAGATCACTGCGAACGGGACCGACATCTACCGGGCGGCCCGCACGAGTCGGACGATCTTCGTGCTCGCGACGCAGCTGGAGCCGGGCGACTCGGGTGGACCGCTGATCGACCAGGCCGGGGCTGTCGTCGGGCTGGCGTTCGCGGTCGATCCAGGGAGCACCACGACGGCCTACGCGCTCACCGACGAGGAGATCGAAGCAGGGCTCGCGACGTTCTCGGCGCGCGGGACGCAGTCTGCCGTCGACACGGGTCGGTGCCTGGTCGGCTGACCCGGCGATGCGACGCCGTCAGACCACGATGAACGCGATGCACGCGAAGTGCATCGCCGCGGCCACCAGCACGAAGACGTGCCAGATCTCGTGGTATCCGAAGATGGCCGGCCACGGGTCGGGCCAGTG